>NZ_JBOGCL010000012.1:0-150405 GCF_050689095.1 Anaeroglomus insulsum
ACACGTTCCAGAGCTTCTTTAGCGGGCTGATCGAAAATGTCCAGATCTACAACCGGGCTTTGACCGCTGAGGAAATCAAAGATTTGGCAAAATAAAGGTTGTGTTAAAGACAAACCAAAATCGCTACAGAGTGCTTTCTTCGAGGCCCGCTTTCTGCTGCAGCTTTCCGCGGCAGCGATCACAGGTACAGGCGTAAACCATACGAAGATGAGAAGCCCCCAGCAGTGTTTTAGTGTCGGTAAGTTTGGCCCCCTTGGCATGCATTTGCCGCAGAGCAACCTCGGCGGCCGCTTTATCATGGCTGCCCAGAGCATCCGTCAGCAGGGTTACAGCCCGACGACGAATCAACAAACCAAGAACCAGCATTTTGATTGCTTTTTCAACGACCCCGCCAACAACAACATACTCCGTCGCACGCGTTTCGCTAAGCAACCGATCGATACGCGGCTGTTCGAAGGGATCTTCGGTGTGACGATACAGGATTACCTGCTCGTAATCCTGTAAAAGCTGACGCGGCAGGTCCGTGCCGGCATCATCGCCGAAATCAGCATGACGTTTGCGAAGGGTATAATGAATCTTGCGAACGCCCTCGGAACCTGCAATACAGTACTGACCATTGTGACCGTTGGCTCCATGATGGTCGGGGTCATGAACCATTCCCAGTGATATCTGGCGAATCCGTTCACGACGTGCCCAAGCCATCGTTCGACGAATATTGGCCAGAACGCGCCGATGATTCCTGACACAGGCTTTCCCATTGGCCAAAAACAGATCATGCTGGACATCCACATCCACCAGCACGCGTCGCCTTCGTAATGTCAATGCCGGCCTGATCATATAGCCTCACCTCTATTTCGCCGGACTACCTCTGTATTTAGGGGATTGCTGGTCGGTTTTCCGGCCAATATCCAACTTCCCACATCGTGTTTACGTAAGCCAATTTTAGACAGTTCTCACCAATTAGCCGTATCGAACGATACAATCCTTGACTTTAATAGTTTTTTCTGCAAAATCCCTATTATCGGCTCCCTGCTAATAAAGACGGGGGGACCCATTTGACCATGGGCAACCAGCCAGACACTCGTATTTTAAAGGAAAATTCAGGCTAGTAAAATGCAATTTAGAAAATTAAGAGATTTTTCAGACATCGCTGTTTCATTTGAAGATATCGATAACAGGATTGATTTTGCCGCTATTTTCGGACGTTCCGCCTCTGTTCATGTGGAAATCGGCTCCGGCAAGGGGACCTTTCTGGTCTCCGAAGCACGCGCCAATCCGGATATAAATTATTTGGGTATCGAATGGGCCAATAAATATTATCGTTATGCCGTGGATCGCATGGGACGCTGGGGCCTGAGTAATGTCCGACTGATTCGGGCCGATGCCGCTGAGCTGGTGCACGATTATTTCCCGGACCAGTCCGTAGATTGCTTTCATATTTACTTTCCTGATCCATGGCCCAAAAAAAGACATCATAAACGGCGGTTTTTCTGCGATGTAAATCTGGGGGCAATCCTTCGCTGCCTGACTTGTTCGGGCAAGATTAATCTGGCCACGGATCACGAGGATTATTTTCATCAGATGACCGAGGTGCTGGGACGAGCATTCGCCTGCGGTGCCATGAAGCCCATCGATTTTATCCGGCCGGCCGGAGCACAGGAAGGCGAAACCGTCGGCACCAATTATGAGCGCAAATACCTGAAGGAAGGCCGAAAGACCTACACCATCGCCGCTGAACTGGTGGATAAAACCAGGTGGGTCATGCCTGTTGATAAGGATGAAGCGGAATGATTACCCGAAATGTTCCATATCATGTCATCGTAGACGCCGTCAAAGAACTGGCCATTCGTGCCGCATATCAACTGCCGGAAGATGTCAAGCAGGCTCTCCAGGATGCCGTCGCCAAAGAATCGCATCCTCGTGCCAGGCAAATTCTGGACCAATTGATTGAGAATTATCACCTTGCCGAAAAAGAGCGGATTCCGTTGTGTCAGGATACCGGCCTGGCAATTGTATTTGTGGAACTGGGTAACCAGATCGCAGTAACGCCGCCTCATGACAAAACCGATGCCACTGTGATTACCGCCATTAACGAAGGGATAACGCTGGGATACAACGATGGTTTCCTGCGCAAAAGCGTGGTCGCCGAACCGCTGCATCTTCGCAAGAACACCACCACCAATACCCCGGCGGTCATTCATGTGTCGCTGGTTCCCGGGGACCGGATCCATATCACGGTGATGGCCAAAGGCGGCGGCTGTGAGAACAAAAGCCAGTTCAGGATGTTTAATCCCACAGAAAAAACGGACAATGTTGCGGCATGGATTGTCGATGTTGTCAACAATGCCGGGGCCAATGCCTGCCCGCCGTTTGTCGTCGGTGTGGGGCTGGGCGGCGATTTTGAGCAATGTTGTCTGCTGAGCAAAAAGGCCCTGCTTCGCAAAATCGGCTCGCACAATCCCGACGCGTATTATGCGGAATTGGAAAAAACACTGCTTGCCGCAGTAAACGCTACCGGTCTCGGCCCGCAGGGGCTGGGCGGCGACACTACAGCCCTGGGAGTATTCATCGAAACCGCTCCCTGCCATATCGCCTCACTGCCGGTTGCGGTCAATATTGAATGCCATAGCCATCGTCATGCAGGCATAATCATTTAATACCCCAGCCTCCACATTAAGAAAGGAAGGACGGATGTTCAATGGCACCACGCTGACGCGACGGACATTCCTGCAGCAGAGTCTGACCGCTGCGGCAATCATGACAGCAGGGCCGACAGTCATTTCGGCTGCTGACACGACGGAAGGCAAGAACACAATCCCCCTCTGCTCTGCTGTCAGTGCCAATGATTTTCTCGACTCCATCGGCATCTGTTCGGCGGTATCAGTACGAGGAGAAAACCTGCTCAGTACACTCAAAGCCGTTCGCTACCTGGGGGTACGCTGGATCCGGGCGGGTTATGAAAGCGGCATCCCCATTCGCGATTTGATTGAGGCTCACAAGCGAACCGGCGTTCGATTCAGCTACGGCCTGATGAGCGGCGGAACCGACCTTGGCAAATTACTCGACGGTGCCCGGCAATTAGCCGCGGTTGGGGCACTGCTGGCCCTGGAAGGCAACAATGAGCCGAACAACTGGGCAATTACCTACCAGGGACAGACGGGAGGAAAGGATGCGTCATGGATGGCAGTCGCGGCACTGCAGCGGGATTTGTACGAAGCCGTCAAAAGAGATTCCGTGCTGAAGGACTATCCCGTCTGGAACATCAGCGAAAGCGGCGCCCAGACAGATAACGTCGGACTGCAATTCCTGACCATCCCCAACAATGCCGGCTGTCTGATGCCGGACGGGACAACCTATGCCGACTATGCAAATTGTCATAATTATATGACACATCCGAGCTGGGCGGGACTGCACGATAACCAGACGTGGATTGCCGCAGACCCCACCTCGGCCTGCAAAGTGGATGGTTTATATGGAAATTACGGCGTAACCTGGCGAAAACAATATGCCGGCTATTCAGACTCTGAGTTGTTGACATTGCCAAGAGTCACCACCGAAACCGGCATCACCCTGGATGACACGATCACCGAACAGGTTCAGGCCTTGCTGTATATGAGTGTCTATCTGGCTCAATTCAAGCGGGGCTGGAAATATACCTCCGTTTATCTTCTGCGAGACCGCTCGGATGAGGCCGGCAATCAGACCTTTGGTTTTTACAGGCCGGATTATACGCCGCGGCTGGCCGCAACCTATCTGCATAACCTGACAACAATTCTGGCCGACAAGAGTGCTCTTGCGACTCCAGGAAAACTGGCATATGCCATCGCAAACCAGCCTGACACGGTACACGACCTGCTTTTGCAAAAACAAAATGGCACATTTTGTCTGGTCGTATGGGGTGAACGCTTTACCGGCGGCGAAGATACCATCACCATAACACTGGACAGCCCCAGGGAACGGATAAAAGTCTATCATCCAACAAAAGGAATATCACCGGTTCAGATACTAACAAAGACAGAGGCGATCCCCCTGACACTGAGTAACCACCCTATAATCATTGAGGTCGCATAGGGAGCTTCGATTTTCGCCCCGTCAAACAGAGGATTCCGAAACAATAAGAGCAATCACATATTTTGTGGAGACGGCGTTATGAGAATGCATATTTGGGCATTGATTCTGTTGGGTTCGGCTGCGTTGGCAGCAGAGTGGTCGCAATGGCGAGGACCTTATTTCAACGGCTCCACTGACGCCAAGAATCTGCCGGCGGTACTGGACCCCAACCAGACGCTTTTGTGGAAGACCCCCATGCCGGGCAAGTCTTCGGCCACGCCGGTCATCGCCGCCGGCAAGGTGTATCTGGCCTCGACGGAAAACGGCTCTGACCGGCTGTTGGCGATGTGCCTGGACGCCGCAACCGGCCAGGTTCTCTGGCAGTACACCGCCGCCCGTGCTGACAAGACACTTCCATCCGGCAATACCATGGCCTCGTGTTCACCGTGTGCACAGGCAGATGGCGCCGTCTTTTTATTCGGCGAGGGAACCTTAGTCAAGCTGGACACGTCTGGCAAGGAAATATGGAAGCGCAACCTGGTCGCCGATTACGGCCCGCTGACGCTGGATTTCGGCTTCAGTTCCAGCCCGCTGCTGCTGGAGGAGCGGCTTTATATCCCTGTCCTGCGCCGTGTGAAGTCCTCCCGCGCCGACAGTGCCGCGGAACTGGATTCCTATCTGTTGTGTGTGAATGCCGCCGATGGCAAGACCATTTTCAGGCAAACCCGGCCGACGGATGCCCGCGAGGAATCAACCAACGCATACACGACCCCGCTGCCCGTTTCGATAGCCGGCAAGATGCATGTGGTGGTGTACGGGGCAGACTGTGTAACCGGCCACGACCCGCAGACCGGAAAAGAGCTGTGGCGTTATACCTATATTACCGACAAAAAGCGAACCATCGACCGGCAGATTCCGACCCCTGTCGCTGCCGACGGAATTCTGGTTTGTTCCTGGCCGCGTGGCGACAGAACCTTTGCACTAGACCTGGACAAGCTTGCCGCCAATGAGCCGTCGCAAGTCTGGAGGATGGACCAGCCGGGATCAGATATCACCTGTGCGGCGGTCTATCAGGGAAATGTGTACCAGATTGCCGAAAGGAATAAGACGCTGACGTGTCTCAACCCCAGAAGCGGACAGGTGCACTGGACGGCCCAGTTGGATAGGGCCGACATGTATTATGCCTCGATTGCCGCCGGCGATGGAAAGCTGTACCTGGTGAACCGACAAGGCGTGGTAACCATCGCCGCCGCCGACCCTGCAGCGTTTCGCGTCCTGAGCACTCACAATCTCGGCGAACAACCCGTCGATTCCTCCATCATCATTGCCGACAACAAAGTGTTCCTGCGAACGGCTAAAAACCTCTATTGTTATGGAACAACAAAATAACTCGCCACATTTTTTAAGACTCAGACATACAGAACCGTCAGCACATTGAATCTCTTTGTCATGGAGAAAAGTCCGGCTTGACAGGCACCAATTTGCCGCGGTCAAGTATAAGATACTGCCCCTGAATGATGTTGTCCGCCCGAGTCGCGGCGAAGTACCTTTTCGATGTATCCTGTGGCGATCCTCGCGGCACAATGATACAGCTTCCGCCCGCGTGCTTGTGTTGCACCCCGGTTATCTATCACGGTACTGCTGCCGGCCTATTTAATTTCATCCACCCGGATTTCGTCAAACATCGTCACCGCATCGGCCTGGGTCCACAGCCCGATCATCCCCGGCAGCGGCAGCATATCGTCCTGCTGCTTCATGACAAAACGGTCATCCATCGTAATTGTGATGCGTTCGCGGAAATGCTCGATGTTCAGCGTATGCCAGGTCGTCGGATCCGCCTGCACACGGACCGACTGCAGCATCTGGCGTTGCCCCTGAATGACGCAATACAACCGCACCTGCTGGGTGAGAGCATCCCACTGCGCAGCATAATAATTATCCCCGTTCAGGGCCCGCCAGACAATGCCGCCGCCCTGCTGGTTTGTCCCCCTGACAGCCTTGATCTTGGCTGACAGCCGCAGGTTGGCCAGCCGGCTGTTCATCGCCAGCAGCAAATTACAGGTCTGGCCGGTATTGCGGGTCTGGGTCAGCCCGATTGCCTTGCCCCAGCTATCCCCCACAATTTCCCACGTGGCCGGCATCTGCTTTCCGGCTGTCTCGGCAGCCATCCAGGGGACAGGCAGCGTCCCGAGTGTCTCCTGTTCAAAATCCCACACCAGCCGAATAGCCGGTCGCGGCGGCTCCACAGGCCGACATCCTGCCAGCAGAATCCCAATTCCAATACCCAGTGCTATCCATCCATGTCGCATTGTCTGTCTCCTGCCTTAGGGGGATTAATCACCGCAGCAAAAGCACCGCCATGCCCTATCCCGCAGGACCGGCATGGCGGTTCGATAGTCGTTCATTATGCCTGACCGCCCTGAACCACAAAGCCTTTGGAGGCCGGGCCGGTCTCGGCGGGTGTTCCGGCAATCTTGGCCAGATACGCCGCCCCAAGGGTATTGATATGCTCATTGACATTGTCGAAGTAATTAAAATGAGCCTGCTCCTCGTCAATGATGGTCTCAAACAGCTTCATACTGATACTGTCGCCATTTTCGCGGCAGACCAGCAGAAACTGGTTGTAATCGGCAATGGTGTCGTCTTCCAGTTTGGAATCAAACGGATAGATCACTTCAATCTTCTGGGCCTTGACCGGCTTTTCCAGCGGCTCAGTTGTCGGCTCACCGCCCAATTCCTTGATGCGTTCGGCAAACATCTCGGCATGACGCATTTCGTCAATGGCAATCAGCTTCATATTCGCCGCCAGCTCGCCGTAATCCATGTTGTCCAGATTATAATGCTGGTTCATATACTGATGAATGGCCTGAAGCTCCATGGCGCGGGCCTTGTTTAACACTTCGATGACTTTCTGTTTGGCTTGTTCCCTTGAACTCGGACTCATCGTTTACCTCCATGATTCAGTTTCGTGGTTATCATTTTTTTATCCTGACTACCCATACTCGACCTGGTACGGATATTATAGCGGCTCCCGGTAATCAATCCAACGCGTTTTACAGGGATTCCCACCTTTACATTACGATTCTATGGTCTTTTGGAGACACTGGTCGCAAACACCCTCCAGTACCACCTTAATATTCGAAACAGCACAATTGTGTTTGAAACGCTCCGGCACCTCAAGCGCATCAAACCGCGGCTCCGTGAAATCCAATATCCGCCCGCACCGCAGACACCGGAAATGATGATGACATTTTGTATCCGGATCATAGCGTTTGGCCTCGCCGTAGCCTTCAACCAGATGCACAAATCCGATCTCCGCAAACAGGCACAGCGTCCGATAGACTGTATCAATGGACATATCCGGAAAGGCCGTCTTGACGCGATGATAAATATCTTCTGTGCGAGGATGGTCCTGGGAGCTGATCAGCGCCTCGTAAATCGCAGTTCGTTGAGGTGTAATGCTCAGTCCCCGGGCCTTGCATTGGGCACGAAACTGCTCCAATAGTTCTTTGCTGGTTCTGGATATCATAGTGCTTTAATTTAGAGAATAGTACCTCTACCTCTAAAGATTACTATATAAGAATGATTCTTGTTCAGCAAACAAAAAAATAAGCCTTTCCAGGCGCAAAAGAAAACATCAGGAAACTTTTGGGTTTTCCTGATGTTTTCCGGAGGGGAGAAAACTCTTGCACTTGGTACTTCGGCCAAGTGTGATATTTTAATTAACATTTTCAGAATATTTTTATAAACCATTGAAAAACAAAGGCTTACATCTACTTCTTTCGAATCCACCGCATCCGGAATACCGCCCGAATTGTTTCGGTAAAAGTAACCCCTATCTTTTGCGAAGACGTCGGGAAATCCAGACGCTGCAGGTCTTTCTGGCGGACTGGCAATCTCCCTGTGCCAAAGATTCCCCCCAAAAGCCCGGCAATCCTCCCCAGCCAACCTGTTTTTTTAGATTGACAGACAGACGGCCTCATCACTGACATCCTTTACCGTACCATAACGCGGCGCGTGGCAGCTAGAAGCTCAACACCAGTCAGCTGCTCAAAGGAGTCGGCTGCAAACAGCTGCCTCTGATCGAGGATCTCTTTGGGGATATCATAGTACCGCTGCACAGCCCCAGTCCCTCCCTCAGCAACACCCTGAGTCATATAACGGTTATCCAGCAGCCACCGGCTAAACTGGTCATCGTACTCGGCAGGATAAATCAGCGCCGTAACAAATGCATTATCCGAAAGCCGGGCCAGATGCACCTTCGCACGAGACGGAGCAGAAGAGGTCACCGCGATATTTGTCAGACGCTTGAAATCATCCCGCGCAGTCGTCTCATCGCCGGCATAAAAGAACATCCCGGCCTCAAGCTCGAATGTCTCATTCGGTACCCCCACCAGTTCCATCGTACCGTCCGGGTAGGCATTGTGAATTTTGTAGACCTTAATATCAGCGAATTGCTCGCTTTCCAGCAGCTCGGCAACCTCCAGCGCCGTAAATCCCACTGCACTATGCCCGCCGAAATCCACCACATACAGCCCAACATATCGTTTTGTATTATCAATCACCGGCAATTTCATATCCGCCGTCCTTAACCTATGACAAGTTTCGCAAATTTCCGTTTACCAACCTGAACAATCATCCCGTTGGCGGGAGTAATCATCTCACTTGGGTCGGCGACTTTGGCTTCATTAATCTTGACACCACCCTGCAGAATCATCCGTTTGCCCTCACCGCCGCTGTCAACCAGCTTGCAGTGAAGCAGCAGTTTGGACGCCATAACCGGTTCGGCCCCAATGGTCACCTCAGGCATATCATCCGGCAACTGGTTCTGGGCAAAGACCTTCTCAAAACCTGCCGCCGCATCCTCGGCAGCCTGCTTATCATAAAACTGCTCAACAATCATCTTGCCCAGCAGAACCTTGGCCTGCTTGGGGTGGGTCTTGTTCGGGTCAGTCAGTTCTTTAATTTTTTCCACAGGCACATCGGTCAGCAGAGTAAAGTAATTTTCCATCAGATTGTCTGGAATGCTCATGGTCTTGCCGAACATATCCGCAGGGCTGTCGGTTACGCCAATGTAATTGCCCTTGGACTTGCTCATCTTCTGAACGCCGTCAAGCCCCACCAGAATCGGCATTGTAATGACAATCTGAGCAGGCTGCCCCGCGATACGCTGCAAATCCCGCCCGACCAGGTTGTTAAACGTCTGGTCCGTGCCGCCCAACTCAACATCGCTGTTGATCGCCACCGAATCATACCCCTGCATCAGCGGATACAAAAACTCGTGAATTCCGATAGGATCCCCCTTTTTATAGCGGATTTCAAACGTATCCCGTTCGAGCATCCGGGCCACAGTCATCGATGCCGTCAGCTTGATAATATCGGCCAGTTTCAGGTCGGCCAGCCATTCGCTGTTGAACCGGACCTCGACTTTGTCCGGCGACATATCCAGAATTTTTCCGGCCTGCTGGAAATACGTCTGGGCATTGGTTTTGATCTGTTCGGGACTAAGCATTGGCCGGGTTGTATTCTGCCCCGTCGGGTCGCCGATACGGGCGGTATAATCGCCAATAATCAGGACCGCCTTATGCCCTAAATCCTGGAATTGACGTAACTTACGTAACACCACCGTATGCCCCAGATGAATATCCGGCGCCGTCGGGTCCATGCCGAGTTTGGCACGCAGAGGGCGGCCGGTTTTGCGAGCCTCGGCAATACGCTGGGCCAGCTCATCCTCTCGGAAAACCTCGACGGTACCACGCTTGAGAATCTCCATTTGTTGGGCAACTTCGACTGTCATACATTTGTCCTAACGGGTCGTATGTGAATCACTTAGGTTCATAGAAGGATGTATTATAGCCGCCCGGCCTGCCTTTTGCAAGCAGACACTCCCGGCTTTTATCCCCCCACCTCGACCTGCATGAAGGCATCAAATAACCAAACGAACCCAATTAATTGTACTGAATGCTTGAATCCTATCTGGAGGTATTGATTACCTGGCAGCCATGGCCCGAATGCCTGCGGCGGCGAAGAAGATAATATGGTTGACCAACTCCTCAAAATGAATCCCGGGATTGACGGCAAAGAACTCGTCCATAAACAAGAAGGGGTGGATTTTCAATGAATCCACAGAAAAGACGGCCAGGCGGGCCTGTTTATCATCAAGCTGAGGGACAAGGGTGCGAAGGGCCTGCACCGCATGGGTCATCATCTGGGTATGGAACGCCTCAAGGATTGCCTCACCATGTACCGTTTTGTTCAACACCTCCCGCACCATCAGCCGCATAATCTGGCCACGCTGCTGTTTTTCGTAAGCGGCCAGCAGCGGGATAAGGATAATCTCCCGCAAAACGGATTCGAGCGTCGGATTGGGAACACTCATGGCCTCATTAATGCGTGCAATTTGACGACAAGATATATCCTGTACCTGACGTTTGAACATCTCCTGATACAACTTGTCTTTACCGCCGAAGTAATAATTCACTGCCGCGACATTGCAATTGGCCCGGCCGGTCAGGTCGCGAACGGAGACGCCGTCAAATCCTCGTTCACAAAACAGCACCTCGGCAGCATCCAGAAGGCGTTCACGAACAGAATCTTTACCGGCATCACGCTGAGTTGCTGGAGTATGTTGATCCATAAGAAAATCCTCTCACTGAAAAACGCACATTTCAAACATTTGTTTGAAATAATATCATATGCTGATTACACAAAAATGTCAAGACTTTTAACCAAATCATCCACCTATCGTATTGGCGATACTATGTATTCTGTTTCTGTGCCAGCGGCGGAACCTGATATTGCTTTTCCAGCCGGGCCAGTTCCTGCTTGAGTTCCTGGACTATCTCGGCATAGGCTGGGTCGGCATAGACACTTCGCATTTCCTGGGGATCCGTCTTGAGGTCGAAGCACTCCCATTCATCGGTTCGGTAGTAATGCACCAGTTTGTATTGCTCGGTACGGACTCCGCGGTGCGGCGCCACATGATGCGGTTGAGGGAATTCATAGTAATGATAGTACACACTCTTGCGCCAATCGTCTGGAATCTGCCCTTTCAGTATTGATACAAAGGATCGACCTTGTATTTCTGGTGGTATCGTCAATCCCGCAATCTCCAGAAACGTGGGGGCATAATCGATGTTTTGTATCATAGGTTTGAAACGACTGCCAGCCTTGACGACGCCGGGCCAGCGAATAATGAATGGCATCGCCAGCGACTCTTCGTACATCCATCGCTTGTCATACCAGCCGTGTTCGCCCAGATAGAAGCCCTGGTCGGCACAGTAGATGACGATGGTATTATCCGACAGGCCGGATTCATCCAGCCAGGCCAGAAGCCGACCGACATTGTCGTCGATGGATTTGATGCATCCCAGATAATCCTTGAGGTATTGCTGATATTTCCACTGCACCAGTTCTTTGCCCTGCAGATTGGCTTTGCGGAAGGCCTCGTTTCGCAGGTTATAATAGGCATCCCAGGCCTTACGCTGCTGGGGGGTCATGCGGGCAATCTCGCCGGGGATTTGATTGGGATTGCTGATGGTCGTGGGCAATACCTTCAGGTCGGAGGTGAGCGTCATGTGCTGATCAATGGTCATTTCCTGTTGCGAAGCAGGCGAAGCTCGATTCTGATAATCATCAAACAGGGTTTCGGGTTCGGGGACAGTCTGGTCTTTGAGCAGGTCCAGATACTGCAACGGCGGCAGCCATGGGCGATGCGGAGCCTTGTGCTGACACATAACCATAAATGGCTTTGTGGTATCACGGTGCGAGAGCCAGTCGATCGTCTTGTCGGTGATGATGTCAGTCACATAACCATACTGCTGCTTTCGGCCTGCAGGTGAAATGAAGACAGGATTATAATACTGTCCCTGATCGGGCAATATTTCCCAGCGATCAAATCCAGTGGGGTTACTGATCAGATGCCATTTGCCAAACAGCGCGGTTTGATAGCCGGCGGCCTGAAATGCTTTGGGGAATGTCCATTGGCTGCCGTCAAAGGGCTTGTTTGAATTATCAATGAATCCGTTGATGTGGCTGTGTTTGCCGGTCAGCACAGCGGCCCGACTGGGGCCGCAGATGGAATTGCAGCAGAAGCTGTGTTCGAAGACAGCACCTTCGGCTGCAATTCGGTCGATGGATGGGGTAATGTGATGGCGACGGATAAAGTCCTGAAGTCGCGTTGGATAACAGCCCAGGGCCTGCAATGCATGGTCATCGGAAAAGATAAACAAGATGTTGGGGGGACGACGCTGGTCGGAATCTGCATATAGTGTGGAATTGCCTAAAACGGTCAATCCCAGCAATCCAAGTCCGGTGTTTTTCAGGAACGTTCTGCGATTCACCTTCATTTCCCCTTAACAAAACCATTTTATAATCCACTGTTCGTCCGATAACGTGGGGGTTATTTTAAGGCTATTATAAAGGAATTTATCTTATCGATACAACCGTTTATTTTGTCTTTTAAATCGCCTTAAAACTCATTTATGAAGGCCTTTTTTGCAAAGAAAACGGGGATTGATGGTCGAAAACAGATACAGCAGCCCTGGATTTGTGGACTTTTTTCAAACTGGTGTAACTTTGTGCCTGTTTATTTAGTATAGTATAGTAAAGCGTCATACGGGTAGAGATACTACTTTCAGAAAACGACAGCCAAACAGTAACAAAGGTTTTTCAGCCGATGAACATGATGATACCAGCCAAGCTGCTTTGTTTTGCCAAGGGCGAAAAGAGGCAGCGTTCTGCAGATACCGTCATGGCTTTATCGGCAATCAAGACAAGGAGAGAAATTATGAAACTCTCGACAGTCAAAACGACCTTTGTGGCCGTGATGGTCCTTGTGGTTGTGGCCCTCACAGGCTGTGATATGAAGGCCGCGTATCAGCAGTCCGCCGAACAACGGTGGCAAAAGACCATTGAACAGGCAAAACTCGACTACGCACGTCAATATATTGAGCAAGGCAACTATCAGCACGCCAGACTGCTGCTGGATCCTCTGGTTGAAAGCGGCAAATATCCCGAGGCCGTGGATTTGATGAACTGCGTTGAAGAATCGCGTCCTCAGTATGCCAGTGTGACCAATCGCAGCAGCGAGGCATCGTATTGATGCTTCGGATTGCGTTGTGACCCATTTTTTGTTTCCATGCAGAATCCAGGACATGGAAAAAGGGATTCTGCATCGTGCAAGATAAGCATTTTTATCGAATTCATTGTCCTGCGGACATAGCCTACCCAAAGCCGGTAAAGCAGCATTGATGGTAGATACATACATCATCCTGTAACTCATTTCTTATTTTCGGATGTAGTGGTAGTTGAAGCGGCGTTCGGGGGCGCTGTCGCCGCTGCGGGCAAATTCGAGGATGTCGCCGGGTTTTTGGATGTTGTCGGCCCAGTGGAATTGAAAGCTGAATTTCGGGCTGGAGAGTCCTATCTGGTCTTTGGGCAGGCGGAGTTCCATTTCATTGCCTCTGACGCAATAGCGTAACGTTGTCTTATCCTGCCAGAGTCCGTCGGGCCGGGCGGATTGCAGGGTGGTCGAGGCGGCATCGACGACTTTGCCGTTGATGCGATAGTCGTAGCCTTCCCAGCCGGTGTCGGGATTTTCGTCGCTATTGATAAACAACAGCATCCAGTTGGGATCGGTATGGGGGGTGATGGGCTTTTCGCAGCGGGCATAGAAATAGAGGTTTTGGGCATCGGAGGCGACTTTGAGGCAGATAAAATTGTTGCGGCCGGTGGTGTTGATGTAGGGGCCGGCATCGCCGAAGCCTTTTTCGTTGCGGGTCATGCAATCCAGGCGGCTGTCGGCATAGTCAGGGGTAACGCCGGTCCAGTCGTCGAAGCGGCCGTCGATAGCGATGGTCGTTTCGGGGCCGGCAACGGGGACAGGACGGACACCTTTGTATTTTCGGATGAAGCCAATCATCTGATAATAATAATTATCGGTATGGCCGTCTTCCATGGGTTCGATGTCGCGGCTGTATTCCTGATTGTACTGATCCACGAAGAAGGTGTCGCCGGTCTTGAGAGGCCTGCCCAGCATTTGGTCAGCTCCGTTGGTTTCTTCTTTTATAAATCGCTGAGCAACCCATTCATTCCAGCCGGTGATGAAGGCAAATTCGGGCGCAACTTCCAGGGCCCGCTGAATCTGCTGGGAGAAATACAGGCCCTTGTCGGTAAAGCGGGTCAGGCCGTAGCGGTCGGTTGGCGGCTGTTTATTGTTGAAATGGCTGCGGCCGATGTTGGATACCGGGTGCTGGGCAACAGCGACGGATAATTCTTCGGGCTTGTCTTTGGATTCGGTCCAGCTGTACTGCTGGGGCCAGTTTTCGACCCAGTTCCAGGTGTCTTTGCCGGCAGTCCAGGCCCAGCAGTGACGCAGAGTGAAGAAATCGCGGACAGCGGGAGCAAGCTTTGGGAAATCGGCTTGGTCGCCGAGCATGAGCGGTTTGCCTTTCCACCGGAACCATAGTTCGGGATAGAGATTTTTGGAATAAAACTCGTCGTAGAGTGTTTCGATGGTCTGTTTGCTGGCACTGTGGGTAACAAAGCAGATTTGCGGGGTCGGCTCACCCTGCTGACGAATCCATGTGTAGAGTTTGCACACTTTCAGATAGGTTTGGTGATAGGTGAAGGTGTTGGTCGCATCGAAGATCAGGACATCAATGCCGGCCTGGGAAAGCTGGCGGGCGTGGGTAATGATGGCGTAATCGCTGTCGGAGGTGTAATAGCCCAGCTCGGGTTTGCCCCAGAAATGAAACTGGCCGGGGGCGCCGTATTGGGGGGCGTCGGGGTTGGCCTTGAGCAATTCGGTGATGTCCCAGGGGCCATAGCTGCCGTGGTTGCCCAGCCAGAGGAAATAGAAGATGCCAACGGTGCGGTTTTCTTTGGGGTCACCGCATTCGGCGTGGTCGGGGAGTGTGCGACCGAGGGCATCGACGGCCGGCCAGGTATCGGCGTAATAATCCATCGCAGGCAGCTCGCGATACAGGACGGCGGTAAATGCCGTCATCAAAACCGTCAAAACAATTCCTTTTTGAATCATTGTCAAGCCTTTTGCAGATACACCATAGCAAGGACGTGTCGGCGGCGGTCAAGGTAACAGCGGATTGCGACAAAGAAATAAAAATCCCCCCGGACGGCACACCATCCGGGGGGCGACACCAATATGTTAAACTCTGCCTGTACTGCTGTTATTCGGTCAGCAGCCATTGGCTTGAGCACAGACTGAAATCGGCCAGATCGACACGTCCGCTGCGGGTGGTGTTTTCTTCCAGCAGGAGATCGGCTTCCAGCCAGACATCGGCCATCCGGCGGAGATCGTCGATTTCAACGAGGCCGTCGTTGTCAAAGTCGCACAGCAGACCCACGGATGAGGGAGACATGCTGGCCTGCGGGGTACCGCCGTAGCCGCCGACATTGATGCGTTTGCCGTGCGGCCAGAGTTCGGCGGCCCACTTCAGGGTCGGGTCGCCGGCATCGATACAGGCACTGGTCGTAGCGTCCTTGACCCAGGCGTTCAACGTCGGGTTCCATCGTCCGGCTTTGGACAGGAGGTGGAAATCGCCCCCCGGCGTGGCAAACAGCGGGTCTTTGTCGAAGTTGGAGCGATCATAATTCAGCGTGCAGCCGGCATCGACCACACAGCTTGCCAGACCGTTCATGACATCACTGTATTTAATCGTCATAACGGAGGCATAGGATACACTGCTTTCGGTGTACCGGAGATAGACATTGGGGCCGGACGGTGCGGTGTTGTTCCAGAAGATGCAGCTATTGAGGAGGACTCCGTCTGTATAAGCACACTGAACGGCACCGCCTTCGACAGCGGCACTGTTGCCGTAGAAGGTCGTGTTATAGACCTTGATGGGGGCGCTCCACAGTTTTATACCGCCGCCCTTGCCATTTCTTCCGGTTACGGAATTGTTGAAGATACGGCAGTGGTTCAGCGAAGTCTTGGCGGAGTTGGCAACATAGATACCGCCGCCGGAATCAGCCGTATTAAGATAGATATCGCAATCCTCAATGCCTGCATTGGATCCCATTTGGATGGCAATAGCGCCACCGGCGGAAACCGCTGTATTGGTGTAGAGCTTGCAGGCTTCTATCGAGACGTTGGAATTATCGGTCAGATAGAGGCCGCCGCCGTGATAATTGGTGGCGCGGTTTCTGTAGAGATGGCAATTGAGCAGATCCACATCGGCACTGGACGCATAGAGACCGCCGCCCAGTTCGGCATTATTGTAAGCAATGATGCTGTTGGCAATGGTTGGATTGCTGTCTTTGGCGAAGATGCCGCCGCCGGCGACGGTGGGCATTCCGACAAATGTGACTTCGGTGCCGCCGCCGTTGCGGATATTGAATCCGGACAGGACGCACTGGCTGGTTTCACCGGAGACAAAGGTCACAACGGACCCGATGCCTTTGGCATCAATAACAGTGCTGGACACAGTGGTCCAGTTCAGCGGATTAGTGCTTTCGACGGTGATATTCTTGCCGAGGAAGTTGATATTTTCGTTGTAGGTTCCGATGCGGACAATCACGGTATCAGCATGAGAGGCGGCCTGGATGGCCTCCTGTATCGTGTCGAAGGGATGGTCGCTGCTGCCGTCTTCGAGCGGATCGCTGAGTCCGGGGTTGTTTGGGCCGGGATCGGAGGGAGCATCGTCATCCACATAGAAGGTCCACGGCAGAGAACCGATCCCTTTCAAGGTGAAGGTGTAGGGATTTTCATCCGGATCGGAACTGGCGATTTGAACCGTTGCCAGGTACGTCCGCACCGCCGCAGGTGAAAAGCGAATCGTGAAGGAATTGCTTTCCATGGAACCAATCGGTGTGGCAGGCTGGGCAGTAACAACAAAGGCGGCTGCATCAGGGCCGGTAATCTGGACATACGGCGAACCGGTCAGATTCAGATTGACGCCGCCGAGGTTGTTGATGGTAAATTCGACATCGCGATAGAATCCGAGATTAACCCGGGCAAAATCAAAACTTCCCCCGGAGAGGATGTTCGCAGAATCCTGGCGAACATGGATATCGGCAGGAATTCCACTGCCGTCAATGGTGAAGACGGCATCGCTGATATCGGTATAGGCCGGATCGGCATTGCTGGTTACACGAATCAGACATTGTGTGGAGCCGGGCAGCGGAACATTCCAGGTATAACTGCCGTCGTTATCCGTGCTGTTGATGATAGGAGTCCAGGTGGTACCGTTATTGCGGCTCAGTTCCAGACGGACCGTGTGGTCCAGATTGCCGAAATTATCCCAGGTAATGGTCCTGAGGGTATTGGCGGGTATCACTTCGCCGCCGTTGGGAGATAACAGTTTTACCGCAGGATTGCCAACTGCGATTCGGTAGGTCGTCGACTTGTTGTAATCGGAAGAATCGACCTTCCAGACAGCCAGGCCATAATATCCGGCAGTGGTAATGGTTAATTGGAAAGATTCATCTGCACCCTCGGCCAGATTGTTGGCATAGGCATCGGTCAGGTATTCATTCTTGCGGGCGGTAACGGTTGACGGGGCGTAGAGACTCATGCCCAGATCACAGGAGCCGGCAGTCTGGTCCAGCAGGATATAATAGGTACCCGTCGGCAGATAAACCTCGTACATATCCAGGACATTGGTCATGGCCTGGACATAGGGGCCATTCCACTCGGTACCGGGACGACGGCCCAGCGGCAAACTGGTG
Organism: Anaeroglomus insulsum; assembly: GCF_050689095.1. Lineage (NCBI taxonomy): Bacteria > Pseudomonadati > Planctomycetota > Phycisphaerae > Sedimentisphaerales > Anaerohalosphaeraceae > Anaeroglomus > Anaeroglomus insulsum. The sequence goes on from NZ_JBOGCL010000012.1 coordinate 17,740, forward strand.
CTTTCTTCGATGCGATATTGGGAGGCGGCTGTATTGGCATTGATAACCCCGACATAATAGGTGCCGGCCGCTGCTTTGTTATCGTTGACGATAACAAAATCGGAGGCACTGCCGCCATAGGTGGAATATTCGAGATAGCCGCTGCCGAAGCCGCCCTCGCTTCCGGTATAACTGCCGATGTCCCATAATCGCAAATCGTAGTTGGCCGTATCCGCGGCAGGCAGGATGCCGACGGCCGACCACCACTTGTTTGATCCGGAATACCCCAGGACAAAACTAAAGCCATCGTTATTATACCATTTGGTACCGGTCAAGCGGTCCCACCCGCCATCACTGACCGGCGGGGCGTTGCGTAATAAGGGAGTATCATCAGACAGGGCATAGGGACTCCAGATAAATTGTCTGGCCCATTCGTTGTCGGTTTCATTGGTTTCTCCGACGGTATCGTTGACATCCAGCCAGTACGATACCGTATGTCTTCCGCCGGTAATGGTATTGCCGGGATACAGCTGATTAAGCCATCGGTAATTGTGCATTGCGGGGTGACTGGTCAGATTGCTTGATTCAAAGAGACGGTCATCCACATACAGCCGCATCTGGTAGGCCCCCGCAGCCACGGAACCGGCATTGCGGACGACCCAGTTGAAATAGGTGTCGTCGGTATTGCCCGGCAGGGTTGCGGTAATCAGACAGTCCGTCCCGCCTGAATCGCCGAGATTTCGGGGGACAATCGGATAGCTCCAGCCGGTTTCTGTGGTATAAGTCAGGTTCGGCAGGGCCGATGAACTGACGGTGATCGTCCGGGATGCAAAACCGGTATAGGTCTCCGCATAGCAGGAACTGCTGATGGCAGTTGAGATGGTAAACGTCCCCATCGTACCACCGGATTGAACCGTCCAGGTGGCCTGTGCGGTTTGTCCGGCCTGAATATCGCCGACGATTTGCGGGTCGGCGCCTGAGACGAGGGAAAATCCGGCCGGAAGAGTCAGATCAACCGAGACATTCTGAGCCATCACGCCGCCGGTATTAGTGATATTGGCCTTGACAACAAACTGGGTATTGAAATAAATCAGAGACGGCATGGTTAGAGTCGTGGAAAATGACGGCGGCGAAACACGTTGAAAGTTTTCTTCAGTGGCCAGGGCAAATGTTTCTGAAGAAGCCCCGCTGATGCTGCTGCTCCAGCAATAGACCTTGATGATGACACTGCGAGCGGTGCTGGTAGAAATCTGGTGAACGTTGTTGCCGCTATGGACAAGGTCACTGTCAAACTGAGATCCCGTGGTTTCATCGTAGGCGCGAAGATTGATATCGGTCGTGGCATAATAAGTCGTTGGATTGGATGAACCATTGTACGCGACGCGGCGATTCCAGACCACAGTGGCCTTTTCATTGGCATACATATAGCCTTTGTACAATTTGTAATCGTCGGCAGCAGGTGTGTCGTTGCGAGCAACCACACTGTCAATAAAAAAATCCGTACGATGAAAATTGGCATGAGCCAGGTTCATCACACCCCACCCGTAACTTTTGTCCCAGCGGTCACCGTCAACAGGGCCATCGTCTCCATAGGTATCCAGCGTATCATTATCCGACCAGGTGGTGGCGGTATTAATCAAAATGGCCTTCTGAGCGATGGGGCTGGTCACGCCGGCATCCTGAAGCAGCAGGATCGCACCGGCGACATGGGGTGCTGCAGCACTGGTGCCGCCGTGATTGGCAAACGCCGTATTGCTTGCCGTGTCCGTACTCCAGGTGTCAGCGCCGGGAGCAGTAATGTCGGGTTTGCGGCGGCCGGAATCCGTGGGACCACGGCTGCTGGAGGAGCGGATGACATCATCGCTGGTGGTACAGGTATCATAGATGCTCAGATTGGCGACGGACATGACATTGGCAGACTGGGGATAACCCAGTTCCACCAGGCCTGCGTTGCCGGCGGATTTGGTCACCATCGTGTCCATCGCATAAACGACCGCATCCAGAAAACGCTCATAGTCGCCAAATTCGTCATCATACTCATAATAACTGAAGCTGTGGTTAATGGCTTCAGGGCTGTCACCGGAGGAATGGTTGAGAACCCAGTCGATCGATGCCATCGAAGTCGCCATCGAACCACTGCGGGCATCAAATATCTTATCAAGGCCAAAGGCAACGCCTTTAAATGTTGAGTGCGTGCTGGCCACTACGCCGGCGGTACGAGTGCCATGGCTGCTATCATACCCCGGGGTCTTTTTGTAGATATCGCGGGGATTGCTATCCGGCGGATTGCGGTATTTCAAATAGGTATGTGTCTCACGAATGCCGCTGTCGATGATGGCCACGTCGTAGGCCCCTCCGTCATAGCCGGCGTTCCAGAAGCCCGAAGATCCCAGCATACAGTTGCTTTGGTCGAGGTCATAGGAGCATTCCGAGTCCGGAGTGAGGTTTTCGACATCAGCCAGCAATGCGGCGGCTTCAATGTCCGCCGGGGTCATCTCACAGCCAAAGCAGCCGGCCAGAGCACTCTCAGAATCAATTCTGCACTGACGCATCTGAAGCCATTGGCGGATCGCATCCATACGCGGAGCCATTTGCTGACAAATCACCTGAGCGATATGCGTGCGCTTCTGATCCAATTGTTGGTCAAGTTGCCGATGCAACACAACCAATTCATCTCGAAGCTGCCGGGGATAAGGGTCAAGTTCGGTATCAACAGACTCCTCGGCCCCCTGCCGGGTACGAAGCTGCTGATGCTGACGAATCTTCTGGCGGATTTGATCGCTTAAGGTCTCGATGGAGGCCTGATAACTCAGACGCACGGGTTCGGCAGCCTGAAAGGCAAAGCCATTGTGCAATTGGATGAGGACTTTCTTCTGAGGCTTGCCGATTTCATCCGCCAGCAGCCGCGGGTGTATCTTGCCGTAACGCCAATTCGTTTTGTCTTCGGTGTCAATAACCTCTTCGACTGTCCCGTCTTCGCAGACATGATATCGCTTGCCGGCGATTGTGCCCGGATAGCGGTCGTTATCGGCAACAGCAACAAAGGTTCCCCCCTCAATGCCCTGAGGTTCGGATGCTGCAGCTATCTCTTCAACCTCGTCCTGTGAAGGTGAACGATTATCGCCTTCAGGCTGCATTTCGGGAACGGGCTGCACGGATAGATCAACCCGCTGACCTTCCTGGGCGACTAATGCCGTGATACCCACCAGGCTAATCAGCATGAAAGCAAGCAAAATGATGGATAGGATTCTGTTCATAATAAACCCTCCTGTGAAAAAAGGATTGGAAACAAGACATGCAAAACGAACTTATGGCAAAACAACCACGGTTCCTTGTGGTGATATCGTCTTGCTCTGATCATGGGTCCCTCCGGCAATACTATCTCCGTATATCCTTCTGCTGTGTACTGCGAGGTCAACCAATCCTTGATATGCGAAGCCTGACTATGGTTATGATAAAAAAAACGAGCAGAAAACTCAATGGTTTTCTGCTCGGGTGGTTTAAATTAGGTATTTATACTGACCCCCTACAACGCCACTATATCTCCATTAAATGCTGTGAAAGAAATCACATTATTAAACTGTGTTAATTTCTTAAAGCACAAATTGGAGCCGGCATTCGCCCTTTGCGTGCAATAAATTTAGGGCTGGCTATTTTTGCGACAGGCATAATGGGTGCTGACCCCAAAAGACCGCCAAAATGCACCATCTGCCCGGCACGTTTGCCGGGAACAGGAATAATGCGGACACTGGTGGTCTTATTATTTGCGACACCAATCGCTAATTCGTCAGCGATGATCGCACTGATGACCTCGGCGGGGGTGCTGCCGGGTACGGCAAACATATCCATTCCCACAGAACAAACGCTGGTCAGGGCCTCCAGTTTTTCAAGGGTCAAGGCCCCTTCTTTCACGGCACGAATCATCCCGGCGTCTTCGCTGACCGGAATAAAGGTCCCCGACAGGCCGCCCACATTCCCGGAGGCCATGGAGCCGCCTTTTTTGACGGCATCAATTAACAGGGCCAGGGCTGCCGTGCTGCCGGGACGCCCCATTCGCGACACACCCATGGCTTCGATGATTTCAGCAACCGAATCGCCCGCCGCAGGCGTCGCAGCCAGTGAAATATCCACAATACCAAAGGGCACACCCATCATTTCCGCCACTTCCCGACCAATCAGTTCACCGGCACGGGTAATTTTAAATACTGTCCGCTTAATCACTTCGGATAATTCCGTCAGGTCGCAGTCGGGATTTTGTTCGATGACAGCCTTGACGACGCCGGGGCCGGAGATGCCGATATTGAGCGAATAATCCGGCTCCCCCATACCGTGATGAGCACCGGCCATAAATGGATTGTCTTCGGGAACATTGGCAAAGACAGCCACTTTGGCACAGCCGATACCGGTTTTGCTTCGGCGGGCAAGGTCTTTGAGAATATGGCCAAACTGTTCGATGACGGTCATGTTCATCCCGGTCTGGGTGCTGGCCAGATTGAAAAAGGCACAGACACGTTTAGTCTGGGACAATGCCGCCGGCAGCGACAGCATCAGATTCTCATCCGCACTGGTGGCCCCTTTGTGAACGAGAGCGCCAAAGCCGCCGATAAAATCGATGTCCGCTTTGGCAGCAGCGTTGTCCAGGGTTTTAGCCAGCCGGACCGCAACGGTCTGGGTCCGCGGCAGCGGCTCCAGCAGAATCGAGGCCGGCGTAACCGCCACACGACGGTTGGTAATCGGGATGCCGTATTTGTGCTCAATGCGATCGGCAATCGCGTTCAATTGAATGCCTTTTTCGCTGACGCGGTGGTGAATGCGCCCGCAGAAATGGTCGAGGTCACGATCCATGCAGTCTTTTAAATTGATGCCGAGGGTGACGGTACGGATATCAAAATGCTGCCGAAGGGTCATATTGACCGTTTCGAAAATTTCTTCTACTGTAATTGACATTGGTTTTCCTTTATACCCGGTGCATCATTTTGAAGATATTTTCATGCTGGAAGGTAATGTTCAGTTCCATGTCCTTGGCGATTTTCTGGAGCTGCTTGTGGATGTCAGGCATATCGAGTGTCGCCTCGGCAATATCGCAGGCCAGACTCATCACAAAATAATCGTTCATAATCTTCTGGCTGACATCGACAATATTGATATTGGCTTTGGACATGGCCACGGCTATCCGGGCGATAATTCCGACCTTGTCCCTGCCGGTCACAGTCAGGATACAAATTTGCGATGCTTTTTTCGGGTTGGGCTTAGCCATACAGGGTCTCCTGATACAGATGCGTGGACGTCCTAATATTTATAAGTCAGACGGAGGGTCACTTTCCAGTTGTTTTTCCCGGTGGGCAGCTTTTCCACCGCCAGCCGTTCGCATTCCAGTTCCGGCCAGCGAATCAGCAAAGCCGAGATAAATTTACTGAGTTTTTCGATGTCGATCGTTTTAATCGACAAGTCAGCCCCCTTAATCGTTTGCCCTGCCTTTCGAGTGGCACCACGAACACTGAGCGTGTAATCGCCGGGGGCGATGGCAAACTGCTTGGTAAACTGGTCGATGACATTGGTATAATCAAACTCGCTGGCCTTGCCCTTTTCCTGCTGATAGGACAGCCGCTGCGGTTCGAGCGTCAGAATCTGGCCCAACAGCTTTTCAGCTTCCTCGTAATCGGCTTTTCCCTGATTCAACAGTTTGACAGACCCCGGAAAGGCCACCGCCCACGTATACAGCAGCCACAATCCGGCCAGCAGCGGCACTGCTACGGTATAGACCATCGGATTTTTCATATAGTCTTTCATTTCGATTGCGACTCCTTGGCTTTGAGGGTCAAGACAAATTCATCCCGATTCTTGGCGGTATTAAACCGTTCGTCAGTGACTTCCAGCATCTTATGCTTTTTGAAGGCATCAAACAACTCTCGTGTGCTGGTGCGGCTGTTGGTATCACCGACGATCGTAATCAGCCGGTCGCTGATGGTTATGGTTTTGATATTCACATCCACCGTTTTAGGGCTATTATTGATTGACTCAAGGACATAGGTCAGTCGCCCGGTCACGGAGCTTTCATCCAGGATGCCCGAGGCCTGCTGTTTGACGGTATTGAGTGTACGCCGCAGCTTGGACAAGATGGGTTCACTGGACGGACGTTTGGCACCGTACATCGCAGCACTATAGGACTCGTTGAGCTTCTGCTGCAGCCGGGAATAATCCTCCCTGTTTCGCCATGCCTTGACCTGGAAATACAGGCCCATCGCCAGAAACAAGATAGTCACAGATACGCTGACAACCTGAAGGCTTCGCTGGAGAATCCTGCGGCGGCCCTGATAAGGCATGAAATCACGCCGAAAATCAGCACGATGCGTTCGGCCGGTCAGGGCTAGTGCCGAACCGGCAGCAAAAAGAAAGCCGTTGAGCTGATCGGGTTTGACGTCGTGCGGAATTTCCAGCGTCAGCAGTCTGGATAAATCCACGGTCTCGACAGCCAGGCCGGTGAGAGCATTCATCTGAGCCTTATCAATCCCTTCACTGTAACCGACCAGCACCAGTTTTTTGACGGCCACCATCTCGCTGAGGCCCGCGATAGTCAGGATAATCTGCCGGGCAAGCGACCCGGTTTTGTCCGGATCTTCGGGCAATAAAAACGTGCGAACGCGGGGGGCAAAGTCCGGATGAACCGGAGTAACCAGATAACAGGTCCTGCCAAAAACCAGCAGGTACATAGCACCCGGCTCACGAAAACCGTCAATACGTTCCAGGCAGCGGGTCAGACATACCACATCCGGCTCCATCACAGACGGGTCCAGTCCCCCCGCCTGGATATCCAGCAGAATATCTGTCAGAGTCTGCCGGCTTGCCGTAAAGATCGTCACATCCGATCCGCCAGGACCGGAAGCGGTGATTTCGAAGGCTATCGCCAGGGTCGATGCATCCGTGGCGGCAACTTCTTCGGTATCAAAACGAATGGTACTTTCGACCTGTTTGGCCTCGGCAAATTCCGAATGATGATAATACTGACTGATCAGGTTGCTGCGAACCGCCACGGCAGCCTGGTCAAACGGGCCTGCCTGCCGCAGAATCTCGCGAGCCATCGCCGTCAGGACGACCTGTCCCTGTTCGGTTCCGCCAATCGGAACAAATATGCATCGCATCCCGGCACCGGAACCTTTGGCGGAAACGGCAGCACAATACGCCCCTTCCGGCATAAGATAGATACCAATACTATTTTGTTGTTCCACGCTGTGCACTCCTGGTTTATCAACGGCCGTATAAAATAATCAGCCGTTCGACTTGTTTGCCTTCCTTAATCACTGCCGCAACCGCCGAGGTTGTGGCGTTGCCGCAGCGACTGGTAATCCGGATCGAAAAGAAATTGCTTTTAACATCAATATAGGGGGCCGCCCGATCAATGATATTCAGCTCGCCAAACATCTGATCCCGCAGATCGGCCAGCGTCTTAAACGGTTTTTCCCTGCGCAGACGAATAATTTTGTCGGCGATTTCTTCGGGCTTTCCGCCGAAGGTAAAGGCCGCTTCCAGAACCTGCCGGGGGGCGGTATTGACATTGACCCGCTGACTGCCCCACAAGGCAAGATATTTCAGGGGACTTTCATCATTGAAAGCCTTGTCCGGCAGCGGTACCGACAGGGTCTCCAGATCCAGCAAAGAACTGTGAAACAGCTTGGCAAAATCGGCGGCATGGCCCACCGCAGGACGAGCCTGCTGCTGGGTTTGCGGTTGCGGTTGAACCGCCGGCTGGGTCGTCGCCCGACGCGGGGTGGTGCGGGAGGTGGTAAACTGACGGGTCTGAGCCTGCGCCTGCTGCGGCTGGGTCGGCTGCACAGCCAGCATCACAGGCGTCGGATTCAACTGGAACACTTTGCGTTTGCCCAGTTCGTTCAACTCGGTGAACAGATTTTCCACCGTCTGCTCATCCATGGTCATCCATTCGGAAAAGTTCAGCATGGCCGCACGGGCCTGCTTGTTGACATTGATATTGCTGGTTACCGCCCAGCTTAACGGCATCTTGGCGTTTTCATCTTCGATGGTAATCGTAATCCGGCTGTCACCAATGGTCAGCTCGATCGGTTCCATGACATAGGGCCAGGGAGGACCGTATGGGCCGGGGACAATAATCTGTTCCGGATCCACATACTGAACGTCCTGCGCGGGTTCATCACCATTCGGACGATTGGGGTCGGCCTGCTGGTCCTGGCTCATGATTTTGGCAATCAGTTTGGCAAAAAGGGATGCAGTATCTTCAGAAACCTCCTCGGTTTGCTCTGCGGGCTTGAGGTACTTTTCGATCTGCTCCGGCTCTGCCGTTTCAATCCAGGCACGAATGTAGTCCAGATACTGCTCGCGAGTCAGCCAGAATAAATCGGAAAAGTCCGGGGCATCCTTGCGATCAACCAGGGAGATGGTTTTTTCGGGCATAACCGCCAGGATGTACTTCATCGCCGAATCCAGACCATAGCGGGCCTTCTGGTAGTCCATGATGTAACGCTGACGCTGACGGACCTGGGCCACCCGCACCGCCAGAATGGTCGTCGTTACCGACAGCACAACCAGCACCACCAGTGTAATCGCCAGGGCAAAGCCGGGATGATGCCGCCGCGAACAGGATTGTATGAATAAGCAGGTTTTCATCGGCTCCTCCCTGAAGATGAGGTCGATGACGAACGTGTGGACGGCGTCTTCCCGCCGGACGTGTTAGGATCAGCGTTTTCCGACATCCCGTTGGGGTCGGCGGTATCAAACGTCTTGGCGACAAATTTGTAGGCAATCGGGCGGGTCCGATCCACTGCCACCGTTCGCCAGACGATGCTTTCTTCCGGCAGATAATACGAGCCGTCCTGAAGCTGGACCAGCGGGGCAAACGAAATCCCCAGAACAATCCCATAGGGCATTTTCTGGTTCGTCCAGTTCGGAAGGGGCTCTTCGCCTTCGTCAAGGGCACCGATAAACAAATGCGTCAGGCCGGGGCAGACCGGCACAAACACTTCCAGCTTCTGGCGATCTTCGTCGGTTTTGACACCGCTGACGAGTTTGTCTTCGAGATTCAGACCGCCATGAAAGCGGTACAGAGTCAGCCGGTCTTCTTCGGGGATATAGGACGTCTGCCAGACAATACGTTCATAAACCCCAGGCGCCGGCGGCGTGCCGTTGCCGTAATAGCGGTTTTCAATGACCAACTGGGCGGAATTGTAGCCGTTTTCGAGCTTGTTGCGAATGGTGATAACCGCATCAAAGCCCGGCGATGCCAGACGGTCAATATCCTCGGCAATTTTCTGGAGAATCTCTTCAGGCAGGCCATACCTGTCCAGCCGGGCGTTAATGACAGCAGCACTGGTCCGCACCCGACCATAAATCATCATCGTCGAGGCCAGAATCATCGCCGACAACGTCAGCACCACCAGAATTTCCACAAGGGAAAAACCGATCTGTCGGGGGCGATCAAATTGTTTTAGTCCAACACTCATTGAGTCAAGAATCGAACAGCCTGTTCTCTGGTCCAACCGAATATTTCAATCAGTTTTCGAATCAATTCCTCATCCAGTGCCGTCTCGTTGGTATCGTCGGATTCTGGTTCCTTCTTTGAATCAGACTCACTTGAGGTATCCTCCGGCTTCTGGGGGTCATTCTCTTGGGGTTCTGTGCCTGACGCTATTTCCTCGGGCACAACAACATCTTTATATTTGTCATAAAATTGCATGTATTTATTATAATCCACACCCAGACGATACAGGTAATCACTTTCTTCCTGACTTAACTGCTCCAGAAAGTCATAATACCCCCCATCGAAACCATGATCGGCGATATAATCCAGCCGACGGCGATCAAGACGCTCGATGAATTCGTCATAGGCAGCCACATCAAGGTCATTTTGCTCCAGATAGGCCCGGGTCAGGGCCCGCTGCCTGGCAAGCTGCTGGCCTTCTTCAGACTCGGAATACTGCTTCATAAATTCTTCCTGACGCTTCTGCTGTTCCAGGATTTGGCGAACTTGCTGAGCGGTCAGGCCGGTCAGCCAGCAGGTCAGTTCGACGGTCTTGCGTTCGCCCGCACTGTTCGTGTAGCTGGCGGAGCTGAGGCCGCGAATCCACATCCGGTTGCTGATCGGCTCATAGAACGGCTCGACAACAAGTTCCCAGTCCATATCGGGATTGGTTTCCACGATGCCGTATTCGGTCATGTCGGAGACCGTCGTCGCCGACAGCAGTTTTTCCAGATTCTGGCGGGCAATGGAAAATGCCTGGGTCTCGGACTGCAAATCAACCATCCCCGATGTTATCCGGCTCATAACCACCAGTGCCGAACTGATGAGCATCGACAAAATAACCAGCGCCGCGGCCACTTCGACAAGAGTAAAGCCCGGCTTTCTCGATGGGTCTTGATGTCTATGCAAAACACTCATCCGACACGCTAAAAATTCTGCTTGTATTTTCCTGTTTCGATGCGGCCCGACAGCAGCAGGGAACGCAAATGACAGGATTGATTGCAACACAGCCGAAACATCCTGCTTCGGTTTTGGGTATCATCTGAAGCTGGAAGCGTCAGCTCCGTTTGGAACTCCATCACTCAGAACGGCATCTGCGACGGCTCCAGCGGCAAATACATCGCCACGTCGCCTTCGACCAGCTCAACCGGCTTGCCGGCACGATAAATCAAAATCGACCAGGGATTGCCGTCTTCATCCCGCAATACCACCTTGCCGCCGTGCTGCCAGCCGCTATGGCCGGCATAGAAGCGGGCCTCAGTAACCATCTGGCCGTCTTTGGGAAAGCGGGTGTCATCCTGGTCATCATAATAGACATAATCCAGATAAAACCGGTCGTCAAAGGTCCCGGTCTTAATAATCGCTTCTTCCTCGGGGATGCCCTCAAAATCCAGACGGCTAAACTGCCGCAAGACCCACACGCCGTCGGAAAAATTCAGCACCACCGCATAACGGCGATCGCTCTGTTGAGCAGCATGATAAGCCGACTGAAAGGCCTGAACCAGCATATAGGCCCGCTGGCGAAAGTAGCTTCTGCCGTACACCGATGAAAAGCTTATCGTGGCAATCGACAGAATCAAACCAATCAGTGCCAATCCGACAAGCAGCTCAACCAGAACCAATCCCGCAGCACAACGATATCGCCATCGCGAATTAATTCGTATCGGTGCTGTACAAGTCAGCATCATAGCCTTCGCCGCCTTCCTTGCCATCGGCGCCATAGCTGATAATCACAAAAGGCTTGCCACTTTCGGGGTTTAATTGATAGACAAAGTCGTTCTTCCAGCCGTCTTTCGGCAATGTCGTGCTTTCCAGATAACCATCCGGCGCCCAGCCCTCGACATCCGTGGGCTTTTCAATCAGCTCAATCAGCCCGGCTTCTTCAGTGGGATATCGACCTGTATCCATTTTAAAATCCACCACAGCCTGATGAAGCACTTTTAAGGATGCTTTGGTTGTGGTCACCTTGCCCACCTCGATGCGTCCAATAAAATTGCGAGCCGCAACTGCCGCCAAAAGACCGATGATGACAATGACTGCCATCACCTCCACCAGCGTAAATCCGTGAGACCTCCGATTCCATGTTTTACTTTTCATAGTCACCTCATTTCTGTATTGATGATTTTTTGGATTGCAGATTGACAAGTGCAAATCAAGAATCATCCATCGATAATCATCCATTAAAATTGTCCTGCCGAGAATTTAATCAGCGGCATCATCGTCGCATAGGCAATGACGCCAATAATCAGCGCCATCACCACAATAATCACCGGCTCAATAGCCGCACTGAGCCGCTCAATGACCAGGTCACTGGAGGCATCCAGATTCTCACTGATAATCTTGAGCATCTGTTCCAGTTCGCCGCTTTTTTCGCCGACAGCCACCATATGAGCCACCGACGGGTCAATCACCCCGCTGTCGCGCAGGGGGGTGGCAATATCCGCACCAGCCAGAATCCGGTCGCGGGCCTGCTTGACCGCGTCGTTCATAATCTGGTTGCCAGTCACCTGCGAAACCACCCGCAGGCTCTCGGCCATCGACAAACCCGCCCCCAGCAATGTCGCCAGAGTCGATGCGAAACGAGACACTATCCGCTGTTTGACCAGCGGCCCAATCCCCGGCAGACTCAAAAGCAATTTATCCCGTACATAAGACCCTTTGGCGGTCTTCATTATCTTCTTATATCCCCAGCCGATACCAAACAAACCCGCCAGAATCGGGACCACCCACCAGCTGGTCAAAATTTCCGAGGTGGAAACCAGGGCCTTGGTAATCCAGGGCAAATCCTGTCCGGTTTTCGATATCTGTTCGGCAATAATCGGAATCACTTTGATGGTGATAATCAGCACAGCCCCGATCGAACCAACAATCAACAGGGCCGGATAAATCATCGCCGTCGTCATCTTGGCCTCCAGACGCTGACGTTTTTCCATAAACGCAGCCGTAGTGGCCAGACTTTTATCAAGCGTCCCGGTCACCTCGCCAACCCGCATCATACTGACATAAATCACATCGAAATACTGCCCATACTCGGTCAGCGTTTCGGCAAAAGATTCGCCGGTGACAACCCGATCACGAATGTCAGTCACGGCAACCCGCAATCCATTGTCGCCAATCTGGGTAATCAGTACCGTCAATGCGTCAGTCAGTTTGATCCCCGCCGACAGCATGGTGGACAGTTCCTTGGTAAATGCCGTCACCGCTCCGCGGGCACTTTTGCCGAACAGCGAAAACCGGCGTCTCGCTTCGCTGGCCGCCACCTCCCGAATATCGGTAGGGTGCAGCCCCTTGGCTCGAAGATGCTTGCGGGCCGCAAAGGCGCTTTCAGCCGTAATGATGCCTTTGTCGGTCTTTTTGGCGGAGTTAATGGCAATGTAACTGAATCTGGGCATTTTATATTGTATATTGTATATTGTATATTGAATTGGGTAGAGATATTGCCAATTTCACACAGCGATGTGCAAACTGGCCTGTTCGGAATTTCAATTCATTTTTGTTCATTTTACAATTTCAAATGTACAATTTAAACTCTCTATCCCGCGTCCGCCTGTGTCACGCGCAACACTTCAGCAATCGTAGTCGTGCCGGACAGCACCTTGCGGGCACCATCCATGCGCAGGGTCTGCATCCCCTGCTCAAGGGCCTTTTTCTTGATGGCTCCGGCACTTTGTCGCTGATAAATCATCTCGCGAATTTCTTCGGTCACCGTCATCAGTTCATAGATTCCGGTTCGCCCGCGATAGCCCGTCTCAAAACACTTGGCACAGCCTGCTCCGGTATAAAAATGCGTTCCATCGGCGTTTTCGGCAATTCCCAATTCCCGTAGCTCGTGCAGCGGCGGAACATAGGCCTGCTTGCAGTCCGGACAAATCCGCCGGACCAGACGCTGAGCCAGCACACAAATCAAAGACGAACTGACCAGGTACGGCTCGACGCCAAAATCCAGCAAACGGCTGACTGCACCGGCCGCATCGTTGGTATGAAGCGTCGAAAATACAAGGTGGCCTGTCAGCGACGACTGAATTGCCATGGCCGCAGTTTCCCGGTCACGGACTTCACCAACCATGATGACATCCGGGTCCTGACGCAGGATATGCCGCAGCGAATTGACAAAGGTCATGCCTTTCTTGCTGGATACCTGCATCTGACTGATGCCTTCAAGCTGGTATTCAATCGGATCTTCGACGGTCATGATATTCTTGACCTTGGAATCAATCCGGTTCAGACAGGCATACAGTGTCGTACTTTTCCCGCTGCCGGTCGGCCCGGTCACAAAAATCACACCATGCGAACGGTTAATCATCCGGTCAAAGACTTCGCGGTCTTCTTCCCAGAAGCCCAGTTCCTCCAGCGACAAAACGCCCGTGCTTTTATCCAGAATACGCAGCACCGCCCGTTCACCATAGCTGGTCGGCACGGTACTGACACGCAGGTCGATTTCACGCTGACCGACACGCACGCTGCACCGGCCATCCTGCGGCATACGTCGTTCGGCAATATCCATCCCGGCCATCACCTTGATACGCGAGATAATCAGCGACAGAACGTTGCGGTTCAGCGACAAGGTGTCATACAAAATGCCATCCACACGATACCGCACCTGAATTTTGGTTTCGTAAGGGTGAATGTGAATATCGCTGGCCCGCATCTGCAGGGCACGAAACAGAATATCATTGACCAGGCGAATCACCGGCGGGCGGTTGACCACGTCCAGCAGGTCGTCGCTGCTCTGGGCTTCATCGACCAACTGGTCAAGATTCTGCTGGTCCAGCTCCTCGGCAACTTCCTCGATGACCGTATTTTTCTGTTCGTAGGCAATATCGATCGCCGCCGTAATCGCGGCCCGCGTTGCCAGCGCCGTCCGCACCGGCCGGGCCAGCATCTTGGACACATTATCCACAATCGCCACCGCCAGCGGTGACGACACGACCACCGTCAGAGAACCATGATCCTCGGGCCGTTCCAGGCCAATCAGATAATGATGCTGGGCATAGGTGGCAGGCACCGCCTCGACAAACGACTTGGGGACATCGCTGCCGTGAATTTCGTCGATATAGTCCATCTTCAGGGCCGCAGCAAACAGCTTCAGAACCGCATCCTCGGTAAAGCTGGGGGCCATCAGCAGAAGCTGATCGACCCGCCGCTTGTCTTCGGCATGCTCGTCGAAATAACGCTTCAGTGCCCCCGCATCCAGGATGCCGGTCTGTTGGGCGGTTTGTATCAGCAGTTCTTTCATGGTTTCTCTGGGATCTTGTATCGAGTCATTGAAGTCGGTTGTTATCGAACCTCCACCGTCACTGAATGGCTCGGCGAATCGGCCTGCTTTTGCTTGAGATGTTCAATGTATTCGTCGTCTTCCAGCACTTTGCCGGGATACATCGGATTCGGTTTGAAACCAGGCAGAGCATCCAGTCCCTGGAATCGGGATTCATCTTCTTCAAACGCCCTGCGTTTTTTCTGCGAAATCCGCTCAATATCAGACATTCCCGTCAGTTCGTCGCCCGGTTTGACAATATTGGCCTTGACAAATATATACAGCTTGGACTGATTGTCCGTCTGATTGATGCCGCGGAACAAAAGACCAACCAGAGGAATATCTCCCAGAATAGGAATCTTGGTATTGGTTTTATTCTGCGTGACAGTTTCAATCCCACCCAGAATAATCGTTGCTCCCGATGGCACAATCGACCATGTCTTGACATTACTGCTGGTGGTATCCAGAGGTTTGGGGTATTCCGTATTGCCTATCTTGGTCGTCGACTCTCCGGGAATAAAGTCCGTTCGATCCAGCTCAATTTCAAGCTGCATGATTTTTTCCGAAGAAATGTGCGGCGTGATCGTCAGGGTGATGCCGGCCGTATAGTCTTTGAAGGACACATCCGTACTCTCAGAAAGCTGCCCCCCTTCCCCGGTAATCACCGAGCTTTTTTGTTCCGCCACATAAGTGACTTTCTCCGATTTAATAACGCCCTCTTCATTATCTTTGACTAAGATCGACGGACGCGCCAGAACCCGACCGTAATTCTTCTTGTCCATCAGGGTTAAAAGGGCCTGGATATTGTTA
Organism: Anaeroglomus insulsum; assembly: GCF_050689095.1. Classification (NCBI taxonomy): domain Bacteria; kingdom Pseudomonadati; phylum Planctomycetota; class Phycisphaerae; order Sedimentisphaerales; family Anaerohalosphaeraceae; genus Anaeroglomus; species Anaeroglomus insulsum. The sequence goes on from NZ_JBOGCL010000012.1 coordinate 33,270, forward strand.
TCTCCATAAAACGCTGTAAACGGATTGGTTTCAGAGCCGGAACTGAACGTACCTTCCAGTGCGGTGCCGCCCGTATTGGTCACCGCTTTGGTACCGGTAATCGGATTGGTCAGTTGTTTAAACGGCGTCGTAAGACCATATTTCTTGGAGATGACATCCAAATCCATCGTAAACTGATCATCCTTGGTAATCTCCACCAGCGTGCAATCCAGCAGCACCTGGGGACGATAGGCATCCAGTTCCTTGATTAACTCCGATATCCAGAGCTGATTTTTCTTATTGGCATAGACAATCAGCGAATTGGAGGCTTTATCCGCAATAATGCGAATACGTTCGCCCTGCAAATTCGGCAGACTCGGCGAAGGGCTGGAGGTCTGTGCGGTCTGAATCTTGGCATCCGGAGAACTGGTCGCCGTCGTCCTTGCGGCTCGTTCCTGGGTTTCGGAAATCAAATCCTCAAGCGTCGCAACCAGCTCGTCGGGCTTCTGGTTTTCCAGTTGATAGACCACATAGGGCGTGGTCACCTGTTCCAGAATCCGGTCCACATGGGAAATCACCAGTGAGACCGCCGCATGCTGACGCGGCGTGGCATGAATCAGCAGTGAATTGGTGGATTCAAGGATCGAAATCTGCGGTTCAGAAGTCACCAATTCTCTGACCGTGCCGCCCTCAGCTGTCGGCAAACTCAGAAATGCCGTCTGTTCCTGGCCGGGCTGCTGAACACCCGGCTGGGTCATTTGCCCCGGTATCGTGCGGGAAGTGCCGCTGGTAGCTCCATACGAAGAACTCATTCGCGACGTGGAACTGCTGCCGTACATCGAACCTTTGGAACTGGTTATGGAAGACACAGAGTCCTTGGAGATGATCCCCAGATCACCCAGAGTACTGACGATTTCCATCGCATCGACATTCTGAATTTCATACTCCCGGATGGTACGCTGGTCTTTCTGCTCGACGTCGATATGCTTGATGACCAGCTCAATATCTTCGTGCTGTTCAGCCGTCGCATTGACCAGCAGCGAATTGGTGTTGGGACGAATGGAAATAAACGGCTGATCCGCCCCCGTGGTGGTCTGCTGGGTAGCGGCCTGAGGGACCACCTGCTGCACCGGCTGGCCCGGTACCGTGGGCCGGCTGATGCCGGTCGCCTGCTGCGAAGACTGCTTGCTGACGCTGACTTTGGCCAGCCCCAGTTCATTGAGCACATTAATCACCTCGGCAGCATCGACATTTTTAATCTCATATTCCTTGACCCGCCGCAGGTTATACTGTTTGACATCAAGACTGTCGATCAGGTTTTCGACCATTTTAAGCTGTTCGTCATTGCCGATCATCAGGACTCGATTGGTTCGCTCATCTGCATCCAGATAAACGGTATTCTCACTTGAGCCGCTGGTGGTCACCGCCTGCGGCACAGGCTGCGGCTGTACCGGCTGGCCAGGCTGAGTCGGCTGGCCGGGCACCACTGCCGGCCGAACCGTCGGAACAGTCGCAGCCGGGCTGGTGCCGACGGTTATGTTCAGGTTCTGAAGCTGAGAGGCCAGCTTTTGAAGCCGCGGAATCAGCTCGCCAGCCTGCATATATTGAAGCTGACGATGCATAAATTTCTTCGGCCTACCCGGCACATCAATCAGCCGCAAAACCTCAGCAATTTTATCCATCCGATAGGCATAGTCCGTAATGATCATTGTATTGGTTTCCGCAATCAGGATCGGAGGCGGATTGGCCACACCGAGATTCATCTGCCGAAGAATATTGTTGGCATTGTTGACATTGATATGTTTGAGCTCAAAGACACTGCTGATAATCACATCCCCTCGCTCGATCGGTTCATCTTCCCTGCGGATCTTGGGGTCGCCGAACTGCGGCATCTGTGCCACCGGCAGAATCGTCACAAGATTGCCGCGACGGGTCATCACAAACCCCCTGTACCGCAGGACAGACTCCAGCAGGGCATAACAGTCCCGGACTTTGATTCTGCCGTCATGAATCTTGAGCATCACTTCGCCGCGTACCTGGGTGTCATCATACATATAATTCAATCCCAGCTGCTTGCCCACCAGCTCCAGGAGCTGTTTGATTTCCACCTTTTCCGGCAGCGTAATGGTCAGCTCCAGTTCCTCCTCTTCTTTGGAAATCGCCGGCGGAGTCGAAACGGACTGCTCGGCGGCAGTATCAGCAGCTTTGTCGGCAACGGCGGTCTCGATTTTCTTCGGGGTGGGTTCTGGCTGCTTGGAGGACTCCGGCTGCTGGGATTTCACAGCGGCCGCTTCCGCGTCAGCTGCTTTTTTTTCCTCTTCAGCCGCTTGTTTCATCAATTGCTCAACAATCTTTTTCAATGCCGCATCATCTTCATCCTCAGCCGGCTCAAGGTCATTGGCATCCACCGGGATCAGAGTTGACTGCCCCGCCATGGGAATAGGAGTAACGGCCAGATCAGACTCGTCGCCTTCTGGCTCCTGGTTCTCTGTCTGCGGCATTTGATTATCCGACGGCTGGGGTTCAGACAACACCGCATTGGGCTCTGCCGGACGCGACACGGGTGTAACCGGGACTTCAACGGGCTGATTCGGCTCTGCGGCTTTCACTGGCTCCGTTGCAATGGCAGCCGGCGGTGTGGCGCTGATCGTCGGATACTGAGCTTGCTGGGCTTGCCAGGCGGCCTCCACCTGGGCCATCTCAGCGGCAGGCGCCATGGCCAGAAGCTGGCCTTTATATATATCGATAATGACAGGCTTGGTACTGCCTCCTTTGGCAGGCGGATCAAGCAATGTCCCCGGCAGCAGCTTCTTGAGCTTGCTCTGAAGCTGGTTCAGCAGGGCTTTGGACTCTTGTTCGGGAATCTGGGCAAGGACTTTCATCTCAACCGGTTCTTTACGGTCTAACACTTCCATCAGATTGTAAGCCCGACTCAGCTCAGCCGCATCATCGCTGGTCAATACCACCACCGACGGCGAGTGGACATCCATCGTAACATTGATGCCAAGCTGATTCACCAATTGGACAGCCCGGGTGTTGTCTGTGTTGCGGAACCCATAGACCCGGCTGCGAAGAGCAGACTCCCCCCGCACATTCGTCGGCAGGACCGACAAAAGCACCATCCCTGCCAGTACAACCAGAATCCCCGCTATCGATCTCCGTTTCGACTGCATCCATAAACCTTTTTTCAAAACCATATACCACTCCAGGGTTGATCCTTGCCCTATATCATAAAGGGCTTTACAGGTCCTTAATTCTGCTGCCATCACACTTCGGTTGAATCCCTCTTGTGCTTCTTGAGGCCGATTCTTTCCTATTAGAGCTATCCTTAATAGACAAAAAAGAAGCCGGCTGGTTCCGGCTTTTATAACCGAGTCCTTTCGTCCCTGCGAAACACTCGTCTCGCATCATTATTTTTCGTCAAAAAACCGAAGCATCTATCCTTATTTGCAACGATTTTCTATGGCTTTTTCGCTTTTTTACCTCACCTCGTCGTTTCCGGATTTACTTGGCCTTGCTTTGAGCAGAATCAGCCGGCTTGCTGGCTTCTGCAGCGGCTTCTTTTTCAAGGTTGACTTTTTCCTGTTCCAGGATTTTCAACAGTTCAATCCAGGCCTTGTTTTCCTCCTGGCGTTCAGCCTCCGTCTGGCCTTCCCGAGCTTCTCCCATCAATTGTTTGATTCCGGCAATACTTTCATTCAAGGATTGTTTTCTGTCTTCAATGGTCGGCTCTGGCTCAGGCTGTCGGGGTTGACGGATGGGAACAACAGAGGTTGGAGTCGGGCTGGCCGTATGCGTTATACGCACGGTGCCTGTTGAATCCCTGCTGCCTGCGTCCGATAAAACCGGCCCTGCTCCTGCTGCCGGCTGGCTTGTTGCAGGCTGGGCCGCTCCCGCCGCCGGCTGTTCAGAAACCGAAGACGGCCCTCTTGCGACAGTCGTTGCTTTCTGGTCAGCTTTTAGCAGCGACTTGACAGGTGTCGGGGGGGGAACAAATAATTCTGTATCTTTTTTACCATCTTGATAGAGAACAATACTGCCCTCTTTAACCTCATGAATCGTAAATCGCCCGACCGTCTCACCCTGACGATACCATTTGTAGCCTTCCGACACCATATTCAGCAAAGCCAGAGACTTTTCAGGATGACTTTTGTATTTGGCAGTCGCTACCAAATCAAATTTGACGGTCTTCGGCGGCGGAGTAATTCCTGCCCCTTGGGGTGTTACCGGCGGCTGGGCCGGAGGCTGAGGGGTTTCAACAACCGCTTTGGGCTGTGGAGGCGGAGGGGGCGGCGGAGGCGGATCAATCCGCAGGGCAAATGCCGCGGCCTGTGTCACTAACGGAGAAACCGCATCCACTTTCTGGGCAGTGGTATTGTTAGCGGTCTTTTTCATCTGTTCGACAATCGACGGCTGTTCCAGAAAAGCCTGGACCTCGGCGTTTTGCCGCCAGCCAAAAATCATCACAAACACCACCGCCCCCACCGCCGCGATCACACTGATGAAACTGGTTATGCGTAATGTTCGTAACATATTGTTACCCCGAAAGTTACCTTCTTTTATGGCAATTCCTTGACTGCCTCGCTATCTCAATTAGACAGTTGTCAGCTCAGAAGGTTCCATTTCGGATTATTCATCCCGGAAGCATTCTCAGAGTTTAAACCACCCACTGCAGCGAACCGTCAAAGTCGGTCCATTTTTGATCTTAATATTCAATTCGTCGGTAATATATCGGCGAACAGGACCTTCCTGTTTAGGCGGTGTGATCTCAATTTCGAGACCTAAATTATCTTTATCATCTTTCTTCTGATTGAGGACCTTCATATATCCGCTTCGCGATTGGATGCTTTCGATTTCAAAGGGTTGACCATAATTATTAACAATCCAGACCTCACGTGTGATGGCGACGCCGGGTTCGGCATTCTGCAGCACAATTCGCGGCGGACGGAGCTCAAAGGCCGGCAAGGCGGTATAGCTGATCAAGACTTGTTTGGCCTGGGGGTGATCCACGCCAATTTGAATAACCCCTGTGGTAAGCTCCTGGAGCTTGGAAATATCCACTTTCGGAGAAAGAACATGCTCTGTCGCTTTCTTTCTGGAGTCGAATTCAGCCGATATGGCCTGTCCATTTGAGGTGAAACTGGTTATGGCAAACGGCACATTGTCGAGGCATTTGACCTTGATTTGTGGAATTCCAGCGTTGTCTTTGTTGAGATACAATTCAATCCGATTCGGATCGACAACCACTTTTACCTCTACCGTAGCCTTGATAACCAACTCTGCCCGTGGGTTTACAGGGTCATTACTGACAATATACAAATGTTTTGAAGTCGGGCCGGAATAAGATGGGGAATGAAAAGTAACGTCAATCACACCATTCTCACCCGGAGCATATTCTTTTTTAGTCAGTTCGGGGACCGTACAGCCGCACGTGCTTTGGATATGGTCTATCTTCAATACACCTTTGCCGGTATTTGAAAACTTATACTGACATTTGTTATACGTTTCGGGCCCAATCACTCCAAAATCATACTCGGCTTTTTCGATTTGTATTGAAGGTGCCTCTGCCGACGTCGCTGCAGGCTGAAGCTCTGGAGTAAGAGTATTAGGAGTCGGTTTATCAACCTTGCCCGGAGTGTCTGCTGCTTGAACAGTGGCTGGTTGAGATGGTGTAACCGCAGCCGACGCCGTTTCCTTTTGACAACCTGTCAGCACCAAACCAGAAACCATTATCAGGATTGTCCAAACTGAAACCAAACGTTGTGCCATAATCATTGTTTTGGTCCTCACAAAAAACATTTTTTAATATCCCTTTTTTGTCGATAAACAAGTTATATACTGTAGCATATTATAAAAGATAAACAACTTTGTTTTCGGTTCTTAACCGGATAGAACTTTACAAGAACCTGATATCTAAGTAAAATCATTGCCGTACTTTATGACGTTTTTTTAGCGGAGTTTTTTGATGACAGAATCAGGCAAAACCCTGATATCAATAGTGATACCCGTATTTAACGAGGCGGACAACATCGGCCCCCTTCATTCTGAAATTACGCAGGTTCTTAAGGGGCGGTTCAGCTATGAAATTATTTATATCGATGATGGCAGCTCCGATAACAGTCTGTCTCGCCTGATTGATATCGCCCAAAAAGACCCTAATACCCGTGTGATTCGCTTTCGCAGAAATTTTGGTCAAACTGCGGCATTAAGTGCCGGTTTTAAATATGCCAGGGGAAATATCGTTGTTCCGCTGGACGGGGACGGCCAAAATGACCCGGCTGACATTCCCGCCCTGGTCAGCAAACTGAACGAAGGGTATGACATTGTCAGCGGCTGGCGGAAAGACCGGCAGGATAATCCGATGACCCGGACGCTGCCATCCCGAATCGCCAACTGGCTGATAGGCAAAATCACCGGTGTCAAGCTGCATGATTACGGCTGTACTCTCAAGGCTTATCGGGCTGAATCCCTGGCCCCGATTCGGCTGTATGGGGAAATGCATCGGTTTATCCCCGCCCTGGCAAGCTGGGGTGGCGAGAACGTGACGGAAATGCCGGTTAACCATCGCCCCCGGACCCACGGTAAAACCAAATATGGGCTGAATCGCACTTTTAAAGTAATACTGGACCTGATCACGATTAAATTTTTGTCCTCGTTCTCGACCAAGCCGATTTATGTATTCGGAGGATTAGGCGGAGTTTGTTTTGCAGGTTCCCTTGTGGGATTTCTTGGGGTCTTATACTATAAATATATCTCCCCCGAACATCTGTCCATGAATCGGAATCCGCTGCTGATTGTGTCGCTGATTTTGATAACCACATCAGTCCAGTTTGTCCTGATGGGACTGCTGGCCGAGATCCTTGTACGAACCTATCATGAATCCCAGGACCGCCCCACCTATATCATCGACAAGATATATGGGTCAACGCCGCAGCGAGAGGAAGAAATATAACGCCTTTTTTACACAGGAATGTCTATGAGTCGGCGCAAAGCAAGACAGCCCGTCCAGCACTCTGAATCGATGTTACCCGGCTCCAAGCGATTTCCGATTTGGACTGTGGAACTGGCTGCAGTCCTGCTGCTGGCAGGAATTCCGTTCTGCTTGGGCAAGTACTTTGAATTCAATCAGCCTGATCCCTATGACGGGGGAGCATATACCTACTCGGCGTGGCATATTTATCAGGGAGCCACAATCTGGGGGGATGAAATCATCTCCGCCCAACCGGCAACGCTGCTGGTCAATTATCTCGGTGTCGCTCTGTTTGGCTTCCGTGAGCTGGGGCCGGAAATCATCCAAATGCTGCTGCAGCTGGGGGCGTTAGGACTTCTGTTCTTTACGGCACGCAGATGTTTTGGCAAAATCGCCGCACAGCTTTCAACAGCGGTCGCCTCCATTTATCTGTCAGCCCCATTGATTGCCAAATACGGCAACGTCAAAGAACAATATATGATCGCCTTTATGGTCCTGGCTGCCTGCTGTCTGATGCTGGCGGTCCAAACCCGAAAACCCTGGCTGTGGGCGGCAGCCGGAGCTTTTATAGTCTGGCCCTTTTATTTCAAGCCAACCGGTCTTTCGATTATCACCGCGGCAGGATTTTTCGTCGTACTGATCACCGTATTCCGATATCAAAGCCTTGATCAACTGGCAACCAGACTTCTTCTTCTGGCAGGCGGAGCGATTCTCGGGCTGTGTCCCCTGGTCGTGTTCTTATACCAGAAATCCGCACCCCATACCGTACAGATTCTCAAGACCACACCCGTACTGCTGATTCAACTGGCCATCGTCACCGCAGGCCTCATTCTGGCAGGAAAGATGATGTGGACGACCTGGCAGAAGTATCAACTGATCTCAAAAATCAAAACGGTTCCGGCACATTATTGGAAATCGGGTCTGGCTGCGATATGCCTGATGTATGTTCTGTGCATGACGCTGGTCCTGGTCCGGTCATGGCCGTATCGGGGCACCCAAAGACTCCATGATCTTGCCGAGTATCTCAAAGCCACCCCCCCCATCGGCGTACCCTATTGGGCTGCTACTCAAGCTCAGTCTTTCAGCCGTAAACTTTGGAAAACTCTGGGCACCAATGATATTTATTTGACCGGCAGCCGGCAATATATGGGGCTTAAGGAACAGGCCCCTATGGTGCTGCGGTATTATAAAGAGCTGAAACTGCCGATTACCCTGGCTCTGCTGTCGGTCGGCACAGCGACTGCACGGCTCCTGCTGCGATGGCGCAAACATCACAGTCGAATGCCGCTGGCACCGCAGGACTGGCTGGTGTGGTTTTTGGCGGTCTGGTGGATACTGGATATGGCCTTTGTCTGGATTAGTCCTCGCTCCTATGAGCAGTATTATCTGCCGTTATGTGCTTCCGCAGCAACGCTGGGTGGATACGCCGTCTGGCGCTGTATGATCAACTGGAACCCGGCAAGCAGTCTGCTGGGGAGATGCCTCTGTCCGGCGGCGGGGCTGGTCTTTGTTTTTATGGCCTTTCCCATCTTTGCGGGAATTACCCACAGCCCGTTTTCGGGAGAACCGTACAGCACCCCCTCGCGCGGCTATGCTCAGCTCTGGAACGAAACCAAAGCCCGTCGGCAGGGCAGAGCGATTCAGGCGTGGGAAACGCTGGCCGACTATATCAAGGCTCACACCACCCCGCAGGACACGATTTATGTCTGGGGCTGGTATCCGGGGATTTACGTCAAGGCCGGACGGCTCAGCTCATCGCCCAAGGCATTTGAATCGCATATGCATATCTATACGCCTCAGATGCTGGAAAACGAAGTCAAAGAACTTGTGAACGCGTTTGAGAAAAATCCGCCGCGGTTTATCGTGGATACGCGCAAACGCGAATTCCCCTGGAAAGTCCCGCCGCTGGAATTATGGCCCCAGGCCCCCAAAGAATTGGCGGGGGGCTATCCGGGATTTCTATCCACAGACCCGCAGACGGTACAACGGTTTGAAGCCTCGTTTTCGGCCTTTTTAAAACAACAGTATGCCGCTATTTCGCCGGAGGAATACCTGCGATTTGAAGCCATGAAGCCTCTGCGGGACTATGTGATGGGGCACTATAAGGTCATCGGGGTTTACGGCAATATGCATGTTTTATTTGAGCGCAAGCCGTCGGCAGAAAAACCATGAAGATTTTGATGCTGAATTATGAATTTCCGCCGATCGGCGGCGGCGCGGGTCATGCCCATCACTGTCTGCTGGGCGAATATGCACGCCGAGGGGATTTGCAGGTTGATGTGCTGACCAGCAGCTGCCAGGCAGGATTCATTCAGGAACAGTTCGCACCTTCCATTCGCATTTTCAAAATCGGCATTCACAAAACCAATCCGCATTATTGGCGCAAGCTGGAGGTCATCGAATGGCTTTTCAAGTCACGACGACAGTACCTGCGGCTGCTGGATGAAAACCCGTATGATTTAGTTCATGCTTTTTTTGCTTTCCCTACCGGCTGGCTGTGCTACCAGACCGCCGACCGTATTCCGTATATTCTTTCGCTGCGTGGTTCTGACGTGCCCGGCTACAATGTGCGGCTCGGACTGGATTATATCCTGCTGGGGGGGTTATTTCGCAGGATATGGAAAAAGGCTTCCCTGATTGCGGCCAACAGCACCGGGCTGCGTGATCTGGCCAGGCAGTTTATGCCGGAACTGGACATTGCCAACATCCCCAACGGGGTAGATATTCATCAGTATCATCCAAGACCCAATCCCCTGCCCGGCAGGCCGGTGAACCTGCTCAGCGTGGGACGTCTGATCAGCCGCAAACGCATTGACTGGCTGATGGATGCGGTGGGATATGCCGTCAAGCAGGGGCTGGATATCCAGCTTAATGTCGTGGGACAAGGCAACCTGCTTGGTCCACTGCAGCACAAGGCGGCAGCCATGAATTTATCCGAGCGGGTCATTTTCAAGGGCCTGGTACCACGCGATCAAATGCCTGAGCTGTACCGGGCAAACGATATCTTTGTAATGGCCAGCGAACACGAGGGGATGAGCAATGCCATGCTGGAGGCGATTGCCTCGGGCCTGCCGGTGGTTACGACCGCCTGCGAAGGGGTGGAAGAACTGATTGGTGAAAACGGCATCATCATCAATTATCCGGATATGGAGGGCTTTGCAGCAGCGATAAAGACCATTACCTCGGACACAGAAACCTATCGGGCGATGGCCCATGCGGGCCGCAAGACTGCCGAACACTTTTCCTGGTCGGCAGTGGCCGACAGCTATATCGAACAGTATCAGCGGCTTATCCATCAGCGACAGGGTACAGCCAGGGGGATTCACTGAATGTGCGGGATCGCCGGCTTTAACTGGAATCATCCTGAGCAGATCAGGCAGATGACCGATGCCATCCGACATCGCGGGCCTGATGATGCCGGGTTTTATTGCGATGAGCGGGTCAGTCTCGGTCATCGGCGGCTGTCAATTATCGACACATCCCCGCGCGGCCATCAGCCCATGCAGTTTGAGCATCTCCAGATTGTTTACAATGGCGAAGTCTATAATTATCTGGAATTGCGGAAGGAACTCGAATCGGCGGGGTACCGGTTCCATTCGGGCACCGACACGGAGGTCATCCTGCTGGCGTATCATCACTGGGGGGCCGATTGCGTCAATCGCTTTAACGGTATGTGGGCATTCTGCATTTATGATGCACAAAAAAAAATACTGCTGCTGTCCCGCGACCGGTTCGGCGTCAAGCCGCTGTATTATTATTTTGATGGAAGCCGGTTTATTTTTGCTTCGGAACTGAAGGCCATTCGGCCGCTGGTGAAATCTCTGACAATCGATACGACAGCCGTCAATTATTTCTTTTATCAGAAATACATAGGTTCCGATCGAACGATTTATCAGCAGTGTTATAAACTGAAACCAGCAGAAAATCTGATCTTTGATCTGCAGACTCGGCAACTGCACACAAGCACCTATTTCGATTTACCCGAGCGAGTGGAAACATGCCGCCAACTGGGCCTTTCAGAACGGCTGGAGGCGATAAAAAGCATTCTTCCGGACGCGGTCCGCAGACGATTGGTTGCGGATGTACCGGTGGGCAGTTTTCTGTCGGGGGGGGTGGATTCGTCGGTTATCTCCGCCATTATCGCCCGACAGCGCCAGAACTTTCAGACGTTTTCAATCGGCTTCCGGGATGAATCGTACGATGAAGTACCGTTCTCCAAACAAGTCGCTGAGTATATCCAGACACAGCACCACGTTGAATACTTAGCCATTGACGAACCGTTCATTAAGCATGTCATCAGCTGTATGGATGAACCGCTGGGAGATGCTTCGCTGCTGCCGACGGCACTGCTGTCGCAGATGACCCGCAAGTCGGTAACGGTGTCTCTTTCCGGCGATGCTGGGGATGAGGTCTTCGGGGGATATGATTCGTATAAGGCCTGGCAGCTTGCACAGTATGTCCCGGCCGGAGCAGTTCGGCTGAGCCGACCTCTGGTCAACCTGCTGCCGCCATCGGATAAAAAACTTCATCTGGCATTCAAAATACAGAAATTTGTCGAGGATTATCACGACAATCCGGAGTGGCGACATCTGAATTGGATGGCGACATTTACCGATCGTGACCGGGAAAGACTTTTGGGGCACCAGTTTGTCAGGGCCGATGCGTTTATCCATCCTGCCGGACGCAGGGATCTGACGGGGATGCAGTTGAATGATTTTGCGGGGTATTTGCCCGAAGATATCCTGAAAAAGGTGGATTTGGCATCGATGATGTATTCGCTGGAGGTACGGGTACCGTTTCTGGATTATCGGCTCGTGCCAATGGTGCTGTCGCTTCCGGATGCGTACAAAATACGGTATTTCAGGACCAAATGGCTCCTCAAACAGATAGCAGCAGAGCTGCTGCCGGCGGCAATTATTCACCGTAAAAAAAGAGGCTTCACCGTCCCGATTTCCGGATGGCTCAGGCAGTCCGAGTTGTTGGCAGAGTATCTCCGGAACCGGGCTTATTATGAGCATGGCTTTGTGCGGTATGATCATGTCTGCCAATTACTTACAGAACATTTGAACCGCCGGAAAGACCACGCCCGCCGGCTGTGGCTGATTTTTGTTTTCAACGCATGGTGGCATACGGTACACTGCGGCAGGAAGTAGCTTATGGTGTATGATCATGGCAGGCCCTATGAAACAAACGACCAATAAAACCAGAATTCATGTATGCTTTGTCTGTCCCAAAGCATACCCGCTGCTGGATCCTTCCTGTCCGGCCACCTTCGGCGGTGCCGAGGTGGATTTATATCTGCTGGGAACAGAATTGGCCAAAGACAGCGAATTTGGAGTTCATTTTATTACAGCGGATTATGGCCAGCCGACCGAACAGTATCTCCGGAATATCCACGTTCTTAAGAGCTTGAAAGTCCATCAAAATCCACTGGTGGGCGCGTGGACACTCTGGCAAGCGATGAAAAAAATCAATGCAGATATCTATGTTCTTGAATCTGCTTCTCCTGGGGTGGCACTGACAGCAGGCTTTTGCAAGCTATATCGGAAAAGCTTCGTCTATCGTACTGCCAGTATGCTGGAAACAAATGGTCAGTATATAAAAGACCATTACTGGGTTGGGAAATCCTTCGCCTGGGGACTGCGGAATGCCAGGATGGTAGTCTCCCAAAATCAACAGGATCAGGCCGGCTTGAAGGCCTCTTTAAATATTGATTCGGTACAGATACCCAACGGCCTGCCTCTGCCGCGGATAGAGAACCAGAATAAAACAAGTATTTTATGGGTTGGGCGAAGCGATGGAATCAAAGGCCCTTATCGTTTTCTTGAATTGGCCCGTCATTTTCCCGACCAGCAATGTGTGATGATTTGCCCGCCTGCAACTCAAGACCTCTCGTATTCAACACTAAAACACCAGGCACAGCAGATTTCAAATCTCACCTTTCTGGAACGCGTCAATTTCGACGAAATCGGCATGTATTTTCAAAATGCAAAAGTGCTTGTTAACACCTCTGACTCCGAAGGTTTTCCCAATACGTTTGTTCAGGCTGCGGCGGCAGGAACGGCGATTTTATCGTTTGCGGTCAACCCGGATGAGTTTTTGACGCGGTACAATTGCGGGTTATGCTGCCGGGGAGATATGGACAAAATGAAAACCGGGCTGGCATTTCTGTTGGATAGCCAGCGATATGTCGAAATCGGCAAAAACGGACGGAAATATGCACAGGAAAATCATGATATCCGTAAAATTGTCGAGCAATATAAGGCGGTATTTATTCGCCTGGCAGAACAGAAACCCCAGACACAGTAAATTCTCAGGACAGATCGTTTTCAGGTGCGGCATAACGGATTTAAATGAGTGATACGTATTGAGAAAACAAGAAGCCGATGATCAGACATATTGGATAACCTAAAATCATGATACGCGTTCTTCACATTATCGGCAGTCTCGGCCTGGGCGGGGCACAGGTTGTGCTTCAGCGGATCGTCAAACACAGCAATCCTGACCAGTTTGAACATTTTGTGTATCCGCTGCGATCCGGGAATCAGACTGTTTCCATCGCAACACGGGTGATATCCAATTCGTATCGGAATTATGATCCCCGGAAATTTTTGGATATCCTGCGTATCTGTCGTGAACATAAGATTGATATCATCCACACTCATCTTCACAAAGACGCTGTTGCAGGATTATTCAGCACTTTTTTCCTCGATATCCCTGTCGTTGTACATGAACATGGTTCGATTTTGCTGCCGGGATTTCAATACGACCTGTATCGTGTTTTGTTTCGCTTCTTGTACCGGCGAGCGGCCGCCATTATTGCTGTATCCAATGCGGCAGCCTGTCGGATCAGCAATATTGTCGGCCGCTGTCCATCGATGCTGTCCACAATTTATAACAGCATCGATCTGGATGAATTCAAACCCAACCCTGAAATCCGAAAACAAATTCGCAGCGACCTGCATTTTACCGATGAGCACATTGTCATCGGATTCGTCGGCCGTATGGAACGCATCAAGGGGGTCGATGTACTCCTGGATGCGATGATATCCCTGCTGCAAATGAATCCGCGTTATCGAGCGGTATTTGTCGGCGACGGATCAATCCTTGCTTCTCTGCAAAAACGCACACAACAAGCCGGGCTGGATGATGCCATACGATTCCTTGGATTTCGTACAAATGTGGCAGAGATTCTGAATGCAATGGATATTGGATGCATGCCCTCACGATTTGAGTCTTTTGGATTAGCGGCTATTGAAATGATGCGTATGAAAATCCCGCTTATCTGCAGCCGTGTTGACGGCCTCGGAGAAATTGCCGGAAATGGCTCCAACGCCCTGATTCTGGAACAGATTTCACCTGCTGAAATCACGTCCAAGATTATGACCCTGACTCAAAACCCCTCATTGCGTCAACAGCTTATTGAAAATGCCCACGCATTTACATCTCAGTTTTCCACCGATCAATTCATTGAAAAAATGGAGTCTGTCTATGTTCGTGTTCTCAACACCACGTCCACACATTAATTTTCGGATTTGATTTTTCGGGGAGGTGCTACAAGCCTTCGGCGAAGATGCAGCGTGCGAACCACTTTGGAAATCATCCGGCACCCTGCCGCCGTCAGACTGGGAAACAGAGTCAGCAGATGGATACAGACCTTGTATCCAAATGAATATAAATGCGGAAATTCGCTTATCAGCCGTCGAATATCCCCGCTCCGTTCATCGAACAACATGCTTCGAATCCAGAGCCGAAGATAGTGCTGTGCCACAGGTACAAATGCCTCCTGCCGTCCGGCCAGGCGAGATAATTCAAGATGGCGCCGGAGGGGATTTATAAACTCCGTGATCTCACCTGTTTTTTTGGTACTGCTCTCGGTAACTCCAACATGGTAGATGGCCGTCGGCTCAGCAACAAAACCGACTTGCGGATGGCGATAGGCAATTCGCCACCATAAATCCAGGTCTTCTCCTCGTCCGACGCCGACGGCAAAAAGCCCTGCCTCCATCAGAATCCGACGCTGAATAACCATGGTGTCGGAACACCCTCCCATCTCTTTTTGGCAGCCGACCAGATAATCGTCAAGATAGGGTTTTGAACCCAGTATTCGATTGGCATACTGCGGTGTCACAAATGCCGCCTGCCGCTGTTCCAGACACGAACAGGTCAGGTAATTACCCGTGCTCCAGACGAGAAACGGATTCTGCGACAGGAGGGTACAGTGCCTTTCGAGATGATTCGGCAGCCATTCATCATCGGCATCAAGAAAGGCGATCCATTCCCCCGAAGCGGCCTGGATACCGGCGTTTCGGGCGGCGCTGACCCCGGCGTTGGTCTGTTCAATCAGCTTGATCCGGTCGCCAAATTGCCGCACCTTTTCGGAGGTCGTGTCAATCGAGCCGTCATTGACGACAATGACTTCATCGGCCGGATAAGTCTGGGCCAGCACGCTGCGAATCGCTCGTTCAATATAACGGGCGGCATTGTAGGCCGGAATCACAACTGTAATGTGATATGTGTTTTCCATGGTTCAGGCCGCTGAATTCATTGAGTCCTTGATATTGAAGTACTCTGTGATTTGATAATCGACCGCACTTTGGGCTCAAGCCAGCATTTGAAACGAACCCAATACGGCAAGATCCAGCTCAAACGCACGGCCCATTGACATTGCCGCCAGGCCGGCACAAATTCCTTCATCAATGGATGGGATTGAATCAGTTTCAGAGCATCCTCTTTATACCCATTTCTGGCCTTGTGATAGGCCGTTCGCAGAGCTAAACGGGCCAGAACACGTCGGGCCAGATTTCTCTTTTCCGGCGGACATTCCGCCAGCAGAATCTCCGGATCAACCAGCATCGGGGGCAAAGCAAAGGCATAATGTCCGGTCAATTCGCTGTGCTGTCGATTATACTGGGCCGTGGGCGGTCCGCCAACCAGCATAAACGCCGTATTAAAAATGACTTTGGCGAAAAATATCAAATCTTCCCCATATTTACAGCCGGCCTCGTAAAAACCGTATCTGCGGGCAATATCGGTTTTGATCAATGTCGTATTCACATGAAACAGGACAATAAAACTCTCCACCCATTCGGGGTTTTCATCCCCATGGAGAGTGTAAACGCCGGGCTGGATGCCTCTGTGGACCCAGTGACTCTGACTGCTGATCTGTCGAGGCCATTGACAATACATCGTCCCCACCATGGCAACAGGATTGTGCGTCATCGCCTCCAGAGCCGTCTTTAAATGCTCAGGATACCACTGGTCATCGGCATCCAGAAACGCAACATAGTCCGCCGATGCCGCTCGAATGCCGGCGTTCCGTGCCGCACCGGGACCGGCATTGGGCTGCTGGATCAATTCAATTCGCGAATCCCGGGCCTGCAATCGCCGGACAATATCGACTCCGCCATCGGTTGAACCATCATCCACCACGATCAATCGCCAGTCCGTCATCGTCTGGGATTGAACCGAACGAATGGCCTGTTCAATCGTTGCCCGTTTGTTATAGAGCGGGATGATAATGTCCACCGATGCCATTAACTCTCCCGAACCGGATGTTTTCGTTTTTCATTCCATTGCCACAGCGCCGGACAATAAGAACCGATATAGGACGTTACAGCGCAATACCATCCCAGCAAGAAACCATACTTTCGCAATAATCGCCTCGCCGGCCTGGTTTTGCCTGCCGTCAGCAGCCTGGATACCCAATATCCCAAAATCATCTTCAGACAATAATCATAACCCTGCGGACAGCCAGTCTTCTTTGCCAGCTCCAAATGGCGTTGTAAAAAAGCCTCGACATCGCTTGAATCAGGGATCGTCTGCATGGCACTCTCAGGCACCTGGATATGATACACCGATATCGGTTCGGGAATGAAACCCAGCCGCAATCCCAGGTAACCCAGCTTCATCCACATATCTTCGTCCTCGATGATTCGCTGGCCTTCCACAAACAGCCCGGCATCAAAAAGTTTATCTTTGCGAACCAGAATCGTATCGGTATTTCCGTTTGCCTGAAGGGCATAGGCTTCAAAGAACGAGCCAAATACAGCTGTTGGCCCCAGCCTTTCCATCACTTTCATCAGTTTCGTCTCAGCCAGTGCCGGATACGTCTGATGTCCCTGACTGCAGCGGCAATACAGAAAATTGCCTGTCACCCAGCTCAAATCCTTCTGCTGGTCCAGCAATTCACATTGCAGACGCAGCCGGTCCGGAAGCCATTCATCGTCGGCATCCAGAAACGCAATCCAATCGCCTTTGGCGGCGCGGATTCCTGCATTACGCGCAGCACTGACGCCGGCATTGGCCTGACAAATCAATTTGACTTTCGCACCAAATCGGGCTGCAACTTCAGCCGTGTTATCGGTTGAGCCGTCATCCACCAGAATAATCTCATCTGCCGGCCGGGTCTGAACCAGGACACTGTGTATCGCACGTTCAAGGTAAGGGGCGGCATTATAGGCTGGAATGATGACGCTGATCACCATTAAATTGTTCTCCCGCGGCCAACGGTCTTCAGGCAATCTTTGCATTTTAGATAACAATCGACCACACTGCCTGCCCAGGGCAGTTTGATGCGCCAGACTATTTCCCGATAGAATCGCACAGGAACATACTGTTCAAATCGTGTCAGCAAGTCCTGTGCCTGGGCAAATTGCCGCTGCTCAACAAGCTCGCGAATCCAATCCTGCAGCATTTTGGAGGCACAAGCCAGGTAGGCCTGTTTTCTGCCCGCCTGCTGGGACAGTTGAATATGCCGCTGGATGTGATCAATCATATACTGATAATGAATATTGACCTTGGTTGAGCTGTTCGGTGTATCCCGGTGATAGATCGCCAAGGGAGCTGAAATATATCCTATCCGGGGATAATGATAGGCAATTCGAAACCACAGGTCGGTATCCTGACCGCGTTTCATCCCGGGCACAAACAATCCGGCTTTGCCAAATACACCTCGATAAATCATCAAGGTACTGGTCCACGCATAGAATCCCTCACAGAATGCCTGGAGATAATCATCAAATACCATATTCTCCGATTCTCGATGTGGAAGCACAGGCTTCTTCGAAACAACTCCTGTATGAGCGGACAGATAATTGCCGTATTCCCAAACCAAATCGGGATTGGCCAATAAAAAGGCCTCCTGCATCTGAAGCTTTGCGGGCAGCCATTCATCGTCGGCGTCCAGAAATGCAATCCAGTCGCCCGAAGCGGCTTCAATGCCCCTGTTGCGAGCCACACTGGAGCCTGCGTTGGCCTGTCGAATGACTTGAATACATTGGTCAATGCGTCCAGCAATCTGGGCCGTATCATCCCCGGAACCGTCATCCACGATAATAATTTCATCCGCCGGACGCGTCTGAGCCAGCACACTTCGCACCGTCCGTTCGATGGTTGCCGCTGCATTATAGGCCGGAATGACAACACTGATTTTCATATCCTGTCAGCCGACTTATCTGCCGGGCAAGACCCAGCGCAGGATGTCATTATAGGTCACCCACAGAAATACACTCAATAACAAAACCAGCCCGATCCAGGTGATGATTTCCTGGGTTTTCTGGGCCAGGGGAACACCGCGAATCTTTTCAATAATCAGCAGAACAATCAGCCCGCCATCGACAATCGGCAGCGGCAGCAGATTCATCACCACAAGACACGAACTGACCAATCCCAGGAAATTCAGCAGGTCCAGAATCCCCTGTCCGGCCATTTTGTAACTGATGGAAGCAATTCCCACAGGGCCGCTCAGCGACGACGCCGGCACCGTTTTGGTAAATAAACCAATCAAGGTCATCACCGACTGCATGATATACTGTTTGGTGCGTTTGACACCCCAGACAATAGCCCTGCCGGGATTGGAGGCCTTAAATGTCTCCCGCAATGTCTCAAATTGCATGACATCCGCCGCACGCAGCGTAGAGCGGATATGCAGCGCATCTTGTTCCGGCACATCCAGCCCTGTGCCGCCGCCATCCTGGCCCAATCGATAATCAATACTGATATGCTGTCCGCTGTTCTTGCGAATCAGGGCAATCACATCATAAAAACTCTGAACCGGCTGACCATCCACCGCCGTAATCACAGCCCCTGAGGGAATACCCAAAGCGCCCGGCCCGGTCGATGAGTAAATCGTCTGAGCCACTACGGGATGTTCCATGTCCAGTTCAACAAGAATCCCCAGAGTCGCACGCCCTTTGTCTCCGGGACGAGCCTTCGGCTGCACTCTCACCGACTCCGGCACCTCCTGACCTGCAGCATTCGTGCGCAGAACCACCATGTCCAGATCTTTATCCTTATAAGCAGTCGTTTTGTCTCGCAGGTCCTTGTATGTAGGATTTTCAATGTCGGCAATCTTCAGAATAATATCGCCTTTCTGCAGTCCGCCTTTGGCAGCCTCAAATAATACATCTTTTACTTTCAAACGAGGCACCATAGAATAGATATGAGCCAAATCAAATTCGTTCTGGAAATTGGGCAGCAAAGGACCGCATAATAAGGACATTTCGACTTCGGCTGTCGTCGGAGTGCTTCCAGCCGGATAGGTTCGAGATACTGTAAATACAATTTTGGGGGTTAATGACGATTCAACCTGCTGGTCAAACTGCCAGGCCTTGGTCAGTGGTTTTCCATTGATCGCAATAATGGTGTCGCCGGGACGAAATCCCGATTGTTTATATAAATAATCGATCTCCTCCGGATCTTTGATTTCAGGGCTAATAGTCAAAGTCGTCGGCTGACCAATTCCAAAAGCTCGAATGCCGGTGGTATCGTTAACCATCTTGGCCGCGACAAGCCGGGTCTCAAATTCAGGACTGCCGGCCCGATCAACCTTGATTTTGACGCCACGGTCCTTGTCCGACAAGGCCGCAGAGAGGATAACAGTTGTAAAATCAATGAACTTTTCATCATCAATTTCGACAATCCGGTCTCCTGCCTTGAGTCCGGCCACATCGGCCGGGGAACCGGGAATAACATTGCCCACGACGGCAGGCATTAACTGTAAACCATGCATGAATAAGGCCATAAATAAAATCATCGCACCAATGGCATTGAATGCGACACCGCCTGCCACCACAACAATCCGCTGCCAGATGGGTTTATTTAAAAACGACCGCGGATCATCGGTTTTTTCCACCGGGCCAGAATCAGACTGCCCCAGCATTTTGACGAAGCCTCCAAAAGGCAATGCCCCAATACAATATTCTGTATCGGAATCCCCTTCTTCAAGAATATCCGTCGAACCGGACTGAGGCAACAGACGAAAACGAAAGCCTTTCCTGGTTTTCCGAATACCCACCAGAATGGGCGGAAAACCGATCGAAAACATCTCTACTTTGATGCCGCAAAATTTGGCCATCAAAAAATGACCCAGTTCATGAATCATCACCACCGCACCAAAGCCCAGCATCACGAGAAGTATCTTACCGGTCATCGCTGGACGCTGCATTACAAGATAGAGAATGCCTGCAACAATAATCAGAACCAGAATAATATTGAATAGCTTGTCCATTTGACTTTTCTGGACGGGTTGATTCGGGTCCTGTGTTGGTTTCTGTTCCGTCATGCTAATTTCTCCAAATATATGCCTTCTCTGAGGTTATACCATCAGTTGTCGGCGGTTTTTCAATACCTGTTCCACTTCCGCTCTTGCCCAGCGATCCACATCGATTAGCTCCTCAAGCCCCAACCCCTGCCTGACGGTATGAACCTGCAGGCAATGTTCGACTAACTCAAGAATAGTCCCCAGCCGTATCCGGCCTGATAAAAACTGTTCCACCGCCGCTTCATTGGCGGCATTGAATACCGCAGGTGCGGATCCCCCAACGCAGGCAGCCTCAAATCCCAGGTCCAGAGAACGGAAAATTGACCGATTGGGTAATTCAAACGTCAATCGACCCAAATGCGCTAAATCCAATCCTTTAGCAATTCCCGGAACACGTTTGGGATAGGTCAATGCATACTGAATCGGAGTTTTCATGTCCGGAGTACCCAGTTGTGCGATGACCGAGCCATCTACATATTCCACCATGGAATGAACAATGGACTCTGGATGGACCAGTACGTCCACCTTTTCCGGCGGCGTTTCAAACAGGCGAACCGCTTCGATGACCTCAAGAGCCTTATTCATCATGGTTGCGGAATCAATGGTAATCTTAGGCCCCATCGCCCATGTCGGGTGAGCCAGTGCCTGCTCCTTGGTAGCGTTGGCAAAGGTTTCTGCGGTGGCTTTGCGAAACGGGCCGCCAGAGGCGGTTAAAATAATCTTTTTGACCTCGCTGGCTTTTCCGGCCTGAAGCGATTGAAAAATGGCCGAATGTTCACTGTCGACGGGGAGAATCGTTGCACCATGCCGGCGAGCGGTTTCCATAAGTATCTGCCCGGCAATGACTAACGGCTCTTTGTTGGCAATTGCCAGGACTTTTCCGGCCTGTGCTGCTGCCATCACCGCAGGCAACCCCGCCGCACCAACCACCCCAAACAACACAATATCTACCTCAGACATTCTGGCAATATCAACCAAAGCCCCAGCGCCGGTCAGAATGGTACCCGAAAATCGTTTTTTCAGGTACTCTACTCCGGCGGTACCCTTTGAGTTCGTCAGCGCAGCAACCACAGGACGAAATCGACTGGCCTGTTCGGCCAGCATTTCGACTTTACTATGTGCAGTCAGCGCAAAGACTTCGTATTCCGGACCCAGAGCCTCGATTACACTCAAGGCACTTTGTCCTATCGAGCCGGTTGAACCCAAAATGGCGATTTTCTTAGTCATAAATCCATTATTATCGCAGAGTTCCGTCAGTATCGCACAAAAGGAATCCCTGTCAAGCGAAAGTCCGCCCCCGCTATTTTATTAATTCCGGGTCTATAAATGTTAATATAAAGAAAATAGTCTGCTTCTTTTATCGGGTAAAAAGGAGGGCTTTCGTTAAAAAAGTTCCCGCAACTCCGGAATAAGAATCACACAAAAAATGTATTGTACAGCCAATTGCGTTTATGGGTAATCATTTATCCATATTACAGGATTCGTTTTCTCAATCGTCGGCACGTCCACCAGACAAAGGCCCAGCCGATAATCATATAACCCAGCATGGTAAAGAGTATCCAGAGATTGGCTGTCCAGACATCGGAGGGTAAGGCGGAATTGATCCATAGGTATCTTAATTCTGACTCCCAATCACTTTGAATCGTGGCCAGAATCACTGTAACACCCTGCACAAACGGATTGGTATCCATATAGATTTCAGCCAGATCATCGCCCACGCTCCCGGGCAGGATATTGCAAAATACGATACTGATAAAGGGTATCAATAACCATATCGCTGCCGCAAATGATATGTTCCAGATGACTGCGGTCGTCGTATGTCGGAAACGATGGCTGAAATAGATACCCGTTCCCGTCAAAAAAGCAATCATTCCGATAGACAACATGGATATCTGAAGAAGTGCAACAGGATGAATCGTCCCTTTGGAGACAAATACCACCAGATGCAAAAACAAAAACATCCATGCAGGCAGACACCGCCGGATGCTGCCGATATATTTGGACCAGACAATTTGTCTGGCCGTCAGCGGTGATGCCAACAGGATCATCCAGCTATTGCTTTCTTTTTCCGAGCTGATGGTTGTGGCGGGGATAATCAGGGAAAACAACATCCCCAGTCCGAGAAATACATAGAGATAAAACAGGTGTGTTTGCTCGTCATTGAGCGGCTTAAACGACATGGCCCCCAGCAGGATATAGCTCAATAAAACAAGAGCCAGCCCCGCGACAATCAGACAAAACATCCTCTTTTTTCGCCGGCCCAATAGCGGTGCACTGCATTCTTTCCACAGGACCGGATTGCCGGATACCGTGCGCAGCGGGATGTCCCGTGGAGGACGGGTGCGACGCCGTTTTGCCTCGGATTGTGCCGTTTGATCGCCGGCAATCTGGGCCAGGGCGGCCCTGCGCACCAGGATAAAGGCCAGGCACAGCAATACCGCAGCCAGACACAACATGACGATTCCATTCAAAACCCAGTGATGCACGATTTGCTGGCCGACGCCTCCCGGCTCGACATAATGAATGCTATTGAAAATATAGGTCGCATAAGGATTGGTTACATAGAAAAAGTTAAAGATAAACGGCATCCCCAGCGTTCTGTCTAAATCAAAGATCTCAATCATAATAAGAAAAAACAGGGCAGGCAGGCCGAATATCGCCCCCACCGTCAGAACCGTTGCAATCATAGACACATAGGCACGGCGGCAGAAGATGGAGCACAGCAGGCCAATCGAGCCGACCACCAGTGCCGTGGTAATTGTCAAATACAGACTGCTCAGAATATACATCCAGGGGATACCGCCAAATATGCGGACAATGCCAAGCATCGGGACAGAAACCAGGATCAACTGGAGCACGATTAATAATTTACTGAACAATTTACCCAGCACAATCTGGACGCTGGTAATCGGCGTGGTCATCAGCACCCCCAGCGTCCGGCTGTAAATTTCGTCGCTGATGGCGGTGCTCAGCGAGATGCCCAGGATGATCTGGGCGGCGAGAAACTGAAACCAGACAATCAGGGTTGAAATAATCAAGCCAGCCTCGGACATCCGTGATACCTGATAGACTGGATTGGTATATATGCTTGTGTCAATTACCTCCATCCATATCAGGACGACAAACAAAAGCAGCAACAACAGATACAGCGACCGCAGCAGATAGGTTCGTTTGCGGCGGCTGGAGACGCGCATTTCCTTATCCAAAACAGGACCCATCAGCCGCACGGGGTTGATTAATTTGACAGCGATTTCACCGATATGGTTCAGAGTCATTTTGCTCAGCCGAAAATACGGTCACGTAATTTCTGTTTTGTTATTTGATAAAAACCCAGTCCCGCACAGGCATACACCAGGGATGTAACCGCCATCACGATGGTCGTTGCCATAAAGCCCGACCATTCCATTCCGGTCAGCGACGGCCAGTCGTAATTCAGTGATGCAAAGGAGCGGGCCGCATGAACCTCTCCGCCTCCGCCGGCCAGGGCAATACCCACATGCACAATCGGATGGAAAGCAAAGACCAGCTCAATCAATTCTTCCTCGCCGGTCAACCCGGCCAAGATCGGGATACCCAGCCACAGTCCCCCTGCCAGTGCCGCATTGGCCATCACGGCGGTGGTCGTTTTGCGGCATATCCTGCTGAAAAACAGGCCTGAGCACAGTGTAAAAAATCCAATGCCTGCTCCAATAATACCCAGGTGCAGCGCAACCGCAGGATGCAGATAGCCAACCAGCGTAAAAATCAGCACATGTACGGCCAGCAGAAACCAGGCCGGGATACTTTTGCGAACCACACCGGCGGCCTTGCCAAACAGAATCTGCCCTGACGTCAGCGGGGTTGCCATCAAAATCGGCCAGCTTTGTGCTTCACGTTCTGTGGTAATCATCGTTGCAGACAGCAATATGGTTTCCACCATTCCCACCAGAAACAGGACTATCCCATAGACCATATGCGTATAATCTTCACCCAGATAACGCTCCTTGATCCCGATTCCATAGGAAGCCATCAGAATTGCGGCTGCAATGATTATCATCATAATCCTCCTGATTCGCCGGCGGCCCTGAAGCCAGGGTTCGCGGGTTTCTTTCCAGAAGACAGGCTGGCCGGTGACGGACCGCAATGGCTCATTGGACTCGGGTTTAAAAGCCGACGGTTTTCTGAACTTCCACCACCCGGCCAGCACAGGCCGGTCCACCTGTCCGCCGATTTGTGACAGGGCCACACGACGAACGATTTTGGCGGCCAGCAGCAAAATCAGGATGGATTCAGCCAGGACAATCCCGCAATGCCACGGCCAAAACAGAGGCATCTGTAATCCCATCGGCATGCTGGATGACTGGTTCAGGGCAAATCCGACATAGGAGTTAAAAAAAGACAGAAAAATCAGGAATTTCTGATTCAGCTGGGAGTCCATGAAAAATTTCCAGTCGCTCAGCCAGCCCAGCAGCACTGGCACACCAAGATACCAGATAATCATCGCCAGGATAGTTTGCACGATAACGTTGTATGCCCGTTTCTGGAAGATGGAGAAAAACAGGCTCAGCGTACCGGCAAAAAGGGCCGCCGTCAGTGTCATGGAGAAACTGCTGATAACATAGCCCCACGACACGCCGCCCAGCAGGCTGATCAGCCCCAGCACCGGCAGGGACAATCCGATTAATATTATCAGCGACAGCAGACGGCTGACCAGCTTGCCGAAGACAATCTGAAATCCCGTAATCGGCGTGGTCATCAGTACGCCCAGTGTTTTATGATAGATTTCATCACTGATGGCGCTGCTCAAAAAGACTACCGCCAGCAACTGGGCCGACAGAAACTGCATCCAGGTCAATATCATCGTCAGTGTAATGCCGATCTGAGACATTTGGGAGATGCGCCAGACTGTATTGGAGCTGTTATTCTGCATCATGTCCACCCACGGTACCGCCACAACCAGCAGCATCACGATCAGATACAGAAAACGGACCAGATAGCTGCGTTTTCGCCGGGCCATCACCCGAAGTTCCTTGTCCACGATCGGCCCGGCCAGCCAGCGCGGGCTGAACAATCTGAATCTGTGTTTTATGTTTGATAACTGCATAAGTCCTTTAGCGCGTATCAACGATTATATTTCGGATTCGTTTTTCCGCCGAAGCCAGAAACGCCATGCCAATCCAGGTCATCACAATCAGACGAACAAACCAGAATAATCCCATCGCCACAACATCCTCATCGAATTCCGCCTGCATCATCGCCGGGACAATAATCAGAGGATTCAAATAACCAACACACGGACAGACCATACTCAGGCCGATCGGCAAGGCAAATGTTGCCGTGACTGCCGCGGTTGAACTATTCAGACGGGCACTGAAATACATCCCCAGGCCCAGCAGAAAATAAACACAGCCGGCCAGCTCCAGAGGCACCGCCAGCAGTGACAGCAGATTGAGCACACCGGCGGCGGTAAATACACTCAGATGCAGTCCAATCCATAGCCACACCGGCATCGTTCGCCGTACCACCGCCCAAACCTTGCCCATCAGAATCTGCTGGGCACTCAGCGGCGTCGTCAGCAGAGATATCCAGGTGCGCGCCTCTTTTTCCACCACGATGGAGCGGGCCGACAGCGACATGACCTGCAGCATGACCCATACAATCAGCGACTCGACAACCGCAATATGAAATCCTTCCTCGCGAAGCCAGCCACCGCAGGCAGCCCCGCCATACAGGCCGCAGATCGTCAGTGCCATCGCAATGTTTGTCCATGGATGCCCAAATCCCCACAGGCCCGATCTGGACAGATCTTTGCGTGTCACCGGATTCATTCCTCCGGGGAATGTCATCCGCGGCGCTGCCGTTTCCGCAGCGGCTGGGGATTGCCGGCGGCGCAGCCACTGGAGCCATCGCTGCGCGAAACCGACCGGATGCCGGGTCGTGACCGTGCGAACTTTGCGTATGCATAATCCCATCAGCACGATGCAAAAGCCCAGCATGGACAGACAATGCACCGGCCAGGGATAGACCGCAGACGCCGAGCTTTGGGCACCCAGCAGGGATTTGCTGACCGCCATAAAAGCTACAAAAGGATTGAGTAAAACCAGCATGGCCTCCACCCAGTTGGGAATTTGAACAGACATGTTTTTAAGACCGGCCAGAAGCAGGGGGGATGCCACATATAATAATAAGCAGGTCAGCAGGGTCAGAAAAATGACCTGAGAGGCGGGTCGGCGGGAAATCGAATACCACAGGCTGATCAGACCCGCAGTCATTGCCGCAGTAAGGACGATGCAGGTACCGGCAATCAGAAAATTCCACGGCACACCGCCCATGCTTCGCAGGATGGACAGAATCGGCATGGATATTCCCGCCAGCAGCATCAACTGCCACAGTCGGGCAAAGAGTTTGCCAAGGACAATCTGCATGGAGGTGACCGGGCTGCTCAGCAGCGAATCGAGGGTATTTTTGCGAATCTCGTCCGATATCGCACTGCTGAGCATCACCACTGACAGCACCTGAAGAACAATGAATTCAAACCAGATTATGGTTACCGTTGTTGTCAGTGCTACTTCCGACATGCGAGAGGCCTGATACAGGGTGCTGCCTGAGACCAAACCAAACATGGTAAAAAACCACAGCTGAGCAAGCATCAGTGTCAATAGCATCATATAAGCGGTACGGAGAAAATAATACCGCTTGCGACGGCTGGTCACACGAAGCTCTTTGTCCAGAATCGGCCCCACGACGCGATAGAAACCAAGCCTGTCGGCCAGATACGCCCATTTTTCAGCCCGGGCATTCAATGTCAGTAAGGTCACACTCATTCGACGGTTCCTTAATGCACCAGGCCCTGGGTCAGTTGCAGGAAGGCCTGATCCAGCTTGACCTGCTCAGGCTCAAGGCTGATTAAATCCATGCCCGCCTGCACCAGCGTTCGGGCAATCAGGGCGTTGGCCGCGTTGCCATCCCTGCAGGATACGGTCAAGGCATCCCCAATCTGCTGGACCTGTTCGATTTCCGGCAGCGCCCCCAGCAATGCCGCGGCCTGCTCGGTATTGGCCGCGACGCGGACGCGCACTTTGCTGTGCACGCCCAGCTTCTGGCGAATCTGCTCCATGGTGCCTGAAAAAACCAGCTTGCCCTGCTCGACAATGCCGACATGGTCGCAGATTTCCTCCAGCTCGCTGAGGATATGGCTGGAAATCATGATGGTCTTGCCCATGCGTTTCAATTCCCGCAGCAGTTCCTTGATTTCAATGCGGGCACGCGGATCCAGGCCGCTGGCCGGCTCATCCAGAATCAGGGCTTTGGGGTCATGAATCAGCACGCGCGCCAGCCCCAGCCGCTGCTGCATACCGCGCGACAGGCTGTCCACGGTGGCGTGCTTTTTGCCCATTAAATCCGTCAATTCCAGGACGCCTTCGACAATGCCTTTGCGTTTTCCCGGGGGAATATCAAACGCCGCAGCAAAGAATTCGAGGTATTCAAACACCTTCAGGTCGTCATAGACGCCCATGAAATCCGGCATATAGCCGACCACCCGACGAACCTTCTGGCCGTGGGTCGTCACGTCCATCCCGTCGATGTACGCCTTGCCGGAGGTCGGTTCCAGCAGTGTTGCCAGAATACGCATGGTGGTCGTCTTGCCGGCACCGTTGGGGCCGATGAAGCCGAAGATATCTCCTGCCGCAATCGTCAGGTCCAGATTCGACAACGCGGTCAAAGCTCCATACTGCTTGGTTAAACCCTTGGTCTCAATCATAATTCACCTTCCGTTATCCTGAATGATTCTGGTTATTTGTCGGACATACTGCAAATGATTCTGGTCGAATGTCTGGTCTTTAAGACCCAATGGAATCGGCGGCTGGTCGTATTCGGCACAAACCACCGCCATCGTACCGGTCCGGAGATAGGCCGCCATCGCTTCGCTCCGCTGGCGGACACCCTGGGACCAGCATACCGCCATCAGATAATCGGGTTGCTGCGGTTCGGAGCTGTCGTAATAATACGGATTGATTGCTCTGGAAGAGTTCGCCCAGCTCATCCAGCTGTCGCCGGTTGTCACCCTACCGCTGAATTCACGGCTGGCCCCGGCTTCGACACGGTCAAACACAAACTGCTGTCCATCCTTGAGCAGCACAATACCCCGAAGAATCGCCTGTACACTCCGGTTGTGGACCACGACTCTGACGGCTTGGCCGTTTTGGGTCACCGTCGCTTCCATCGGCAGTGCGGCGATCGGCTCTTCCACCAGAAGGCACTGCATCGTCCAGATATGAACCGGAATCAAATACGGCAGATTCCCCCCATCGTATTGATTGCAATAGAGGGTTCGCAGGGCCTTCTGACGCGAATAGGAATACATATAGTCCTGTGAGGGTGACACCGCCGACCACCATTGCCTGGGTTTTAATTGGGTGGGGACATACGATTCGCTGCCCGGCGAGAATAGCCCGCAATAGCCGGTGTTCCAGCCGGCACCGCCGGAGAAACCATCACTGACGGATACCGCACGAATCTGCATATCGCCGGCACGCAGGGCCTGGACACCCCAGTAAGAGCCTGCCGAAAAAATCACAATCCAGGCCGCACAGGTCACCCACGTCCAGGGCAGTTTATCCAGTTTTTTGAGCACCAGATAATCCACCGGCCCCAGCAGGACCGCCAGCAGGATCAGCAGCAGCACCACCCACCAGACGCTCAGCGGACGCATCTGCGGGATATCATAGAGAAACTCCATCACCCGGTTGGCCGCTGACAGGCCCGGATTGACGCGATAATTGTAGGGTTGGTGGTATTGATTGCCTGAATTGGCATCCTTTTCACGGAACAGGTCGGATTTGCAGACCAGCTTTCGCGACAATGCCCCAGGCGGAGACCCCATAAAAAAAGATACCTCACTTTCAGGACTCTTGTTATTGGCATTATCGAGGGCTTCTTCCACGGGCTCTTCCAGAATCTTTCCCAGCCAGCGAACCCACAGTTTTTCCGGTTCTTTTTTGAAATCGTCAGCCAGCAGATCAGGGTCAAATCCCAGCACCGCCGCCTTGCCGAAGTCCGTCCAGCCCGAGGCAAACATGCCCTGGCCGCTGCTGTTGGTCTCAAGATCCCACAACACTGCATCAGGCCGCAGTGAGATGGGCCAGGCGGGGAGTATCGCACCGGTGCCGACCTTCTCCAGTGCAGTATCGATATTGATCTGCTGCTGCCGGGCAATATTCAGCGGCAGCATCTTCCGCAAGGGACAGTCGGCGGGCATGGGGTTGGTCCCCAGAATCACCATCAGCCGGCCGCCGTTGGAAACCCATTCGGTCAGGGCCTTCCACTGTTCGGCACGGATGCTGTCCCATTGCAGGTCGTACAGAATCAGGGCATCCAGGCAGACATAGCCAGTCCAGTCCCACGGCATGGCTCTGGGCAGTTTATCCTTGAGGTACACCTCGCCGGTCTTCCCCCCATACATCGTCGCGGTTTTTTCCGGCAGCGTCATCAGGCCGAATTTTCCGCGTCCCACCAGGCCAATCAGCAAATCCTGCTGGTTGACGGCCATCAGGCCGCGGCTGTTCTGGGAAAAATCCCACAGCGTATAATTGCTGGACCACACAACCCGACCGCGATCATCTGTAACCTGCACCGTGCAGCTATCGGCGGCATACGTCAGCTTGGTTGACAGCGGGATATACAGCGGCATCTGCGGCGTCAATACAAACTCATGGGCAACATGGAGCCGGTTCAGGCCGTCCTGCTGGCCGGACAGTTCAACCCTCCCGGCAAAAGGCTCTTTGAGTGTGCCGGAGATATTGATTTCCACCGGCATCCATTCCATCGGTTTGTAGCAGCCGTCCCAGCCGAAAAAGACATCCACATTCAGCGGCGACTCCTGGGCCGCAAAACTCACCCCGGCCATACACCACATTAACAATATCACTTTTAACCATCGATACATAACTTTGCCCCTTATATGTCTTTTCATGTATTGCGTTTTAAAATATCCGTCGTCGTATCAGACGCTGGGTTATCGCCAGAAGCACAAAAGACACTATACCATATAACACAAAAGCACCAAACACAAATACGGTAGAAAAAAGTGCCTCATTCAGGTGGTGCAGCGGCCACCTGTATTCCCTTTGCAAAATGGATGCAAGCTGCACAAACGGATTCAGGCACATCATACTGTCAAAAAGCCACTTGTACCGCAAGAAGCCCTTGCCAAGACACCAATACTCGATGATAACGTTTATCACATAGGTTCCAAGCCCCCAGCAAACGGCCAGAGACAGGAGTGTTAATACAACCGATGTGGCCGTTTTGCGGACCAGGCTGCCCCAGAAGAGCCCCAAGGCACAGATCCACAAAAACGTCTGGCCTGCAATCAGCAAAATAAGCAAGGATGTGACAGGCGGAAACCCACTGCCATAAATCAGAATCCACAGAAGCCCCATCACTGAAAGCCAATAAACACAGGTTTTCTTGATAATACCGACGATCTTGCCCAGAAGTATCGTCCATCCCGACAAGGGCGTCACCAGCAATATCGGCCAGGTTCCGCTTTCCTTTTCACTGCTAATCGCTGTGGCCGAAAATAACAAAGTCAGGACAAAAGGAGACAGGCCAATCATAATGAATAACAGTGACATCACCACTTCAAGCCATCGTGCCTGACTTTGAAGCCCCATAATAGAGAGAAATAGAATCGCGTTGAGTAAAACCAGCGGGGATACAATCGCAGCCAATTTGAGCTTGCGCCGCCGGAGCATCGGGGTCCGCAACTCCTTCCAGATCATCGCGTTGCCCGTCACCATCCGCAGCGGTTTGAGTTCAATCGGTTTTCCGCCGATGGGCCGCTGGGCTTTTTCAGAGGGTTCGGTAAACCAGCGGGTCAGCCGGCTTTGACCTGAAAACAACTGATAGCCTTTTTTCCGTACACGCCTTGCAGACCCGATCAATAAACCCAATGATACCATTACCTGAAAAATGCAAAACAGCCCATAAGACACAGCCGCAGGAGGCGAAATCCCCTGCTGAAAGAAACTCTGCCGCAATAATGCATTATCAATCAGTTTAATAATTAAATCATGATAATCCAAATACATCCCTTGATAGAGGGACGTTTCCACCAGCACGAAAATGTTGAGCGGATTGATATACCCCAGCCAATGGCCTGCGGGCAAACACTGCGGGACTACGATATAAACCCCCATGAATAGTAATAGAGAAATGATAATCACCACGGTGGCCCGCCTAAAATAGGTCGAGACCCATACTGTCGTCAGGCCCGCCGTCAGCGAACAGCACAACGTCAGCCCCGTTGCCGCGGCCATGAATCGCCAGTTCAGCCCGCCGTAAATACCCATCATCATCAGGATCGGCACACTGAGCAGCATCAGCATCACCAGTTGCGACAGGGCCGACAGCAGCTTGCCCGCCACCATCTGAAAGCCCGAGATCGGCGTGGTCATCAGCACCCCCAGCGTCCGTCTGGCGATTTCCTCACTGAACGCTCCCGACAGCAGAATCACCGAGACCATCGGCAATACGAAAAACTGAAACCACATCACCCTCGAGGTGATGTAAACAACCCCCTCGGCCATACGGGCCTGCTGCAGGGGGATGGGGGTTCGTCCAATATAAAACGCATCCGTCCAATACGGCAGGATCATCAGCAACAGCCCGACCACATACAGCAGACGATAGCCGTAGGTTCGCCTGCGTCGGCTGGCCGTGCGAAGCTCCTTATCCAGAGACGGCCCCGCCAGCCGCATCGGGCTGATGCGCCAAAGCCGCTCACTGAATCGCAGCCGGAATGGATCCATTGCCGCCAGCATCGTTTTTGGTCATCGCTCCTGAATACTGTTTATAGCTTCATTTTACCCGTATACACCCACCACTCCAGCAGACATAGCCCCAGCGCCGCCAGCACCAAATACGGCCACAGCGGCAGATTCGCCCGCGACAGGGGCTTGGTCTGAGCCTGAATTTCCCGCCCTGACAAGGTCAGGGTCTTGACCGGCTCAATCCGGCTTTCCTGTTCATCATTGAGATTGACCGCAAAATATTTGGGCTCACGCCCGGCAAAGTCCATGCGATACAATCCCGCATGTTCCGCCGCCGGCAGCCGCACCAGCCCGGCATCCGTTGCAGTCAGCTTCAGCGACTCTATCCCCGGCCCGGACACGGTCGTTTCCGTTTGGGCCGGCAATCCCTCGACGATAATCGGCTCACCCGGCCGCAGGGAACCGTCGGTCTCGGCGGAGGCCTGGGCGGCCAGATACTGCATCGCATTATAACAGTACAGCACAAAACCCGGCTCAAACGGCCAGTTGGTCGCCAGCACATCAAACGCCGTCAGGATAAACACACTGCCCTGCCGCCGCAGCACACTGATGGCCGGCCCCTGGGTGAATTCAGCCAGGATTTCCGCATCCCGCGGTATCTGGAGCATCAATCCCCGGGCCGCAAACAGGGTATTTAAATTCACATACTGCAGAACCGGGTGTCGCGCCCGCCAATCAGCCACATACTGGTTTTCCAGCTCACCGCCGACAGCGACATCGATTCCGGCCGGCGGCTGCCCGAATACCAAATACCGGGCGCGCGGCCGCGTCTGAATCGTGACATTATCCAGCACAATCACATCGTAAGGCTGCTGGACTACCAAATCCGTTGTGGCTTTTGCCTGAAACTCTGCGACGGTCATTTCATCCAGCCGGGCCGGGCCGCAGGCTTTCAATGCCGACCGCAGCACCGCATTCCCTGCCGACACCAGCGCAACGGACAAATGCTTCCGTGCCGACACCACCGCATAGGCCGTATTATCCGCCATCAGGGCATCGGCCCTTAACACCCGCACGCTGACCACCGCCGCCTCATCACTGCGGAAGGAAAACTCCATCGATGTCTTGCCCGCCAGCATCGTCTGACCATCCGAAGCAAGGCTCTCTTTGTCCACATTCACCGGACGAACCGAAACCACCGTATCGTTTACGGCAAACTCCACATCCGATGCCGCCGGATTCGGCCCATAATTGGCCAGCGTCAAAAAAACATCCACACGCTGGGTATCTTCAAAATCCCGCCGGGCCTGCATGGCAATAATCCCCAGATTGTCCGGATGTTGTCCAATCGCATAATATTCCAATTCATCCTGACCCACGACCTGCTGCGGGAGGTCTTCAATCCGCCCGTCCGAAAACAACAGCAGGCGGGCCTGTGCCTGGCCAGTGTGGTTTGCGGAATCGTCCTCCGCCGGCTGAGCAAACGCCCTCGCCGCAACCAGAGCCTGTCCAATCTGCGAGGCCCCATCTCCCGGCTCAATGGCATCAATCGCCCGAAGAAGCTGCTGGCGGTCCGACGTGAAATTACAGACCACTTTGGCCGTTTTATCAAATGCGATCGCCATCACCTGCGTCTGAGCCTGATTCAGGGAAAACAGGCGGTCTTGGGGAAGCGAATCGATAAAGACCCGGGCCTGCCGCTTGGCCTCGGCCAGCCGGCTGGGCAGAACATCCGTCGCATTCATACTGGCCGAACGGTCAATCAGGAGGACATACCGCCTGGGTCCGGTGCCCATCCTCCGCAGCACCGGCCCGGCCAGCGCCAGCAGAACCGCCCCCAGTGCCAGCAGCTGAAGCAGCAGCAGGATATTGCGGCGTATCTTCTGAAACGGCGCATTCACCTGCAGATCCTGAACCGCCTTTTTCCACAGCAACGTACTGGAAATCAACTGCTCCCGACGCTTGAGCTTCAGGAAATACAGCAGCACCAGCAGCGGCACACTCACTGCCGCCGCCCAGATTCCCATCATTGGACTAAGCCATTCCATCGTATTCTATTCTATTATTTTAATAATCCTGATTTTCGCAGGGTATTGAGCGTCAGCCGCTCCGCCGAAGCATCACTGCCGGCCAGCACATACCCGGCCCCGTGCCGCGCACAAAACTGCTGCAGCTGGCCGCAATAGGACGCCAGCGTTTTGCGATAATAGCTCATTAATGCCGCACTCATCGTCACTTCCGCCGTATCAGCATCCTCGACATCCACCAGTTTCAAATCCCCGCTCAGCGTCGGCTGGCGTTCTTCCGGACTGAGCGTCTGAATCACATACACATCATAATGCCGGCTGAACAGCCGCTTCAATCCCGCCTCGTAGCCTTCCTTGAACAGCATATCTGACAGCACCACCATCACACCGGACCCAATCCGATCCTGAACCACCTGTTTACAGGCCTTTTCAAAGGCCGTCGGGCCGCCGTTTTCGACTGTCAGCAGAAACTCTGCCAGCCGCGATACACATCCCCGTCCGCGCTGATTGGCCAGCTGCAAAGTCACACCGTCGGCAAAGGCACTGATGGCAACACGGTTATGATGCACCACGCCGACATAACCCAGCGCCGCGGCCATCTTGCGGATAAACAAGGCCTTGCTGGGCTGCCCCATCGTCGTCGATTCGCTGACATCCATCAGAATATGCAGCGTCAAATCCTGCTCCTCCAGAAACAGTTTCAAAAACAACTGCTCCAGGCGGGCATAGATATTCCAGTCCAGAAACCGCAAATCAT
Source organism: Anaeroglomus insulsum (assembly GCF_050689095.1). Lineage (NCBI taxonomy): Bacteria > Pseudomonadati > Planctomycetota > Phycisphaerae > Sedimentisphaerales > Anaerohalosphaeraceae > Anaeroglomus > Anaeroglomus insulsum. The sequence continues at coordinate 68,299 of NZ_JBOGCL010000012.1, forward strand.
CACCCGTGGTGTACTGCCGATGGTCGGCAAACTCCACGCTTTGCCCGCGGAGTTTGCTGAGCCGCTGGCCCTGGGTCTGACCCCGCAGCATCCGGCGACTGGCCAAATCCAGTCCATCCAGACGCGACATAAACTCAGGCTCCAGCAAGTCTGTCAATTTTCGTTTGGACTGTGGCAGGGGTTCCATGGCTGTCCTCTGTTATTTTTCCGGGCCGGTCGTCGGCACCTGGTTGAGCATATCTGCCAGAATATCATCGGTCGTCATCCCCTCAGCCTGCCCTTCAAAATTCAGAAGAATCCGGTGCCGCAAGGCCGGCAGAACCGATTTGCGAATATCGGCAAAGCTGACATGATAACGCTTGTCCATCATGGCCCGCACCTTGGCCGACAGCATCAGGGCCTGGACTCCGCGGGGTGAAGAACCGAAACGCACATACTGATTGACTTTTTCAGTCGCGTATGGCCCCTTGGGATGAGTTGCCAGAGTCAGCCGAATGGCATAATCCTGCACATGATCAGCTGCAGCCACCTTGCGAACCAGCTGCTGGGCCTCCAGAATCTGCTGGGCATTGAGAATCGGATTGACCTGCGGCGTATGCCCCGTTGTCGTCCGGTCCAGAATGCATTTTAATTCTTCCCGGCTGCTGTAAGGCACCAGCAGCTTAAAGAAAAAGCGGTCAAGCTGGGCTTCCGGCAGGGGATACGTACCTTCCTGCTCAATCGGGTTTTGTGTCGCCAGCACCAGAAACGGCTCCGGCAGGCGATGAATCGTCCCGCCGCTGGTTACCGAATGTTCCTGCATCGCCTCCAGCATCGCCGACTGGGTCTTGGGCGTGGCACGATTGATTTCATCCGCCAGGATAATCTGCCCAAACACCGGCCCCGGCTGAAACTCAAACGCCCGCTTCCCGGAGGCCGGGTCCTCCAGAATGATATGCGTGCCGATAATATCCGCCGGCATCAGGTCCGGGGTAAACTGAATCCGGCGAAACGACAGCGACAGGGCCGAACTCAGCGTCCGCACCAGCAGTGTCTTGCCCAGCCCCGGCACCCCTTCCAGCAGCACATGTCCGCCGGCGAACAGACTGATCAGCACATCTTCCACGATCGTCTGATGTCCCACAATGACCTTGCCAACTTCCGCGGCAAGCGATTCAAAGGTGCTGCGAAAGTGCTCACATTGTTTCTGTACGTCCTCTATCGGTGCCATACTATGCCTCCCGTTTTATCTGTAATATCAGAAATTTAGTCATTGCTGTTCCTTTTTGCCCGCGGCCTTCCGCTTGGCCTTGAGCAACTGATCGATATGTCCGGCCGGAGCGGGCTGCTCAGCTGGGGGCTGGGGCTTGGCCGGCGCAGGCTGTTCAATCGGTTTCTCTTCGTGCATCTTCATTGTCCCGGGTACTTGCCGAGCGGGTGTCTGTTCGGGTGCTTCGTATCGTTTGGCAGCATGAACCGTCAATTGCTGATGAACCGCCTTTTGCCTGGCCTTCAGCTTGGCTAAGGTGGCATCGGCCTGCTCGGCCCTGCCGCTGCGTTTGAAGAAACCCAGTGTGCGTCGTGCCATCGCGGCAAAATCCACCGACACCCGGCGCGTCGCTACATCCAGCAAAAACACCCCCACCCAAATCAGCATCAACAAGTCCAGCAGCGGAGTTTCCGTCCGCGGGAATTTCAACCCCTGGGCATAAAACAACTCTGCCCGGGCAGGTTCTTCCGGCAGCATTCGACCGCCGGTGATGGAGCATATTTCATTGAGCAATGCGGCGTTTTCTTTCATATCCTTGAATTCCGGCGCAAAGGGAACAGTAATCGGCGTCTGCATCAGACGAACCGGACTGTCCTCGCCGCCGGCCCGCTGATACCGCAGATTCACCAGGTAACTGCCTGCCGACCCGGCCTCATAACTGCCGCGATACTGCCCCGGCCCCACCTGATTCAAAATCAGCGGCCTGCTTTGCATATCCGGCCCGATCACCATGGCCTCCAGATGCGTCACCGGCCCCGCTGCTTCCTTGCCGGTCGATGCATCCACATACACCGTAATCTGCCGCCCGCTGACATCGGTGATCACTTCACAATCCGTCGGCTGCGCCGGCCGGGCCGTCCATCGCACAAGCTGTTCCCAGAACCGCTCGTATCCGCTCCACGCCAGCCATTGGGTCGCCCAGCGGGCATCCGCCGAGGTGGTCAGTGCCGCACAGCGGCCCAGACCGGACTGACATGTCGCCAGAATCGGATCCCCCTCCGGACTGCTCAGCACCGTCTGTGCCAGGCCTGCCTTCGGCCCGGTCAGGATATACCCGTCCAGCCCCGGCAGCGGCTCGGAGAGCCCTCGCAGAATTTCACTAAGGCCGAAAGTCACCTGCGGGACAAAACTGGTTTCGATAATCAGCGGACGACGAACCACCTGGGCCTCTTTGACAAAAATTTTCGGAATATCCCCGGGATTCACGACCTGATAAAATCGTCCTTTGGCACCCTTGGCGATATTAAACAGCAGTGGTCCGTCCGCTTCTTCACTGACGGCAACCGTCGAAATGGTGATCTGACTTTGTGCGATTTTTTCCCCTATTTCGATACAGAAATCGCGATCGGAGGTCTGCCCATCCGTCAGCAGGATGATGTGCTTGACCGCCGCTGTAGCCTCTGTCAATGCCTCGAAGGCATCTTCCATCGCAGGTCCCATGGTGGTTCCGCCGCCGGATTCAATGCTGCCGATCCTGCCGACGATTGCCTCTTTATCGTCTGCCGAAGTCATCGGCACCAGCCAGTGACTGGCACCGTCAAAGACCACCACACCGACCAGATCCTGACGACTCAGCAAACGCACCGCTGCGGCCGCTGCGATCTTGGACATCTGCAGTTTATCGCCGGCCATGGAGCCGCTGCGGTCTATGACCAGCACCAGCGCCCCCTTGGGCATCTGCTTCTTTTGCGGCGGGTCCAGTTCCACCGGCAAAATCTCGGCCACGGGCGAGCCAATCCAGCCGCCGGCCCCGAATGCCTGCGGACCGCCCACCATAATTAAACCACCCCCCAGATCGGTAACAAATCGACACAGCATCCGCTGCTGTTCCATGCTCAACGAGCTGCAATCCGTATCCACCAGGACAATCGCATCCGTACCCATCAGCCGGGTCAGGCTGTCGGGCAGATCGGTTATCGGCATATAATGGGCCTCAATCTGGCTGTTCTGCAGCACTGCGGCCAGTGCCCGGCCGGCCTGACCATCGCTGTCCATCACAATCACCTGCCCCGGACCGGCCACATAGGTCAACCCTGAGGCGCGATTGTTCTGACTGATGCGATCCTGATTTTGGCCCTCCGGCACAAAAACCGCCTCAAATTCATGAAGCCCCCTTGCCCCCAGCGGCATCGAAATGGTTTTTACATTGATGCCGGGCTGCAATTCGACCCTCACCGCCGTCTCCGCAGATGCCGCATCCAGATCCACCGGCTGGTCATTCATCGACAGGAACAAGCGGCCTGCAACCGCGGCTGTACTTTCCAGAACAAATCGCAGGGCAATGGTTTGTCCGCTGCGGGCTGTGGCCGGCGTCGCAAGATTTTTAAACACCACCTCACGGTCATACACATACCGCAGCGGCAGTACATCAATTGGAATACCGTTCATCGCAGCAAACCGGGCTGCCGATCGCACATCCCCTTCGGTTTCGTTGCCGTCGCTGGCAAACAGAATCCGCACCGCGGTATTGGGCGGCGCAATCGCCATCGCTGCGGCAATCCCGTCTGCCAGCCGGCTTTGTTCTCCGCGCAACCCGGTATTGCGTTCGCGCAGTTCCATACTCGGCCCGGCCAGTTTTGAAATGCTGGCTTTTTCCGCCACATCCACCACGGCAAGCTGACTGCCTTCAGGCCTTTTCTTCAGGGCCTTATCGAGATAGTCTTTCATCGCCGCGCCCAGTTCGGTTGGAATGGACAGGCTGCGATCCAGAACCGCCACCACCGTAACCTGTTTATTGGTCTGCACCCGTGTCAACTGCCCCAGCATGGCCGCCAGCAGCACAATCAGTAAAATCCGCCAGCTCAGTGCAAAAAACCGCCGCACCCGCCCCAGCGTGCTTAAGCTCCGCCGGGCTAGCCACAGAACCGGCACCAGCGCCGCCAGTGCCGCCAAACCCCACGGCTGTGCAAAATAAAAAGATGTTGTTGTGATCTCCGTCACTGCCTGGCCCGTTTATGTTGTATCCTTAAACCCATCTGCAATCTCCTGTTCATGACAACCCAGTCCCGGGAGCATTCCAAATCGAATCACAAACGAATTGCAAAACACCATTGGAGATGTCCAGACTCGTCCTGCTTTGACGCGAAATCAGTCCCCCTCCTGTTCCAGATTCCCAAAATAACTCTTGATCGCGTTTTCATATTTTTTGGGAATCTGGTTCTCATCGATGGCCTGCGCTGCCGAATCACGACCGGCCTGAATAACCTCCTTAAGCTCGCGGGTTGCCGCTCCTTTTTCCTGAGAATCCTTAAAATACCAGCTTGCGATGACAGGACCCTGCTCAATCGTCTGGCCTTTGATTTTGGTGGACTTGGCTGCGGTGTCTTCCACATCCTGACTTTCCCGCTCATCCAATCCGCGAGCACCTCGCCCGATACCCTTGCCATTTCCCAGCGAGGAATCCTCCCCATCCGACAGTCTCCAGCGTCCCATGCCCTCGCCGAGGGCCGCCATCGCCTGTTCAATCTCCTCCACAGCCGCTTCACTGAGCCGGGCCTGTTCCGCCAGATCTGCCAGCGACTGCAATTCATTCAATATCCCTTCCATGGAGGAACTGCTGCCATCCATCCTGGCCGCTGCCATCGCCAGAGCAGAACAGCATTTTCCCGCCGCCTGAGAGGCCTTCAGTTTATCCACCAACCGCTGGATGGTCTCCGGCTTAAGACCCTGTTTCTCAAGCAGTTTTTTAAGCTGTTCAGGATCCATACTGGCCAGTTTCTTATCCAATCCCAGTTTTTGAAGCTCCTGCTCCAGTTCTTTTCGCTGTGCGGCGGCCTGCTCCAGTTGTTTGGCCAGCTTTTGAAACTGCTCCCGCATCGCCTGCTTTTGCAAATCCGACATTTGCCCCTCATCCAGTCGTTTCTGCATCTGCTGCATTAGCGATGCCGCCTGTTTAAAATCACTTTGCGACAACGCCTTCGCAAAATCCTTCAGCGGATTATCGCCGGAATCGGTTTTTAATTGACTGAGCATCTTGTCAAGACTGGCCAGTGACTCGAGGGCCTGGTCTTTTTGCATCTGCTTGATGCGGTCGGATAAATCCCCCAGTTTTTTGATGGCATCCCGCTTGGCATCCTCCGGCAGTGTCCCGGCCGTCGGCAGTTCAAATTTGGCCAGCTCCGAGGTCAATTCCGAGTTGCCCAACTGTTTGACGACCGTGCTGACCTGACCTACGGTCTGCTCAATCTGTTTTTGAGCGGTCTGAAGCTGCCTGACAAGCTCCTGCTGTTCCTCTTTTTTCCTTAAAACCCCCAGTACGTCGTATTGCGGCAAAAATGTCTGTAAAAGACCAAAAATACACCATGCTGCGATGGCATAAAACCACCCTCTGCCAATCAACAATGGGAAATGACCCCGGATGTTAATCTGGGAAATTTTATCCCTCGCCTCGGCACATGCAGCCTGCGCAAATTCATCTTTTGATGCCGCCAGTGCCAAAGCCGTGCTGACTCGCTCCTTAAGACAAAGCCGCTCATCAATCAGAATAGCGGTCTCCATCTGCCGGGGAAATCGGCTTATCCATATAACAAGGACACCCAATCCAGCACAGCCGATTGAAAACCAGATGACCGGAGAAATCAGGACAGGATACGCCAGCAATTTCTCCACCAGAATCCCCGCAATACATCCAAACGCCCCAATACAGAGACACCAGCCTGTAAGATATACAAGCAAACTTATTGCCCTCCTCATCTGAACCCGACGCAACACCCTGAAAAGCTCCTTAGACAAGATTATTCCCTCCAAATAGTCTCTTTGGAATCCTCTATATTGCCATATTGCCACTCACATCTATTGATTTAGACACACCAAAGTTCTTGTGGTTTCCTTTTTTTCATATAGGTAAGTTTTACCTGCCTTGTCTCATTTTCAGACATTCGACATATTGTCCATCCTGTTTGTGTCTTAAGAGATTCAAGGTTTGACAACCATCACAAACCCACCCCTCGGCTGCATTTCAATGGTTGCTTTGCGTAAATCTGCTTTTTCCAGCGACATCTGACTGAAAGTCCTTTCTGCACCATCAGTTATCAGAGTGCCTTTAGCATTGTCCGGGATGAATGATAAATCAACAGAGACGCTCTTTTTGTCATCAGTACCATTAATCCCGGCAATTGTCCAGGTATCACCGCTTTTGCGGGCGATGATCACATACTGACCCGGGTAGCCATCTACAAAACGAGTCGTATCCCATGCGGCCGGAACCGTTTGCAGAAATTCGACCACATACTCCGGCATCAGCTTGTACTCCTCCGGCACCAACCCAAAATGCTGGATTCCGGATTCAAAAACGACCGACAAAGCCAATTCAAAAGCCAGCGTAGTCTTGAGGCGAACCCCACGAATTCGGGGATTGAAGACGATTGGAGTAAAATCCATCGACCCTATCGCATTTCGGGTGAACGGCAGCACGGTACAATGTTGAGCCTGAAGGTCGGCATTCCGCTGGTCGAAGGTACAATACTCCATCCCTTTGACCGCCTCCATAGAGACCAGGTTGGGATACGTCCTTTGCCAGCCGCGAGGAATCGTCGCCCCGTGACAGTTGACCATAATCCCGAAATCGGCGGCATCCTTGAACAGATCCAAATAAAGCTGCATGGTGGCTTGCTTGTCACCGCCAAAGAAATCCACCTTCACTCCTTTGACGCCCATTTTTTGCAGCCGGGCAAATTCCTCCCGACGGACCGACTTTTCGTGCATCCTGTTTTTGGGCGACATTGGGGCATCATTCCATTGCCCATTGGAGTTATACCACAGGATCACATCCACATTTTTCGCTTTGGCCTTTTGGACAAACTCGGTCATCTTTTCATAACCGATGTTGGTATCCCAGTTTGCATCGATAAGAATATACTCCCATTTCATTTGGGCGGCAAAATCGAGGAACTGTTCGGCCACCGGCAGCGTGGAACTGTCATCGCTGTATCGCAGCCAATGCCAGGCGGCCTTGCCGGGCTTGACAAAATTGGCTTCGTTTAGTTTTGACGGCGAGGCAACATCGGTCATCAGGGTGGACTCAACAACCGGACCCAGCGTTTGCCCTATAATCAAGACCCGCCAGGGAGAGACAAACGGCAGTTGAATTTCAGGACTGACGGGGTCCTGTTCGCCGCGATGTTCTTTCGGATGCGGAAAGGCGATATGATATATCCCGCCGGTGGAATCATGGGCCAGCCGCGTGGCGCAATATTGCCCATCGACATCGGTATCACACAGAAGAACCCAGACATTGTCCGGTGTTTTAAACAGAGCAGGGAAAGACCAGCCTTCTCCCAAGGGAGACGGTTTTCCGACCGGCTGCTCCATGACATAGTGTTCTTCATAGGATGGCTGGGTGCGTGACCAGCCAGACTGGCCGGGCTGCATCGGGTGAAGCCAGGATACGGTTTGGGGGGCGAAGGCAAAGCCCGTCAATTCCCGCGTTACACTACAGGTCTTGTCGGATTTATCCGGAAATGCATAGCGGAATGCGACACCATCGTTGGAGACCTGAAAGATAACCTGCATCATTTTGCCCTGGGGATTTTTCAGGGTAAAGACCTTGCGATTGGCCTGATAGAGGCAATGTTTCTTTTTGCCCAGAAGCATATCATATTGATCCTTGACGGCCTGGGTTTTTGAGGCCTCTACAAGCGTCAGCGTTTCAGCAAACGACTGGTCATTGCGAACCAGACCCAGCGGCGAAGGCTTGAGTACTTCCTTGTTATCCATTCGGACCGCATAAAGCGGCTTTCCATCATCGGTCAGACTGAACGCCACCTGAATCTTCCCATCCGGGCTGGATAGGGAATCCGACATCGCCGCACATCCGGTACACGATAACCCTGCCAACGAACTCATCGCTATCATATAGATTAACGCAAACCTGTTTTGAACCATGTATTCATCTCCCGCAGAATTCCTGTTGTATTACACAATATCTTCATGCATTTTACCATCCATCGCTCCATCTTCCGAATCAATAATATCGACCATCTTCCGGAGCTGCTCAACGGTCAGCACATTTTTGGCCGTCAGCAGACGAATCATGGCCGCCAGATAGAGCTTAAGCTGGTCGCTTTCGCGCCGAAGTTTCAAAAGCTCTTGATCCTGTGATTGGGAATCGCTTTGCATTTCCATCAGGGATGTCTTGAGAACCTTGATGTCTTCTTCACAATCCTGAATATCGAGTCGATTGCCGATATCCCCTAAAAATAAGGTACGTGCCCAGCCCATCATTCACTCCTTTCGTTTCGATGGTTTATATGGATCCTGCTTGAAATTTCCCGTGTCGTCGCTGTTCAAAAGTGTTCAGCCGCCAGCTTTCAGCAACAGCATTCTCATCGCAGCTGCGCGGGGTCACATTACCCCGTAAGTACGCCCAGCACACAAGCGGCCCATGGCCGCCGCGGAACAATCATACCCGCTGGGGATATAACCACACGACTCCCAACGCAGGCATCATGGCCCGCCCGGTTTACCCTTGAGCCTGAGGATCATTGGCTTTTTTGCGGACCATCGGCACCACCAGCACCGAACAGGACGCCTTGCGGACGACCTTCTCGACCACATTGCCGAAAAACGTTTTTTGCAAGGTGCTTTTCCCGTGACGTCCCAGCACAATCAGATCGATATTGTGTTTTTGGGCATACTCGAGAATTTCCAGTGAATCCTTGCCGACCCGATATTCGGCCTTGAACTCCATATCCCTGGGAATCCGGCTGCGATACCATTGGTTGACACGCTCATCGATATCCTGTCTGGCCTTCTGGTCCACATTCTCAGCCTCATAGATATAGGTCTTCCAGAACTGGGCATCGGATTCGGGAACCACATGCAGCAGCGTCAGCTGGCATCCCGGATTCCGCATCGTCAGCCAGAGGGCATATTCAAACGCAAAATCCGAATTTTCGGAAAAATCCGTACAGAACAGAATGCGTTTAAACGGCGTTTTCAGGTCCAGTAATTCGCTCATCGTGATGGCTCCAGGAACACTCATACAGAGGATATCTGGTTGAACCACTCCGGCAGCCAGATAATAATCTGGGGAAACAGCATCATTAAGGCCGTAGCAATCACCAGCGTCAGTAAAAACGGCAAGGCCCCTCTGAAAATCGTCTGCAGCGGAATATCCCGCTCCATCCCGCTGACGACATAGACACACACCCCTACCGGCGGGGTAATTGCCCCCATCTGCGTGACCAGCACAATCACCACGCCAAACCAGATGGGATGATAACCGAGATTCTGAACAACCGGATAGAAAATCGGAATTGTCAAAATAATCAGCGCCAGGGCATCCACAAAACAGCCGGCCACCAGATAAAACATCAGGATAATTGCCATAATCATCCAGCCCGGCAGCGGCAGCCCCGCCAGCCCGGTGGCCATCTTCAGCGGCAGCAGAGTAACGGCCAGAAAATGCCCGAAGATGATGGCGCCGGCGACAATAATAATCACCATGCAGGAGGTGCGAATGGTTTCATAAAGCGACTGCATCAGCATTTTGGCAGTCAGCTTTTTCTGGCAGGCGGCAATGACAATCGCCCCGAAGGCACCAATGGCCGCCGCTTCGGTAGGAGTAAAGAATCCGGCAAACATGCCGCCCATCACGACGGCAAACAAAATCAGTGTCTCCAGCACGCCCAGCAGGGACTGTGTTTTTTCGGCCAGAGAGGTCTTCGGGGCAACCGGACCAAAACCGGGACGCAGCATACATTGAATGAAAATGGTCACGCAAAACAGCACTGCGGTCAGCAGACCGGGCAGCACACCGGCCAGAAATAAGTCGCCGATGGATTGCTCGGTTAAAATCGCATAGACGATAAACACCACCGACGGCGGAATCATCATGCCCAGCGTGCCGCCAGCGGCCACAGTGCCGGCAGCCAGTTCCATATTGTATTGATAACGCTTCATCTCGGGCAAGGCGACTGCCGCCATGGTCGCTGACGTTGCCGGGCCTGAGCCGCAGATGGCACCAAAGGCGGTACATGCCCCCACGGTAGACATTGCCAGACCGCCGGGCAACTGTCCCAGCCAGGAATAGGCCGCCGCAAACAGACGCCGGCTGATGCCGGAATGGAAAGCAACCTGGCCCATCAGGACAAACAGCGGAATGACGCTGAGGGTCTGTGAGGAAAACGTATCATAGATATCCGTAGTCAGCACACTCAGTGCAGCCGACGGGCTTCGGACCACCGCAAAGCCAATCACACCGACTACCGCCATCACTAACCCAACAGGCATATTGCTTAACAAAAGCACCAGCAGTGCAACACAACCGATGATACCTACCATGGTGGGACTCATAACTTCATCATCTCCTTGCCGGGACGCAAAAACTCATAGAGATAGACCAGCACCACCAGGGCGAATGAAAAAGCCAGCATCCAGGGTATCCAGAACACCGGCAGCTGCAGGGTCGATGTCACCTGACCCGCCTTTCGCAAAGCAAACCCATACAACACAAACTGATACGCGGCAAACCCAAACAAGGCGATCCCCACCAGCCGGACAAACGTACTCAGCACAGCCCGCCCGGTGCGAGACAGTCGGTGGTATAGAAATTCGATGGCAACATGACCTTTGACCGCAGTGGTGTAAGGCAATGCGCCGGCGATAGCTATCATCGTGGCAACCTGAACCATATCATAAGCACCTAAAAACGGGTGACGAAACAGCCGCAAAATCACATCGACCAGCGTGATGCCAATCATGGCCATCACCGCCATAGCCGCCGCAATCGCCAGCAATCGAACGATGAAGGTTACTGTTTTTTCATACACGGCAATCAACACAATGTTCATCCTGCTTGGGTTATTGGGCAGATTTGAGCCGGGCCTGAATATCGGCCAGGAACTCCCTGCCGGGCAGATTCTTGCTCTGGGCTTCGGTTACATAGCTGTCCAGCACGGGCTTGACGGCATCGACCCACTTCTGTTTTTCAGCATCGTCCAATGACAGAATCTGTTTATTAAGCCCCTTGATATACTCCCAGCCTTCCTGGTCGGCCTGGTCCCAGGCCTGACCGTGCTTGGCAACCCATTCTTTACTGACATCGGTGAAGACTTGCTGGATATCGGCGGGCAATTGCTCCCATTTCTGCTTGTTCATCACGACAAACATCGCGGTGGTATAGCCAATGACCGACGAATCCGTTACGGAGTTGATGACTTCGCCCTGTTTCCAGCCCTTGAGAGTTTCGACCGGGCAAAGGGTGGCCTCGACGACGCCTTTCTGGAGGGCTTCGTAGGTTTCCGGCTGGCTCATACCGACGGGATTACCGCCCAGGCATTCGACGATTTTGGTGGCAAGTCCTGTGGCCCGCACTTTAAGGCCCTTGAGGTCTTCCAGTGCAGCAATGGATTTCCTGGAAGCCAGAATCCCCGGGCCATGGGCGTGAATATAAAACAGATGCGTATCGGCAATTTCCTGCGGCTGATATTTCATCGCCATCTCGGTGGCAATGGTACTGGCGACCATACCGTTGGGATAACCCAGCGGCAAATCCAGTCCCTCCAGCAGCGGGAAACGTCCGCGGGTATAGGCAAAACAGCTCATTCCGATATCGGAGATACCGCTGACCACACCTTCATAGCACTGGGGCGCCTTGGTCAGAGAACCGGCCGAGAATATCGTGATTTTAACCTTGCCCTGAGTGCGGGTTTCGATTTCTTTGGCCCAGGCTTCAGCGGTTTTACACTGAATATGGGTCGGAGGAAAGAAAACACTGTAGGTTAATGCTATCGTTTCGGGCTTTTTGGAACAGCCGGAAAACAGGATTCCACAGGCGAATAACGATAACACAAGACACAGCAAGGGGATTTGTTTTCTCATTTTACGCCTCTCTTTTTTTAAACAGGGGTTTCCATTTGTTCAGAACAGCGAAAATATACTTAACAAGTATCAATTTGCCGCGAGGAAGGCACATCATGCATTGAAACAGACCATAGCCCTGCCTCGGGCGGACGATTTCATCCAGGGTCAGTATAAAAAGAACCTCCGCTAATCGCAAACCAAAAAAAAGACACATTTGCACCCCATTCAGACAGGATCCACTCTATAGCCACACCCCAGCCAGGATCGGATTGACAGGTTCTCTTGTGTTTTGGTGCAAAATCGAGTATAATTCTTATTGATTGTGGACAAAAAGCACAAAGATATATCTCTATAGATACGGAATCTATGTTTATTGATGAAGCCATAATACGGGTCAAGGCCGGCAACGGCGGGCCGGGCTGCGTGAGTTTTCGACGCGAAAAATACATCCCCAAGGGCGGGCCGGACGGCGGCGACGGCGGCGACGGCGGCAGTGTGTATTTCGTCGTGGACCCATCCAAGGATACCCTGCTGGACTTTTCGGGCAAACATGACTGGGAAGCCCAGAACGGGATGCCCGGTGAAGGCAAAAAAAAATTCGGATTAAACGGTGAGGACCTGGTGATTGCCGTTCCCCCCGGCACCATGATTTATGACCTGCATCGGGGAATCCTGCTCAAGGATATGAACGAGCCGGGAATGAAGGTCTGTATCTGCCGCGGCGGACAGGGTGGTCTGGGCAACGCCAACTTTGCCACCTCAACCCGACAGGCTCCTCGCTTTGCCCAGAAAGGCAAACCCGGACAGGAGCGCTACCTGCGTCTGGAGCTTAAGCTGATCGCTGATATCGGTCTGGTGGGGATGCCCAATGCCGGCAAAAGCACGCTGTTGTCACACTGTTCACGGGCCAAACCCAAGATTGCCAATTACCCGTTTACAACCCTCAGTCCGGTTCTGGGGATTGTGGAACTGGATAAGACGCGGCGATTTGTCATGGCCGACCTGCCCGGCCTGATTGAGGGGGCCCATAACGGCGCCGGGCTGGGGCATGAGTTTCTGCGGCATATTGAACGCACCAAGATTCTGGTGCATCTGCTGGATATCATGCCCAGCGACAACAGTGACCCGGTAGATAATTACAAGAAAATCCGTAATGAACTCAAACTGTACAGTGCCAGTCTGACCCGTAAGCCGGAACTGATTGTGCTCAACAAGGCCGACCTCGACCCGGATGCCATTTTGATCAGCGACATCAAAAAGCGGCTTAAAACCAAAAAGGTCATTACCATCTCCGCCGTATCCGGCCAGGGTCTGGATGAATTGAAAGAGAAACTCTGGGCAATGGTGGAAAAAAAGAAAAAACGCTCGTCTTAGACGACTCCGCCATTCCCTCAAATGAAACAGGCATTATATGAATATCATTGCTATTGATATCGGCAATACCAACATTAAGGTGGCCTTATTCCTGAATGATACCGAGCAGTATCTCAAAGCCATCTCAGGAAACGACCAGGACGTCAAACAGCAGCTTGCATCGCTGCTCAGGGAAAGCTGGAATCAGATTCCCCTGGTCCCCAGTGCAGCTATTCCGGTCCGGGACGGAGTCGTCGTGGTCAGCTCTGTCAAACCGGTCTGGACCCAGCTGGTCGAAGACACCGTCAAAGAAACCCTCTCGGAACGGATTTATCTGATTGGGCGGGATATTCCTCTGCCGATAGAAACCAATGTCGAAAATCCGCAGGAAGTTGGCACAGACCGGCTGGTCACCGCAGCGGCCGCGTTTGCCGTGGTGGAAGATGCCGTCGTGGTCGCCGATTTCGGCACCGCGATCACCATCGACCTGGTGGACGACAACGGCGTGTTCATGGGCGGTATCATCGCACCGGGCATGGCCATGGGAGCCAACGCCCTGCACACCGCAACGGCCAAGCTGCCGCAGGTGGACGTCATCCGGCCCGACAGCGTTTATGGCACCAATACCCGCAAGGCGATTACTGCCGGGCTTTTCTATGCCGCTGCAGGGTTATTGGAAACCATGACCCGCAAGTACGCCGAAGAGCTTGGCAAGTGGCCCCATGTCATCGTCACCGGCAACGCCGCATCCATCCTCAAGGACGAGTGCGAATTTGTTGATTCGTGGGTGCCGGAGCTGGCGGTACGAGGGATCGTCATTGCCTATAAGAAGCATATCTACGAAAAAGAACATATCGACGAACTGGACGCCGAAGACCGGAAGGGACGGTAATCGTGTCGGCAAAGGTCTGCGTCCTGACAGGCAAGGGGCATTCGGCCATCGGCAGTATCGCACTGTGGGGGCCGCAGGCGAAGGCGGTGCTGTCCGGCATATTCCGACCGTTGGGCAGATTCGAGGGATTTCAACTCGGCCGGATGTATCACGGTCAGATTGCTGATGCGGGTCATCTGATCGATGATGTTGTCGTCGGGCATGAAGACAATCATCTGTTTGTCATCCATTGCCACGGTAATCCTATTCTGCTCGAAACGGTGGTGCGTCTGTGTCTGGCCTGTGGGGCACAGCTGGGATCCCTGGATGCCATCCTGGATGATCTTGCCCCCGCCGCGGCATGGATTGAAAAAGAAGCCCGTCTGGAACAGCTTCGGGCTGTCACATTGGACGGCGTCCGAATCATTCAATCGCAAATCAACGCCGGCCTGAGTGCCGTCGTTCACCGCTGGCTCGCCGCAGATAACACAAGCCCGGTCGATACCATTCATCAGCAATGCCGGCAGATTCTGACCCGCAGTGTCATTGCCGGGCGGATGATTCACGGCGTGCGGATTGTGCTGGCAGGTCCGCCCAACAGCGGCAAGAGCGCCCTGCTCAATGCCCTGGCTGGCAGCGACAAAGCCATCGTCTCCGATACCGCCGGCACCACCCGCGACTGGGTCAGTGCCACAATCAAAATCGGCCCGCTTCGTGCCGACATCATCGACACCGCCGGTCTTGACCCACAGGCTATTCGCCAGGCTCCGGATGCCAGCGCCCAGCAGATGACCCGGCAGCTTTTGCAAGCGTGCGACTGCATTATCCTGCTGCAGGATGCAACCCAGCCTGCCGTTTTCAAATTCGCCTTGCCTGAATCGATACCCGTCGTCCGGGTCGTGAATAAATGCGACCTCGTCCAGCCAAAGCCGCAGACCGGCCATGTCTATCTCAGTGCCAAAACCGGCCAAGGAATCGACACCCTGCTGGAGGCTATCCCCAGTACTCTTGGCGTACCGACACTCAAACCTGGCGAGCCGGTCGCCTTCACCCCACGACAAACGCGGCTACTGGAAGACATCCTGCAATGCAATACTATCCAGCAGATACAGCAGGTTCTCAGGGATGGTTTTATTGCACCTTTTTCACGAGTTTTGTAAACATTTCCATACCCCCCCAGAGAGAATTTTAGATACTGACTGCACTGTATGGATTATTATAATAATAATCCATACAGTAACCTAAAAAAGGATACTCACTGAGATATTCGCTCAAAAATCCAGTCCGTGCAGGCCGTACCCTGTTTTATACCCTGCCTCGGATGGGTATTCTTTGCCAAAAGTCGTTCCGTTTTCACAATAAAAAAACGAAAGAGTGCCTGCCGTATCTCGCATTTATGGATATTTATAAGCCGTTATATCCTGTATTTAAAAAACCTGCCGCTGGCTTGTGCTGCAAGCCTCTTGCATTTCGGAACAAAATTTGGTAAGATTTGGCTATTCAATAGTCTCAGATGTCCAAGACTGAGATTCCCAACCAGTTTATAGGATTCTTTTAGAAGACACAACGCAGGCCGTGCGAAGGGTCTTTTGTACGTTACTGCGAACCGGAAAAGTTCAAGCAGAATCCGTATAAACTCTTTCCAGGGCAATATTAACGATAATCCATAACCGAGGGATAGTGTACGTCTATGCCTTATACGCCGTATCATTTTGGCCCCAGTGGACTGGCGGCCCTTGCGTGCAGACGATGGATCGATGTGCCGGTGTTTGTGCTGGCGAATGTCGCGATTGACTGCGAGGTCGTTCTGGACTGGATCTTCCAGCCCGGCTGGCCGGTACATCAGGCTGCGCATTTTCATACCCTGATCTTTGGTGCGTTGTTCGGGGCAGTCTATGGCGCTGCCATGTACGGCATCCGCCCGCTGCGGCGGTTGTGCGAATGGAGTATGAGCTGGTCGGGTTTGCCATACCGGGCGATTATGACCAAAATGATTTTGTCCGGCATTCTTGGTGTCTGGGCTCATATTGCAGTGGATTGCATTCACCACGAAGACGTGCAATTGCTCTGGCCATTCCGGATGGATAATCCGGTATGGAAATGGATGGTCGGTGCACATCTGGAACACCTCTATGATCTCCGCAACTGGGTGGTCACAGGGTGTATCGCCTGCTGGTGTGGGCTGGCTGTTTATTATGGCTGGCTGGTGGATGTCTTCAGTGTCCGTAAACAGCGTATCGAAGCTATCCGTAAAGCCCGTCAAAATACCGTCGAAAACGCACTGGCCAACAATTAGAAGCGCGTCATTGAGCCTGAATAACCCAGCACCGAATTGACTTCCGGGAAAAATTGGGCATAATAGACGGCAGTATGACTGCCCCAAAAATGAAAATCGACAAAGATGATGCCCGACGACGAGTCCTGGCCTTTTTCCCGATCCTTCGGGAGACGTACCCGGAAGCGAAAGTCTCGCTGGATTTCAACTCCCCCCTGGAACTGATGATTGCCACCATCCTGGCGGCTCAATGCACCGACGCCCGAGTCAACCTGGTCACCAAAGACCTGTTTAGAAAATATCGCAAACCCGAAGACTGGGTCAGGGTCCCCCGTGAAGAACTCCAACAGGATATCCGTTCAACCGGCTTCTATCGCAATAAGGCCGCCAGCATCCAGAAGGCCTGCCAGAGCCTGATTGACAACTTCGGCGGCAAAGTCCCCCAAACCATGGAAGAACTGCTGACCCTCGATGGCGTCGGGCGCAAAACCGCCAACGTGATTCTGGGCAACTGCTTCGGGGTTCAGGGTATTGTCTGCGATACCCACATGATACGGCTGTCCCGGCGGCTGGGATTATCAAATCACAGCGACCCGGTTAAGCTGGAGTTTGACCTGATGGATATCGTCCCCAAAGAGAAATACGGCGGTTGGACATTGTTTAGCCATTGTATCGTTTTTCACGGTCGGGCCTGCTGCAAAGCCCGCAAGCCGGAATGCCCCACCTGCCCTATTGCCCACTATTGCCCTGCAGCAAATCGACCAGACTTATGGTGAACACGCAACTGCTTTTGGTCGATATATCTGTAACAGTTGTGAAACAATTGACCTGTTGTCCGATAAAAAAGGTGCTTATGACTGATTATTCGAAGATTGCTGCGGAAGAAACCTGGCGGGTGTTCCGAATTATGGCCGAATTTGTGGAAGGCTTTGAGCTTCTGTCTCAAATCGGACCTGCTGTATCTATATTTGGTTCCGCTCGGACCGAACCGGGCACGAAGTATTATGAGCTGGCCGTCGAGACCGCCCGGGCCTGCGGCCAGGCAGGTTTTGCCGTTATCACCGGCGGCGGCGGTGGAATCATGGAAGCAGCCAACAAAGGAGCCCGCGAAGCCGGCGTCAAGAGCGTCGGACTCAACATCGAGCTTCCGCACGAGCAGATACCCAACAAATTCCAGAATATGTCGCTGCATTTCCGATACTTTTTCTGCCGCAAGGTGATGTTCCTCAAATATGCCCACGGCTTTATTACCATGCCTGGCGGATTCGGAACGATGGATGAATTATTTGAGGCACTGGTCCTGATTCAGACCCTCAAACAGGCCTATTTCCCGGTCATCTGCATGGGTACCGATTATTGGAAAGGACTGTTTGAGTGGGTCGAAAAGACCATGCTCAAAAAAAATGGCTATATTGATGAAGCGGATATGAACGTCTTTACCCTGTGCGATGACCCGCAGCAAGCAGTCAAGATTATTACCGACTTCCACAAGGCCAACGGTCGCGGTGGGCTCAAGCAACCGCCGGGCATTAAACGCACCTGGAACGGCGTCCAATAAACACACGTCCATTAAAAAAGGCTGCCAGAGAACACTCTGACAGCCTTTTTGATTTCTGCTTGAAATAGGACTATATCTTTTTGCCGGTCACTTTCTGAGTCACCGTAGCCGAAGCGTCAGTACCTTCACCCGGACGTCCCATTGCAGGACTGGTCATTTCGCCGGTTAATTTATCGCCTTCGAGCTGACCTTTGAACTGGTTTTCAATGCTTCTGTCGCCAAAACTCATCTTGACGGTAAAGCTGACTTTATTGTCTTCCATGACAACTTTGTCCACGGCCACCGGACCATACAGGGCACTCATATCCGGCATAACCATCAGCCACTGGGTCCGATCCCCGCGTTCTGAGGCAATAGTCAATTCCCAGGTTCCGATCAAGGCGCCGCCAATCCGTTTGCCTTCGATCGGGTTTTCGCCGCGCTGGGTTTTCATGATGCCTGAAATGGTATCGCCTTTGGCGGTCAGTTCATACGTCATCTCGCGCGTCTGAGCAGGCTGTTCCTGGCCTTCTCTCTGACGGCCCTGCATGGTACGCTTGAAGGTCAGCTTGCCATCGGCATACGTCACGTCTGTCGCGGGGGTTTCGCCACGCTGGGTCTTCCAGATGGCTGAAAACTTGCCTTCTTTATCCTGACTGACAATCAGGGTCGAGGTCATCGTCTGGTCGCCACGCTGGGTCTGGAATTCCCAGGCACCCACAACCGCGGGCTTGGCTTTCATCAAGGTTCCTTCAAGATCAAATTGGCCAAAATCACTGGACGTGGAGCCCTTGAGCTTGCCGTCTTTGATTGTGCCGGTAAACGTCGAGGTGGATTCGTTGCCGCCCATGCGGTTAACCTGGGAATAGGTCAGCTTGTCCCCTTCCAGCTTGATATCCTTAAGCTCAGTGACACCAAAAAAGCTGACTGCCTTGCCGATGAGTTTGCCTTCTTTGTCTTTGGAAAACGACAAAAGGGACTCCATAGGCCGGCCATTAAAGTCCGCCTTGACCTGCCAGATGCCGACGATATCGGCCTCGGCCGCAATCGCTGCAGGAACCATCCAACACACTGCCATCAGCCCTGCGATTGTAAGTAATGCTGTTTTTTTCATGCTACACTCTCCTTACATTCTGATAGATTTGATAGGTACCCGACCACATTGCCGAGCATGCCTGTCTGGTTTTTAGACGCTTCATGTCCTGACCTAAAAATCATAGATATAACTTAGACGGTGAACATGATACAGATATTTCATTATTTTCTATGATTTGACGGAATTGTGGTTTTGTTTGCCTGGGCAAGAGTGTGGCCAGATCAATAGATGGTATATCCTTTCTTAGGTTCCTAAAGGCAATCACTGCCAAAAATAGCTATTATGGATTTAACATAGTCACTATCGGATATACTCTATATGCAGGATAACGTATGTGCACGGTCATTTTCCGGAAATAAAACCACAGACAGAGTACCCAGGCGGCGTTGATGACACTGCGAATGGAATCGCACAAGCCTGCCCCTGCATACGTTCAAAATAGCTCCTCTTGAATGCAGCTTATCGATTGGTCATCGCCTCATGGTAATGTTCGGCCAGATACTCTTCTTTGGGCCCGCCCAGATGGGACCAGGGCAGCACCTTGCCGGGCGTATAGGCTCGCTGGGCACAGGCATCCAGGTCCATGCCATTATCGGCAAAGGCCTTTTGCCAGACGGTGATATTGAAGCACTCGTCCCACAAATCGAACTTCGCCCCCGCCCGCCAGGCGGATTCGATTACCGCACCCAGCCTGCGGTCGCCGCGGGCCAGTGCCGACTCCAGCACACTGCATTCGATGTGATGAAACTTCAGCGACACGCAGCGGGCATTGAGTTGCCGCTTGCGGTCGATCATGATTTGTTTGGCACGATGGAAATAGTCTGCTGAGGCCTGACCCAGCCAGCCAAACGGCGTATGCGGCTTGGGAACCAGCCAACTGACTGCAGCATTGACACTGGCCGGACGACCGCGAACCTCTCGCGAGAGCATCGCGATGCGATACGACAAATCCACCACCGCCGCCAGGTCGGCTTCGGTCTCGCCGGGAAAACCCGCCATAAAATACAGCTTGACCTTCTGGAATCCGGCCTGATACGCGGCGCGCACCGCAGCAAACAAATCCTCATCCGAAATCGGCTTATTGATCATTTTCCGCAGGGCCGGACTGGCCGCTTCCACCGCAATCGTCAACCCGCTTTTGCGAACCGCCGTCACCATCTTGGGCAATAGCTTCAGTTGCTCCTGTACCCGCAGGCTCGGCACCGAAAGACCGACATGCCGGGGAGCAAAATAGGCCGTAAGCTTATCGATCAATTCTTCCAGATGCGGATAATCGGCCGTCGATAGCGACAGCAGGCTGATGGTATCGTAGCCGGTCGCGGCGTATTGCTGTTTGGCAATGTCCACTATCCGGTCGGGACTGCGATAGCGAATCGGCCGCCGGCAAAATGACGCCTGACAAAACCGGCATCGCCCCGGACAGCCCCGCATAATCTCGATGCTGATGCGGTCGTGCACCGCTTCAACAAACGGCACGACCGGCCTGGCGGGCACCGGAGCGTTTTCAAAATCCTCCACGGCGGCATTTTCCAGACGGGCGGGAACACCGGCGGCTTTAGGACGAATCGACTTCAATTCCTCGCCGTCATAGTCCACTTCATACAGCGACGGCACATACAGGCAATCGAATTGTTTAGCTGCGGCCAGCAGAAAGTCTGCTTTGGAATGGCCCTGCTGCTTACACTGTCGATATAATTCTATCACTTTAGGCAGTACCTCTTCGGCCTGCCCGAGGAAAAACAGATCCGCAAAATCCGCCAGCGGCTCGGCACAGTTGGCAATCTGACCGCCGACGACAATCAGCGGATGGGCCTCGGTCCGCTGCAAAGCCCGCACCGGCAGGCCGGCCAGGTCTATCATATTCAAAAACGCCGTATAGCACAGCTCATTGGTCAGGCTGAATCCTAAAATATCAAAATCCCGTACCGCGGCTTTGGATTCGAGGGTAAACAGCGGCAGGCTGAGCTTTCGCATCAGCTCCTCGGCATCCAGCCACGGAGCAAAGACCCGCTCGCAGGCCACGCCGGGGTCACGGTTCAGCAGGTCATACACAATCGCCAGCCCCGTATGGCTCATGCCGATTTCATATACGTCGGGAAACGCCAGCGCCACCCGGACATCACAGTCGGCCAGATTTTTCCGCGTCTGATTGATTTCGCCGCCGATATAACGGCCCGGCTTCCGCACAAACGGCAGAAATTCCGCATCCACCCGGGACTTTAGTATCTCTGGATTTTTTCGATTCATTCCGATATTATACACAAAAAGTCGTTTTTGTACAGGCAAACACCATGACAAACAAGCTGCAAAATGTCGGAAAATATATCGCCCCGGCCGTTTTTCTCTGTGTTCTGGGCGGTCTGATGTGGTACCAGTCGCACCAACACCATGGTTACTACAACAGCGGCTACCGGTCTGTGATGGGCACTTTTGCCCAGGTTACTGTTGCGGCAGCCAGCGAGGAGCAGGCACACAGTTTTATCACTGCCGCCTTTGCCGAGATGGACAAGGTCAACCGGATTATGAATGACTGGGATCCAAATTCCGAAATCTCGCAATTGACCCAGACGGCCTATCCTGAACCCAAAGTTGTCAGCCCGGAATTATTTGAGGTCATTGCCGCATCGGTTGAATACAGCAAGCTTAGTGAGGGAGCATTTGATATCACCGTCGGGCCGGAAACCCAGCTCTGGCGGCAGATGCAGAAAACCGGACAAAAACCTTCCCCTGAAGCACTGACCACGGCCCGGGCCAAAGTCGGCTATGAAAAAGTAACGCTTAATCCGGCAGAAAAGACGGTTCAATTTGCCGTCGAAGGGATGAAGCTGGATGTGGGGGCCATTGCCAAGGGGTACGCCGTCGATATCGCAATGGAGGCCATGCGGACACAAGGGGCAGTCGCGGGCATGGTGGATTTGGGCGGCAATGTCCGCTGTTTCGGCCCCGGCCCGGCAGGCGGCAACTGGTACATCGGCCTGCGTGACCCTCGCCATACCGAAAAAACTCTCATTAAGCTGCGGCTTAATGAGATGGCCGTTGCCACCAGCGGCGACTATGAACGATATGCTGTCGTGGACGGCCAGCCGCAAAGCCATATTCTCAATCCCAAAACCTCCGAATCGGTCAAGGAACTGGCCAGCGTTACGATTATCGCACCTACAGCAATGCAGGCCGACGCGCTATCCACTGCCGTCAGCGTGCTGGGCAAGGAAAAAGGGCTGGCTCTCATTGAAAAAATCCCTGGCGTCGAGGCCATTGTGATGACCTCGGCTCAGCCGGATCAGCGAATTGAAACCCCCGGCGCAAAACAATTTATTGAAATGGATTAATGGAGTTGACCATGAAAAAGATTGCTTTGTTATGTTTGATCGTTCTGGCAGCAAGTCTTATTCCTTCTGCGGGATTCAGCGGCAGTACGATTCCGGAAGGCTATACCGAAATCTCCATCGAAGGATTTCAGATTCTGGTCCGCGACTCTTTAATCCGGCGGGATGCGGCCCTGTGGGAAAACACACGCCGGGAATTGGCCAGCCAGCTGTTTCGTATTGTTCGGGATGTGCCTGAGATCGCCGTTCAGCGGCTTCGGCAAAGTCCTGTCTGGATTGAAGATACCGACGCCCCCAGTGCCATGTGGGCTCACATTGATGTCGGCTGGCTGAAGGCCAACGGCTACCTGCCCGAGAAAGTCAACTGCATTGAGATTCGCAATCCCCGACTGTTTGTATCATGGTGCAAAGATCAGCCCTCGATGGTGCTTCACGAAATGGCACACGTCTATCACAATAAATTCCTGCACCGCAACCCCGAAATTCAAAAAGCCTATCAGGATGCCCTTCAAAGCGGCACGTATGAAAAAGTCCTGCATATCAACGGCCGAACCGTCCGCGCCTATGCGATGAACAACGATATGGAATATTTTGCCGAGACCGCAGAAGCCTTCTTCGGCACCAATGATATGTATCCCTTTGTCCGGGCGGAACTGAATATCCACGACCCGAACATGTTTGAATTGCATAAAAGACTATGGACTCTGCCTGACGAAAAGAGTACTACAAATTGAATGGGGCTTTATTTGTTGGCCAGGGTATCCAGATACCCCAGGCACAGGGCCG
The DNA here is from genome assembly GCF_050689095.1 of Anaeroglomus insulsum. NCBI lineage: Bacteria > Pseudomonadati > Planctomycetota > Phycisphaerae > Sedimentisphaerales > Anaerohalosphaeraceae > Anaeroglomus > Anaeroglomus insulsum. The sequence continues at coordinate 91,595 of NZ_JBOGCL010000012.1, forward strand.
ACCAGGTTTCCAGCGTATTTTCGACCGCACGCAATTCCGGCAGCGACATAAACGTCATCTGGGTAATCATCTGCTCGCGGCGAGTAACCTCCGGTGCAGCCAGCGTCCACAGGTGAACCACGCCCAGATGCACACTGCCGACTTCATTGGAATCGTCATTGAGCAATGCGACGATCTGATTGGTGAATTTCGTGCCGACCGTCACTTCTTCTTCCACCTCACGCTTGACGGCATTGAGATAGGTGTCATAAAAGTCGCCGAACAGGGCCATATCATCGGTGGGATTGATATGTCCGCCGATACCGATGGAGCGATTGCCGACCAGGCGCGTCTCGCCGGCCCGCTTGCCCCGGACGTAGCTGAGATACCGCCCGTCGCAGGTCATCAGCACATAGGGAATAATCTGCTTGAACGAAGGGTCCTTCTCGGCCAGGGAGCGAGGCATAAACCGCGGCACGCCGGGGGCAAATATCGATTTGAGATACTTGTCCGTATCCATCATCAATCCGTGGAATATCCCGATTTTTTCGAGTTCCTTACGCGGGATTACTAATACCTGTTCTTCCTGAGCCATATTATTATATTCTGTATTGGGTTTTTCTGTTAGCGGGGCAATCCCCAAAGGGAATTACTGTAAAGCATATCCCCTGAAAGTCAACGCCAAAATGCGTGAATCGCATGGGGCACTTCGACTACGAAGCCGCTGCGGCTTGCTTGTCCTCGGGATTGACATCCGCCGGGGCGGTTTTGCCGCGATAGACGATCACCTTGGTCGGGCATTTGGTCATCGCCGTAGTTACGGCCTCGGACGGGGCATATTTGTCATAATTCATCCGCGACAGATTATCCGCCACCGTGAATAAATCCGTCTGCTTGGCACAAATACCGCAGCCAATGCAGCCGACCTTGCAGAAGGCACGGGTATTTTTGCCGTTTTCCCGGCTGCTGCAGGCCACCGCCACCATCGGTTCGTTGGTAAACGGAACCATCTTGATCAAAAACCGGGGACAGGCCCTGCTGCAGGCACCACAGCCGGTGCATTTGCTGTAATCCACCGTTGCCAGACCATTGACAATATGAAGAGCATCAAATTTGCACGACCGAACACAGTCGCCAAATCCCAGGCACCCGAACACACATGCCTGCACCGGCGGCTGGGCATTGGCTGCGGTACAGGCCGGAATACCCCGATACCGGGCATAGAATGTCTTGTCGGTTTTATGTCCGCGACAGTGAACAATAGGCCGCTGCGGAGCGCCCGAACCGCTGATTTGCAGATTCAGAACAATAGCGATTTTATTCATCGCATCCGCACCGCCGGGAGAACAGCGTCCCAGCAATTCCGGATTGGCCGCCACCGCTTTGGCATAGGAGGCACAGCCGGCAAATCCGCAGGCCCCGCAGTCGATCTTGGGCAGAGCTGCATAGACTTGTTCCACTTTGGGGTCCTGCTGAACGCGCAGTTTAATGCTGGCAATGAGCAGGACGACGGCAAAACCGGCCCCGAGGCTAAGCATCAGTAAGGCGGCCGGCCATGAGGCCTGAAAATAATCCATTGCAGAGGCCGAAAGAATATAGTTTTCCATGGTTTAATCTTTCATCGATCCAATAACGAGCTTACTTAATCATTCCCGCAAACCCCATAAATGCCAGCGTCAGCAATCCGGCAGTAATCAGAGTAATCGGGGCCCCCTGAAGGCACTCGGGAATATCTGCCAGAGCAAGATTTTCTCGGATGCCGGCCATAATGCAGATGGCCATGGTAAATCCAATCCCGGCACCAAAGCTCAGCACCACCGCCATCAGGATATCATTAACCTGCCACAGGTTCAAAAACAGGCACAAGCCCAGAATAACGCAATTGGTCGTAATCAGTGGCAGAAAGATACCAAAGGCCTCATACAGCGTCGGGAAAAATTTCCGCAGGTACATTTCCACCAGCTGGACGGCTCCGGCAATCACCAGAATAAAACAGACATAGCGAGTGACTTCCAGTGCCGTTCCCAGCAAAAACAAATGGTCAATCAGCCAGGTCAATGTCCCGGCCAGGGTGGTCACAAAGGTCACGGCCAGCCCCATGCCGAAGGCCATATCCAGCCGTCCGGAAACCCCCAGATACGGGCAGCAGCCCAGAAACTTGGTAAAAACCAGGTTGTTAATCAGAACGATGCTGATAAAAACCAGGACGATATGTTCCAAATATTCCATAATCCTTTACTCCAGAGAACCTGAATCGATACTGACCCTGCTTAACCTTTTCCAGTGGGCCGGGGCGAAAGAACCATCTGCCGCGGCATCAGACCCGTTGGATAATCAGGCTTTTTTCTTAGTCACCAGGTTGACCAATCCAAGCATCAGTCCCAGTGTAACAAATGCACCCACCGGCATCGCCATTCCCGCCCAGGGTACAAAACTGCGGGGCATCACCTGTATGGTTTCAAAAATCCTGCCGGTGGACAGGACTTCCCGGATCGAAGCCAAAATACACAGCACCACGGTAAAACCAATACCATACGCCAGACCATCCACCACACTGATCCAGGGGCCGTTTTTGCTGGCACAGGCTTCCGCCCGGCAGATAATGATGCAATTGACGATAATCAACGGAATATAGGGGCCTAATTTGGCACTCATATCCGGCAGATACGCCTTCAAAAACAAATCCGCAATCGTTACGAATGTAGCGATGGTCAGGGTGAACATCATGATGCGCAGATGCGGCTTGAGCAGGTTTCGCATCAGGCTGACCACCAGATTGGAACAAATCAGAACAAAGATCACACTAAGCCCCATGGTCAGGGCGGCCTTGGCGCCGGTCGTTACTGCCAGCGTCGGACACATCCCCAGCAACAGACGCAGCACGGGATTTTCCGACCAGATGCCGGCGGCAATAGTCTTGCCAACGGTTAATTGTTTATCTGCCATATTCGGTACCTTAAGGATTGATCAGGTTTTTTTCTGTCAGTTGTTTTTGAATCGGTTCAATAAACTGATTCAGGATATTGATCACCGACTGGCTGGTCACCGTTGCGCCGGTAATCGCAATAATTTCAGAATCAATTTTTTTGTCATCCCCGAACTTGGCCAGCGTCAGCGGCGCAGCAGGGACGCCTTTGAACTGAGCCTGGTAAAACCCATCCTTAATATTGATTTTGTCGCCAAAGCCCGGGGTTTCGTTGCTGCTTAATACGCCAAAGCCCAGCAGGGTCTTGAATTGGGCATCGGCAGCAACAACCAACTTGATTTTGTCGGCAAAACCGCTGCCCTCACAGACAAACGCCCAGCCAACACACTGACCCGAGGCATCCAGGCCCTTGCGGACATCGGCCTTGATGCTTTTGCCGCCGCCAAAATCCATCACGCTTTTACCGCCCTGCAGTGCCAGTGTGATTTCATCCTGGACCGGTTCAAATCGTTCCGCCGCCGGCAAGAGTGACCGGGCCAGATTATTGAATTTATTGATTTCGTTCTGGGCAATTTTGGGCGCCCAGGCGGTATTGGTCACTGCCAGCAAACCGCCGAAACATACCGACGAAAGCATCAGCAGCCAGCTTTCCCGGAAAAACAATGCAATCTTATTGGACATGGGGTTTTCCTCCTGCCGGAATCAGCCGGGTAAAGCGGTCTATCAACGGAGTCAGGGCATTCATAATCAGGATCGCATACATCACACCTTCGGGGTATTCACCCAGAATGCGAATCAGCATAATCAGTACGCCGACCCCAATACCGAAAATAAACTCCCCTTTGGATGTCAACGGCGACGTCACCGGATCGGTCGCAATAAAGAAGGCACACAGCATCATGCCGCCGCCGACAAGGTGATAAACAGGACTGACATACACCTCCGGCTTAATCAGCCAGCCGATTGAAGCCACCACAGCCGCTGAAAGCAACACCATGGCCGGGATCCGCCAGGTAATGGTATTGCGAATCAGCATATAAATCCCACCCATCAGAATCGCCAGGGCACTGGTTTCACCCAGACAGCCGCCCTCTGCACCGAAAAAGGAATCCCGGTAAAACTTGCTGACTTCCACGGCATTTTCCTGACCTTTGAGCGACGCCTTGCTCCAGGCCATTGCCGTCGCCTGGGTGGTGGCATGGGTATTGGCCGCAGTCATCTTCTTGAGGCCTTCATCTTGGATCGTCGCCGGCGTCGTCCAGGACGTCATCAGCGTTCCAAAAGAAATCGCCAGAAACACACGGGCAGCCATCGCCGGATTGAACACATTATAACCAAGCCCGCCATAAAGCATCTTGACAATCAGGATGGCAAAGGCTCCGCCAATCACCGCAACCCACCAGGGAGCCGCCGGCGGCAGAGAAAACGCAAGAATCACTCCTGTTACAACCGCACTGAGATCACGTAACGAATTGGGTTTCCTGCGAATGATATTGACCAGCCATTCACTGAGCACACAGGAACCGACTGAACACAACAGCAACACAACGGCGTATTGGCGAAAAAACCAGATCGATGCGGCCATCGGAAACGCTAGTCCAATCAGCACATCCAGCATAACCCGCTGGGTGGACAGCGGCTGGCTGATATGCGGGGCCGGCGAAACGGTTATCTTACTGAGCATGGAAACAAAATCCTTTCAATCGCTTAGAGATGTCAGCTATGCTTTTTTCTTTGCTCGGGCGACCAACAGCTTTCCGGTTTTAATATATCCGGTCAATTCGATATTGGCCGGACATACATAACTGCAGCAGCCGCACTCGATACAGGCGGACATGAAGTACTGCTCCTGGGCCATCTCTAATTTGTTGGCTTTGACCGCATGAGCAATCCGGGTGGGGTTGAGATTCTCCGGGCAAACCGAAAGACACCGCCCGCAGCGGATACAGGCCGTCTGAGTCTGGTTAAATTTGGCCTCGGTCACTTCTTTTCGGGTCAGAAACGTAAGTCCGCCATTGGTTTTGGTAATCGGAGTCGAAAAATCCGCAATTGCAAACCCCATCATCGGTCCGCCCATGACCACCTTGGCCGCAGTTTCGGTCAATCCCCCGCAATAATCAATCAATTCCTGAACACTAATTCCGATAGGACAATAATAATTGCCCGGCTTACAAATCGCCCGGCCTGTCACAGAAACCACACGATGGGTCAGCGGATTCCCGCAGACTACCGCTTCGGCGATCGCCGCTGCCGTGGCAACATTCACAACACAAGCTCCAATAACCGGCGGAATACTGTTTGTGGGTACAATTTTGTTCCAAACGGCACGTATAAGCTGTCTTTCGCCGCCCTGTGGATATTTTGTTTTCAGGGGAACAACTTGGATATCTTCCTCATTTCCGAGTGATTCTATCGCCTTATTGAAGGCCGTAATGGCTTCGGGCTTGTTGTCTTCAATTCCGATTCGAATTTGATCGACTCCGGCGGCCTTTGCTGTAAGTCTAATACCAGCAAGAACTTGCCACGTCCACTCAAGCATCACCCGGTAATCACACGTTAAAAACGGCTCACATTCGCAGCCATTGACAATCAGGATCGTCTTGGGCATCGCGGGATTGGGTTCGATTTTGACCCGAGCAGGAAAGCCTGCTCCACCCATACCGACAATGCCTGCATCCTTAATCGCTCGGCAAATCTGTTCAGAAGTCCATTTCGAAGGGTCAAAACTGGCATCAAACCGCCCGGCCACTGGCAATTTGGGTTCGTTTTGCGCAGGATCAACCTCGATGACCACAGCCATTGTCCTGCCCAACACCGGATGAGGAGCCAGGGTAATATCCTTAACCGTCCCATGGACCGGGGAATGAATGGGCGCCGAGACAAAGGCATCTGAAGAGCCAATCAGCTGCCCTGCCCTGACTGTATCCTTTTTATTGACAACAGGTTTGCACGGAGCCCCCAAATGCTGACTCAGTAAAACCACAACCTGTTTTGGATTCGGAATAACCTCGATCGGTCGTCCCTGACTGTACTGCTTGCCTTCCGGCGGATGAACCCCGCCGGGAAAGGTAAATTTACCTCGTGTTTCCATCACGCTTTTCCTATTTAGGACATCTTGAATGTCCGGATTTGTGTCGAATCAAAAAACGAATCCCCAAAATTGTCACAGCGGCGGCGACCAGACCCATACTCAACAACGCCACCGTAAGCAATTTGGGGTTATCGATTTTGTTTTTTAACCACGGCTGGGCAATCCCCGCGGCACAGACAAATGCCGCTACGGGTAGAACGAAAGCCTCAATCGCTTTCCAGGTAATATTCGGGCCTTTAGACTGGCCTACGATCCGATAGACCTCTTTGCAGGTATCTTGATGCCCGCAGCCGGCACAATGTTTATCCATTTATTGTTCCGCTTTCACAAGTAATGCGTTTTATATAGTCCAAAGCCCGCCCCTTTGCAAGAAGATTTTTGGCTGTTGCGGTACGGCGCGTTTAAAGATTTGCAATTGGCATAAGAATCGGGTATAATTGATGTTTCTATCAACAATAACAGAGTAACCCTGTCGGTTTTTATGGAACGTACAGATAATCTAAACATCAAATGTTTCCGGCCATTAATTACGCCGGAGGAACTGAAGCGGGAATTTCCGCAGACCCAAGAGGCTGCGCATCTGGTTGCTTCCTCGCGAAAGGTTATCCAGAACATCCTGACCAACAAAGATAAACGCCGACTGGTAATTACCGGACCTTGCAGCCTGCATGACCGCGAAGCAACTCTCGAATATGCTGGACGGCTGAAGAAGCTGCAGATGGAGCTATCCGGGAAAGTTTTGCTGGTCATGCGGGCCTATTTCGAAAAACCCCGTACGACGCTGGGCTGGAAAGGGATGCTGTATGATCCCCATCTGGACGGCTCGTACGACATCGAATTCGGCCTGCGGCAGTCTCGCAGCATTCTCTCGGAGATTGCCCGGCTCGGACTACCGGCGGCCACCGAAATTCTGGAACCGATTATTCCACAATATTTGTGTGATTTGATCAGTTGGGCTGCGATTGGGGCCCGAACCAGTGAATCACAGATCCATCGGCAGATGGCCAGCGGTCTTTCGATGCCGATCGGCTTCAAAAATGCCACAGACGGCAATCTTGCCGTTGCGATGGACGCCATTAAAGCCGCCGCCAGTCCGCATTCGTTTCTGGGTATTGACCGCGACGGCAGAGTCGTCATTGCCGAAACCAAAGGGAATAAATACGGGCATCTGGTCATGCGTGGCGGAACAGGCGGACCCAATTTTGCCAGTGAATTTGTCGCATTTGCCGAGGTTCTGCTGCAAAAGGCTCATATCGACAACGGCATTATCATCGATTGCAGCCATGCCAACTCGCACAAGGATCACAAACGGCAAAAAGACGCCCTGTATGACGTCGCCGACCAGATTCGCAGCGGATCCACGGTGATTGCAGGTGTAATGCTCGAAAGCTTTATCAGGGAAGGCCGGCAAAGCATTGGCTCCGTGGGCCAGCTAAAATATGGGGTTTCCCTCACCGACTCTTGTATCAGTTGGGAAGAAACCGAAGAGCTGATCCGCAACTTCGCCGGAGCAATTTCCTTATAAATTTCTGCCTAATAGTATTTCCGCGGGATTTATCTTAAATTGTAACATTTTTGATGTGTCTCGTCCCCCATCTGCCCCTTTTCGTTGTATGGTGATTTTTCCCATCCTGAGATTCCCTCTCTCCGTTACCACAATGTCGCCTTCCGAAAAAAAACGAATCACTCTATCAATAGGCCACAAGGCCCACTGTAGATCATTTTTTGTTTTTTGAATAACAAGCCACCATTGAGCTGCCTGTTGATCTTCTCCAGCAAAAATCGTTCTCAAGATGATTGCTTTATTGTCATTAAAAAATTGAATCAACCTTTTCTGCTCATCAAGAGAAAATTCATCCGCAAACATTCTTCGGGCGTCACGCCCTCTTTTGGATGGAGGTAAATAACCTGTATACAACTTGAGAAGACGCTCAACATCAGATGGAATATTCCACAATTCGCAATAACGATCAACCCATCGTTTGTCAATTTGATTATATCCCCGCACATTGCTGACGAGCTTAACCTGAATGAAATCAACAGATGACCATCTCCCTCGTCTACTTTTACTGAAATATCAGCTTTATATGAGCCTGTAATTTGATTTGCGCGGACAGCAACGATCTTTTCAATTTGGTGTCCTAATAAAACCAGCCAATGTTGTGCTACAGGATCTGTTTGCCAATGATTGAAACCTGCAATTACCTCATTTTCATTTTTAAAACCGCGTCGCGCAGTAATAGACCCCAGATGTCTTGAACCAGGACGTGTCATAACTCTCTCCTTTACAGACAAATAACACAATATGAATCAAAGTGTAACCAATCAATGACTGTTGATTTGGTCGTAACATTATGTTAGTGTCGGATATATTGGTTTATTTTCTGAGGGAAATAATGGACAAAAACCTGTTATTTGATGACATATCATCAGGGCCTAGCCAATACAAAAAAGGTCCGAGAGCTCCTTTTGCCTGGTATGGTGGCAAATTTTACTATGCAAAATGGATCATAGACCATTTCTGTTCCCACCGCGTCTATATTGAACCTTTTGAAGGTGCAGCCAATATCCTATTAAATAAAAATCATAGTGATGTAGAAATATTTAATGATTTGGACAATCGAATTGTCAATTTCTTCAGAGTCCTTCGGGACAAAAAAAATTCGACGAATTAATTCGACTATTAAATCTTACTCCATATAGCAGGAAAGAATTCGAAGATATTATTGCTCAAGAAGATTCCAATGACCCTGTCGAAAATGCATGGCGTTTTTTTGTCACATGCCGTCAAGCCATTGGTGGCCTTGGGATGTCTAAATTAACGGCATCCAGTTGGGCAATGAGTCTAAGAACAAGAAGGGAAATGGCAGAGCCTGTTTCAAAATATTTGTCTGCAATAGAAGGCATTCAAGAAATTGCTGAACGTTTTCGCACAGTAGCAATTGAAAATATGGATGCGATAAAATTAATCAAAAAATATGATTGTCAGGACGCTTTGATTTACTGTGACCCCCCTTATCTTCCAGAAACAAGATATGGTGCAAATGCTAATACCTATGCTTTTGAAATGAGCTATGAAGATCATGAGACTTTATTGAATACTCTTAATGACTGTAAATCACATGTCATTATTAGTGGTTATCATTCAGACCTCTATGACATGAAGTTACGAGGGTGGAGGATGGATTCTATAGAAGGAAAATCGCATATTGCCAATTCAGGGCAAATACGCAAAGAAGTATTGTGGATGAACTGGTGATATCTGAAAGGGTATAAATTTACTTCCACTGGTGCTGGCGCACGCTGGCCAGGATTTTTTCCGCACATTCCAGGGCGGCAAGGCCCTCTTCGGCAGTCACTTCGGGCCGGCATGAGGGATCGACTACTGCTTTCAAAAATGCCTGTTGTTCGATCTTAAGCGGCTCGGCATCGGTAATATCCAGCTGTTCGATATGCAGCATATCCGTCCAGTTGACCGTGGAAAAATCAAAGTCCTGTGCAGCCTGATGCTCACGAATCCACTTGACCACATCCACATTGGGGTCGGTCTTGATGACAATACCTTCTTTGGATTGATAGTTCAGACTCAGATAGGCCTGTCGGCTGAAGATACGGACTTTGCGTTCGGTCTTCAGGGCAAGCCGGGAGGCTGTGATGTTGGCAATGCAGCCGTTTTCAAACGTAATACGGGCATTGCAAATGTCTTCATGGTCGGCGATGACGTTGACGCCGACGGCTTCGACACTTTTGACGGGGCTGTTGGCCAGCGACAAAATAATATCAATATCGTGAATCATCACGTCAAGCACCACACCAATATCCATCGACCGGAATGGGTAAGGGCTAACACGTGTTGCCTCGATAAACATCGGCTCGATATGCAGCCGCTTCATGGCCTGCACGACGGGATTACACCGTTCAGAATGCCCCACAGCCACGACGGTATTATATTGTTTGGACAGCTCGACAATCCGCCGGCCTTCTTCGACGCTGGCGGCCAGCGGTTTTTCTATCAGGACCGGAATGCGATTGGAAATCAGCAGTTCAGCCAGATTCTTATGAACCACGGTGGGCGCGGATATCGTCACGGCATCGACCTGACCGATCAATTCCTTCGGGTCAGTCAGGGCCTTGCAGTGGTGCTGTTTGGCCAGATTCTGAGCCTTGACCGGGTCGGCATCCACTACCGCCACAAGCCGGGCCTCTTCCAGTTTGCCATAGACCTTGGCATGAATGCCGCCCATCTTGCCGGCACCGATAATCGCTGTACGGATTGTATCCATCCCTGTGTCCTGCCGCCTGCGGCGGCCATGCACGCTCGTTAATCTCGGAATAATTCCAGATGCCGCCCGAAACGCTGTTTGCCCATGTTTAACATATGGTCCACAATCGCACGAACATTTTCGTCCAGGCCGTCCTGAGCAGCCAGGATTTTAACCTGCTCCAGGACCGGCTTTTTAGACCGCCAGATGAACCGATAGGCCTGCTCAATCAGTTCCTGCTGCTGTTCACTCAGACCAGCACGCCGGATGCCGCGCTTATTAATACCGCGAACCTCGGAAGGATAATGCCCGCTGACAATCATATACGGCGGAATATCGTGGGCAATGCCGGTGTAGCCGGCAGCATAACACCACTTGCCAATGGTACAGAACTGATGCACCGCAACCATACCCGACAACCATACTCCGGTCTGGAGATGACAATGACCGCTGATCTGGGTATAGTTGCTCATTACAATATGATCACCGAGCACACAGTCATGTCCGATGTGCACACCAATCATCAGCAGATTATTGCTGCCGACGACCGTTTTCTGGTCGGGGTACATGCTCGGATGGATTGTAACAAATTCACGGATATTGTTGTTGTCGCCGATTTCCAAGCCACCCATCGGGCGGTTGAAATTCAGCACCTGCGGCGGACGACCAATGACACAGTTGGCAAACAGCCGGTTGTTTTTGCCCAGCTTGACGTTTTTGCCAACAACCACATGAGCATCCAATATGGTTCCGTCGCCAATTTCCGCACCCGCATCGACCATGGTAAACGGACCAATTACCACATCATTCCCCAGTTTTGCAGTTTTATCTACGACTGCACTCGGGTGTATTTCTGAAGCCATACGCGTCAATAAACCTCCCTTAAGTCATACCGTCGCGGACGTCAAACCATTTCGTCGTCCACGAGCATAAATTTCAATTGGGCCTCGGCAGCGACTTCATCGCCAACCATAGCCATACAGTTACATTTAGCCGCCCGGCTGCGTACTTTATCCGCTTCGGCAATCAGGACAAGCTGGTCACCCGGAATCACGGAGCGACGAATCTTGACCTGATCAATCGTCAGCAGCACAGCCAGCTTACCCGTGTTTTCCAGTTTCTGCGAAAACAGGAGCCCGGAGACCTGCGCCAGCGCTTCTACGATCAGTACGCCGGGCATGACGGGCGTTCCCGGAAAATGCCCCTGGAAAAACTGTTCGTTAATCGTGACATTCTTGATGCCCTTAATGCGGTGGTCGCCCTCAATCTCAATGACCTTGTCCACCAGCAAAAAAGGATAGCGATGAGGCAGAATTTTTTGAATGCGCCGGATGTCCAGCAGGGGCCGGTCCCCCTGGGCCATTTTTTTTTCCTGTTTGCGGGCCTGTTCGACAATCTTCTGCACCAGCTTCTGGTTGAGATGATGGCCTGTCTTATAAGCCACGATACGGCCCAGAATCGGCCGGCCGGCCAGCTTCAGATCGCCAATCAAATCCACGACCTTGTGCCGGACGCATTCATTGTCAAATCGATAGCTGTTTTTGATGGGACCATCGGAACTAATGACCAGAATATCCTTAGGGCCCAGATGTGTGCCGATTCCCATCGCCTGCATTTGACGGGCCTCCGCTTCCAGGACAAACGTACGGGCCGAAGCCAAATGCTGCTTGAAATGCATCTCCGACAGCTCACAGGAATAGACCTGCCGCCCGATCCCGGTGAACTGGGTATAATCGAGATCATAGGTGATACTCAGCCCCTGCCCGCCATTGGGCAAGGCATAAATCGATTTATCCCCTTCGGTAATACAAATCGAATCGGTAATCACTATCTCCCGACGGGGAACCGCCTGTTCCACAATTCCGCATTTGAAAATCGCCTCGAAATAATCCTCCGAACTGCCGTCCAGACCGGGCAGCTCAGGACCGTCAATCTCAATAACCATATTATCAATGCCCAGCGCATGGATGGCCGCCAGGCAATGCTCCGGAGTTTCCACATACACATCACCGTTTTGCAGGGCACTGCGTCGGTCGCGATGTGAAATATATTCCGGCAGCACCGGAATTTCCACCGGCACATCCATATCTGTACGGACAAAGACAATCCCCTTGTCGGCCTCGGCAGGCTTGAAAACCACCTTCGCCTCTTTGCCGCCAAACAGTCCTTTGCCGGACAATTTACATTCCGACTTGATTGTTTTTTGCTGACTCAAGCTGTTCCACTCGCTTTGACAGTTTTTTTAGTTCCCTGGCCATCTCGGGCAGATCTTGAAAGACATTCACACACCGCATCTGCTGATGCCAGTTGATCGCCGGCGTACCCCAGAGTTTTTGTCCGGGCTCCGTATCGTGAACAATCACAGACTGCACTCCGGCAATCGTTCCGCTGCCAACAGTCACATTGTCCGACACACCGGAACGTCCCCCCATCACCACGCCGTCACCCAGGTGGGCACTGCCGGCAATGCCGACCTGTCCGGTTATCAGACACGCCCGGCCAAGAATCACATTATGCGCGATTTGGACCAAATTATCAATCTTGCTCCCGGCACCAATGATCGTATTACCGAATTTTGCACGGTCCACACAGGAATTGGCCCCGATTTCCACTTCATCTTCAATAATGACCCCGCCATTATGAGGAATTAATTGATGTCGCCCATCAATAAATGAATATCCAAAACCTACCGAACCAATCGTTGTATTGGATTGTATCACACAAAAATTGCCTATTTTACAACGATGATAGACCGTAACGTTGGCGTCCAGGCGCGAATGGGCTCCAATGGTTGAATGTTCGCCGATGGAGCAATTCGGACCTATGGTGGTTCCCGGTCCGATAGTTACGAAATGGCCGATATAAGCCCCAGGCCCAATCGAGGCCGTGGGGTCAATTTTTGCTGTCGGCTCAATCACCGCCCGCGGATGAATCCCCTGCTGAGGCGTTAATTGGGGAGCAAACCATTTCAACACAGCGATCAGCGACTTAGAGACATTGCCGACCACCAATTGCGGCATCGTACAATCCGGCAACGCTTTTTCAACCATCACCGCCGCGGCTCGCGATGCGGATAATTTACCCAGATGTTTCGCTGAACTGAGAAAACAGACTTCCTCCGGCGAGGCATCCTGGATCGTGTTGATTCCGGTGATCCAGACGGAACCTTCACCAATCAGCTGTGCATCGAGACGGGCAGCCAGATCCGATAACAACAATTTGAATTTGGCATCACTCATGATGACCGCCTATTTCGACGCATCCAGCGCCGACAAAACCTCTTCTGTAATATCCACCTGGTCGCCGCAATAAAGGACTTTCTTGGTACGAATACTCAGCATAAAATCGCGCAAGCTGGCAGCAGGCAAATCCAGCTGTTCCTGGGCCAGAACAACATCCAGCTCTTTTTTCTGAGCGACTTCTTTGATGATATCCAGCATCTGGGTATAGAGGCTTTCCGTCCACTGCTGCATTTCCATATTGACTTTTTCCTGATAAAACTTGTCTTTGGCCTCCAGGAGACTCTTTTTATCAAGAAATTCTTTCATCGCATCGACATAATCTTTGGTGTTGGTTTTCAACAGATCCATATTGGCCTGGATGGCTTCGAGGGCCTTTTTATCCTTTTGAAACTCAGCCTTCATCGTCGTTTCTTCGGCGGTCATTTTTTCCTGCCAGGCCTTATGTTTTTTGCTGTTTTGCAGCACTTTGGTCACATCCACCACCGCAATCTTGGCTGGAGCAATTTGCTTTTCGCCGGCAGCTACACCCTGACGATATCCAAATGAAAGACACACCGCCACAACGATGACTCCGGCCAGCAACATTTGATTAAGCTTCATATCAGCAATCCTTTCTTATATGATAATCCTGTATTTTATACGGTTGCAATTCAATCTGTTGAATACAATGCGATTGGGTTAGAACAGCGCGCCCACCGAGAAACTGAATATCTGGGTTTCATCTTCGCTTTCCTTGGTTATCGGCGCTGCGACTTCAAACCGCATCGGGACCGGGCCGAACCATTGAGGAATCTGGATTTGAATACCGGTACCAATCGAGGTCCGGGGGCAGCCTTCTTCAATCAGTGCCGCATCGGTGAAAAACAGCCATGAGAAGACCTCGGTACCCAGTGGGACCGCCACTTCGGCACTTCCGTTAATAATCCAGTCGCTGCCGATGGGGTCGCCGTTGGCGGCTCGGGGGCTGACGCCGCGATAATCAAAACCGCGAATGGTACTGGTACCGCCGGCATAGAATTTTTCGAACAGCGGTGCATCACCCACGATGGTGCCGCCGCGAATCTTGGTTTCCAGCACCGTCTTCAGTTCCGACAGGTCTTCATAGAGCGTATGATACCATCGCTGCGTCCCGGACAGAATGCCGAAATTATGGTCCAGCGTGACCTGCTCATAACCCAAATCAAAATTATACCCTTTTGTGGGACGGAACCGGCTGTCAGTCGTGTCCTTGCCTATGTAGAATCGCGTTCCAAACAACGCATTATTACCCTTGATGTCGCGGACTTCGCTGGGGGCATCCGATTCCAAATCCGTCACATCCACGTTGTCCAGACGGAACGATATACCGCGGCGCCAGTCATCGCTATAGCGTTTTTCAAACCCCAGCCTGCCGCCCATGCGTTCTTCGGTATAGGATTCCCACTCTCGCTCAAACCCCGTCCCGGCCACTTCCATCGAAACCGGCTTATCATAGACATACGGCTCCGTAAAGCTGACTAAATAGCTGCTCTGCTGGGTTCCTGGATTCAGAGAGATCCGCAACCGCTGACCTGCTCCGCGAAACGATTTGCCGGTAATGAGTTCATTCCAGTTTTCCGGCCAGTCTGCAATATCAAAATTCCGCTGGTCGTAGGCAATCTGGCCGATGACGCCGCTGTCACTGCCAATCCCGGCTCCCAGAATAATCGAACCGGTTTGCCCTTCGGAAATGGTCACCAGCGCATCCTTGCGATTGGGATCGCCGGTGGACACCGCAGCAATGGTTGCGGATTCGGAATAAATTGTGCCCCGGACCGTCTTTTCAAGTTCCCCTTCGCCGTTGCCTCGGGCCGCATCCGCATTGTACCAGGCGCCCGGCGTGAATTTTTCTTCATCCAGAACCCGGCGAACCACATTGTCATGCGTGACCGTATTGCCGGCCACGGTAACCTGACCAATCCGGAAGCGGCTGCCTTCGGTAATATGATGCTCTACCCGGACCCTCGCCCCGTCCAGAAAGGTTCGCCGCATATCCACCCGGGCATCCACAAATCCTTGCTCCTGGTATTTACTGCGGATTTTTTTGGCATCAAAATCCGCCCGGTCATCGCTATAAGGGCCGTTTTCGATCAGTTTCATCTCTTCACGAAGACGAACCATATCAAAAAATTTGTTTCCATACATCAGAATGGAATCGACCGTATAAGCCGGGCCTTCAGTCACATGAAATTCAAGATAGGCCTCCGATTTGTCCTCATTATAGGAGACTGTGGTTTCGACTTTAGCATCCAGATAAGACCGCTTCTGGTACACTTCCTGCACCTTCAGGGCGTCTTTCTGGACCTGTTCCTCATTGTAATAAACCGGCCAGAAGAGAAATTTCTTGGTTTTGGTTTTGATCGCTGTGCCCAGTTCCCGGTCGCTCAAAACCCGGTTATGTTTGAATTTAATCGATGTGATTTTCGGTCTGCTGCCTTCCTCGATCGTATATTCCACGCGGCCAATAATCAAGCCCGCCTCATCCAGGCTCACGTTAACCCACGCGTACCCTTTTTGAAGATAGAGCTTTTTGATGGCATCCAGACCCGCCCGAGCCGCCAGCACATCCAGGTAGTCCCCCAGCTTAAAGGACAATTCCTTGGCCAGCTTGGCATCGGAGATCTTCTCATTGCCCTTAAAAATCAGCTCCCGAACAAGCTGTTTTTCCACCACCACATAGGTTAATATAATCTGCCCCTCGCTTTCCACGGTGGTATAATAAGACGACTCCACCCCCTCCAGCCTGGCAATGCGAGCCGCATCTTCGACCGCCGTCTGCTTGGAAAACAATTGTCCGGCCCGGGCCCGTATCGCCGAAAAAATCTGAGCCCGCGTCACCGTCGTCTGGCCGGTGATTTCAACCGAACGAATCAGTCTGGATTCCTCACCCTCGGCAAAACACAGAGCGCTCAACGCCACCACCATAGCCGCCGCCAGCAGGCGTACAGACCCCGTCCCGCGGTTCATCTCCTTATGAATCATCGTTTCGTCTGCTCCTAAAAGGGTTCGCTTACATGGGCTAGATTGTCAAACCGCGTATAGCGGCCATCGAAATACAATTTTACCGTATCCGTCGGACCGTTACGCTGCTTGGCGACAATGACTTCGGCAGTGTTGGTCTCTTCAAAATCGTCCTTGGTGCGATTGTAATAATCTTCACGATGCAGCAGCAAAATCACGTCGGCATCCTGCTCGATGCTGCCGCTTTCACGCAGATCACTCATCCGGGGACGATGGTCTTCACGCCCCTCCGGGGATCGGTTAAGCTGGCTGAGCACCACAACCGGCACCTCCAGCTCCCGGGCCAATGCCTTGAGATAACGGGAAATGCCGCTGATTTCCTGTTGACGAGATTCAACCTGGCCGCCCAGACTCATCAACTGCAGATAATCCACAAAAACCGCCTGTATATTGTGCTGGCTTTTCAGACGCCGACACTTGGCCCGCATCATCAGCGGGGTCAAACCAGGCGTATCATCAATAAAAATCGGTTTTTCATACAACTCGCCTCCGACCCGCGTCAGTTCAGCGTGCTGTTCAGCACTGACCATCCCCTTGCGAACCGCCTGCGAATCCACTTTGGCCCGGCTGCACAAAATACGCTCAACAAGCTGCTGACGACCCATTTCCAGAGAAAAAATCACCACCGGGATATTTTCGTCAGCCCCGATATGCTCGGCCATATTCAGCGCAAAACTGGTTTTACCCATACTCGGCCGGCCGGCCACAATAATCATTTCCCCCGCATGCAGACCGCACAATAAATTATTAAGTTCTGTAAACCCGGTCGATAAACCCGTTACGTGCGAGCCTTTGCGGGACTCAATGCTTTCAAACGTTTCCGTCAGCAGATGCTTGATGGGATACGCCGAACCGGAAATCTTCTTTTCAGTAACCGCAAAAATCTGCTGTTCAGCCCGGTCCAGTTTTTCTCCCACATCCCCCGTCTCATCACAGGCCTGCCGCAGAATATCCTGGCTGACCCGGGCCAGCTGTCGCAGCATCGCCTTTTCCTTGACGATGCGCGTATAATACTCCACATTGGCAGCCGTGGGGACGGACTCCGCCACGCGAACCAGGTAGTCCACACCGCCGGCCGCCTTCAAACGATCACGCTTAACCAGATCCGCCCGCAGCAGCACCAAATCTATCTTGCTGTTGGCTTCATACAACGCAACGATGGACTCAAACAGCAGCCGATGCTCCGGCATCGAAAACGCATCCGCGTCAAGCTGTTCCACCACCTGACCGATACATTCCCGATCCAGAATCATCGATCCCAATACCGCCGCTTCGGCTTCGATCGAAGCCGGCAGGGCCTTGCCATCCAGCGTGGTCGGCAATGCCTGCGAAGCGTCGGAATCAGGCTTCCTGCTTGTTTTCCTCGACGGACTCAACGGGCTGTTCCTGCTGTTGCTCGGAGATTACACGAACCTGAACCTGGGCCTTCAGATCGGCTGCAACCTTTAAGGTCACATCATAGGTTCCCAGTTCCTTGATGTGTCCGCCGCTGAGGCGAACCATGGCATCCTTAACCTCAAAGCCCTGGGCACGCAGTTTCTCGGCGATATCGTGCTCGGTTACGGAACCAAACAGATGCCCCAATTCGTTGGTCTTGGCAACAATTTCGACCACAGCACCATCGACCGCGGCTGCGGCCTTTTCCAGCTGTTCACGCACCAGGCGACGCTGTTCGGCGCGACGGGCCTTTTCCTCGGCCATTGCCTTGATCTTCGACTCGGACGGAATCACCGCCAATCCCTGCGGAAGCAGATAGTTCCGGGCATATCCATCCTTGACGGTCACAATGTCGCCGTACCAGCCGAGACTTTCCACATCTTCACACAACAATACCTTCATATATTCTCTCCAGCTTCATCATCTCTTCAAATGAATAATTGATTTTGAATCGCAAATCGCTCTGCCTGTGGCTTGCCCTGTTCCCGCAGTCCCGGGCAACCCACAGAATCCGCCTGTCACACAGGTCAGACCGCACCCCTTCGGGCCGGGGGTTTTAGGCCGTAAACGGCAGCAGCCCCATAAACCGGGCACGCTTGATGGCCTGATTCACTTTCCGCTGACAGCCGGCACAATTACCGCTGCGCTTGCGGGAAAAAATCTTGCCCCGGTTGGTCAGCAGCTTGGACAGCGTCTCCACGTCCTTATAATCGATATACTTCTTTTTCTCCCGACAGAACCGGCACTGCGTCTGCTCACGAATGGTCATGGTCATTTTGCGCTTGCGGTTCGAATTCTTGTTTGGAACTGTTTTTTTCATATCCAATCCTGTATAGTCACAAAACCTTAGCTTTTGATTTGTTTATCCATCCACTGTGTCTTAAAAAGGTATCTCGTCGTCGCCGGCGGGACCAAACGGAGGCTCAAACTCCGCCGCCGGAACCTCTGGGGCCATCTCCTGTCCGCCGCCGGAACCGTTGGCACGTTTGCCACCGCCGACAAATTCAAAATTCTCCACAAAAACCCGCAGCTTGGTACGCTTAACGCCATCCTGGCCTTGCCAGGAATCAAACTTCAAGCGGCCTTCCACAAAAATCGGATCGCCTTTTTTGAAATACTTCTGAATTGTCTCGGCACGCTTGCCAAACATCTGACAATCCACAAAACAGGTCTCTTCTGCCCAGGAGCCGTCCTGCTTTTTAAACTTGCGTCCGATCGCCAGGCCAAATTCCACTACTGCAGTCTGACTGGGCAGATATGACATCTGCGGATCCCGTGTCAAATTCCCCATCAGCAGCACTTTATTCAAACTTGCCATAATTTACACCATTCCAAAAAAGGGTCTTTATCGGCTGCACACCCTGCATTCCTCACTCGGTGTCGCCGCTGCTGTTGTCTGAGCGCAACGGCAAACCGCCGACAGGCAAGGCCAGCTGGAGATTACTCCGCGATGTCCTGGGCAGGAGCCTCTTCCATCGCGTCTTCTGCCGGCTGCACAGACACTTCGCGGTCCACATGTCCCAGCATCGCCGGCGTGGGCTTTTCCATGTCCTCCTGCGTCATTCGGTCGGTCCGAACCACCAGCACCCGCAAAATCTCTTCAGACAGCTGCACATCGCGTTCCAGCGGACGAATCTTGGACGAACTGCATTCAAAATAGGCCAGAATATAGGTCCCGCGGCTCTTGCCGGCAATTTCATACGCCAGCTTGCGTTCGTCCCATTTGCGGATGGAAATCACACGCGCTTCGGCGCGATCCAAGATCTTCTGAATGACTTCCATCACATGATCCCACTGGGATGCGGCCAACGCCGAATCCACCAGGAACAGCGCTTCATAAATTCGTTTTGTTTCCAAACTTGATACCTCCAAAAGACTAACAGAATGATCGATTCTTGTTTCGTTTTTTCATTATCCCACCGGAGCGGTTTCGACCCGGTTTAACTTGCTTTTTCTTCCGTTGCGGAGGATGCCTGATTCCGCTCATTGAAGCGATTCATCGCAGCCGCCAGGCCCTCGCGAATCCAACACATCAACGCCTCTTGCGCCCGGACCATGGCCGCGGCTATCAGCTCACCATCTTTGGGTCCCGGACGACCCAGCACATAATCCCGTGTATCCGGATAATCGCTGGCACCAATGCCGATCCGCAGTCGGGCAAACTGCTCGGTCCCCAGCCGGCTGATGATATCCCGCAGGCCGTTATGACCGCCGCTGGAGCCGCCGGGACGAATCCGAATCAGCCCCGGCCGCAGCGCCATATCATCAGTCACCACCATCAAATCGCTCGGCGGCAGCTTGTAAAAACCTGCCGCGGTAGCCACCGCCTGGCCGCTCAGATTCATATACGTCTGTGGTTTCAGCAGCAGTACTTTGCATTCATCCACCACAGCCTCGCCAAACAGCGAACTAAATTTCTTCTGTTCGACGCTTGTGCCCAGCCGGCGAGCAAATCCGTCCAGCACATCAAAACCCACATTATGCCGCGTCCCGGCATATTCTTTTCCGGGATTTCCCAGCCCGACGATTAGTTTCATCCCGGTCATTACACCATCCTAATTCCATCCGACTGCACCGACGGCATCCCGTCTGTACCATCCGATCCAGCCCAAAAGGCCTATTTGGCCTCTTCCTCGCCTTCTTTGGGTGCCCGTTCAGTAATCACTTCCGGAGCAGCAGGCTGTTCGGCCAGCAGCTCTTCGGTCGTCTTGACTTCGGCCACCTCATGACAAATCGCAACCAGAGCCTTCGGGTCGCTTTTCATCACGCAATTGGGCGGCAGAGTCACCTGGGCCACGGTAATCGAATCCCCGACTTCCAGTTCCTTGATGACCACCGGAATGCTTTCAGGAATCTCCAGAACCGGACATTCGACCTCCAGCGTACTCATCAGCTGATCCACCACGCCGCCGTGCTGGGACCCTTTGGCCGTGCCGCGCAGGACCACCGGAATTTCCACGGTCACCCGTTCATTCAGGTCCACACGAACCAGGTCCGCATGGATTACTTTCTTGCCCAGGTAATCATACTGAAGATCCTTCAGCAGCAGTGTCTGCTTGCCTTCGGGCAGAGTGACTGAAAAGATACGATGGCCGTGATGCAGACCTTCCACAAAACTGTGCTGATCCAGCGCCACGGATACCGGCTGCTGCTTGTGGCCGTAAATTACCGCCGGCAGCTTACCCTGCTCCCGCAGACGGGAGGCCGTCTTGGAGCCAACCTGCTCTCTTAATTCCACACTTAATGACATTACTTCGGACATAGCTGAACCTCTCTACTTGTTCTGGTTTCGGCCGGCGGTCCCGGCCTGTTCTATACTTATCACACCTGTTTTTTTATACCTTCGTTATCACACCGCAGGACCAGCCCGCACTGCGACAACATCCTCTGTCAACTCTTGCTCAGCTTTTCGAACATCTCGCTGAGGGATTCATTCTCATGGATACGGCGAATCGCCTCTCCCAGCAGCTCGGCCACACTCAAAACCGTCAGATTATTCAGGGCTTTGCTGTTTTCTTCCTGCTGCATCGTGTCAGTCACAATCACCTCATCAATCGGCGCCTGTTTGAGTTTTTCAATCGCCTGCCCACAGAATACCCCATGCGTAGCCCCCACATAAATCTTTTGGGCACCACGCTGGCGAACCAGATGGGCTGCTCCGGTAATCGTGCCGCCGGTGGAAATCATATCGTCACACATCACAATATTGCGGCCTTCGACGTTGCCGATAATCTCGTCAAACGTCACCTCGTTACCGCTGATACGCCGCTTGTGGATAATCGCCAGCTCCGCTCCCAATGCCGTCGCATAACGGCTGGCGGTCTTCATATTACCCACATCCGGCGCCACAACCGTCAAATTCGGAATGGCCTTTTTCCGCAGATATTTGATCATCACCGGCTCAGCCGTCAGATGATCCACCGGGATATCAAAAAATCCCTGAAGCTGCTTGGCATGCATATCGATGGCAAGCACCCGATCCGCACCCGCGGCGGTAATCAGATTCGCCACCATCTTGGCCGTAATCGGCACCCGCCCGGCATCCTTGCGGTCCTGACGGGCATAGCCAAAATACGGCACCACCGCCGTCACTCGGGCTGCACTGGCGCGGGCCAGACAGTCCAGAAATATCAGCAATTCCACCAGATTCTCGTCCACCGGGGCACAGGTCGGCTGCACCACAAAACAATCATGCCCGCGGACGTCGGATTCGACGCGAATACACTTCTCGCCGTCTGGAAACCGCCAAATCTTGGAAACCCCCATTTCCAGCCCCAGATAGCGGCTGATGGCCTCTGCCAGTTGCGGATTTCCAGTTCCGCTGAATATCGTTGTCGGATGATGATTCATTTTTTTATATATTGATCCTACTTGAAATTTCCCAGTTCGTCGCGGCTAAGTACCGCAGTTTCAACCACGTGCTTCTTTTGCTCGCGGCATCATCATACCCGTTGGGTATAGTTCAGATGTCTTTCGACACCCGCCTTCATTTCACACAGTAAGCATTCACAATCAACCTACCCGGCCTGGACTCGAACCAGGAATGGGAGAACCAAAACCTCCAGTGTTACCGATTACACCACCGGGTATTGAACAGTCCATCAGGACTGCATCGTTGTCTCATCATAGAACTTGCGCAGACAATACTTTCGCCTGCTAAAAGTCGTCGTAGTTGTACGTTTTTGCTGGTCGCAGAATCCGTTTCAGAAACAGATTGACCGGGCCTTGTCGGAGGCTTGAGCTGACCATGCTGCGAATCTGTCAGCCCCGCTTGGCAGTACGAATACCGCCGGATGTCCCCGTGCGACATAGGCTATAAAAGACTATAAAATACTCACTCCCCCGATTTTTGCAAGGTTTTTTTTACAAACAGACAATTTTTCCAGGTGATTAAGGAATCACCAGTGCGCAATGAACGTGCTAAAAGGCGTCTTCTTTTTTTGATCCCTGCTTTTAAAAAGATGTTTTTGGTCTTGTAATATTACTATTTCTTCTGTAATACTTCTTCTTCATACTGGGAATTAGCGGGATTAGCCCCTGCAGGTTTTTGATGGACAATTTCCGGGGCCACCACTTTGACACCCATACGTCCCAGCTCCGCCGACACATCCGGCTGGTACGGACGAATCTCCAGACTCTTGCGGAAGGCATCTTCAGCCCGCACTTTATCTCCGGTTGTCAGGTAGTAATAGCCCATTTCCTTATAAATACCACCTTTATTCTTCGCAACTGTCAAAGCATACTCATAAACCGACTTGGCATGCTCGTTGAGGTTTTCACGCTGCAGGGCTTTTGCCAGCATAATCAGCTCTTTATCGGTGTTACAGGTCCGCATAGCTTTATCCCGAGCTTCTGCCGCTTTGTCGGGTTTACCTGTATCTTCATAAAGCTTGACCAATCCGGCCTCGGGCCACTTGTTCACCGGAGCAAAACCAATCGCAATATTATATTCGTATTCCGCCTTAATCCATTGTCCCTGCGAATGATAGATTTTGGCCAGTTTGTAATGCGCATCCGGATTTTCAAACTTCTGGTCGATTTCGAGCCGCAGACTTTCTTCCGTATCCGGCCCGACCGGCTTTTTCTCAGGTCCGCAACCAACGACCATCAACACCAGAACTATCATTGTTACTTTTAATAATGCATCCATTTTCGACTCCCTTTGTCAATTATGGGCCTATTTCACTTCAGGAAAAACATCATATCCTTAAATGGACATACTTTCCCCTGTATTATGTCGGCACAATCGGCCCAAAATCTTTAGATATCCAGATTCTGCACTTCCAAGGCATGTTCCTGGATGAAATTCCGCCGTTTTTCGACATCTTCACCCATCAAAATACTGAACATCCGGTCGGCCTGCCCGGCATCCTCCATCGTCACCTTCAACAGTGTCCGACGGGCCGGATCCATCGTCGTGCTCCAGAGCTGTTCACTGTTCATCTCGCCCAGACCTTTAAAGCGTTTAATTTCCACATCCCGGGCCCCAATTTGCCGAATCCCCGGACCAATCTGGTCCAGAGTATGAAGCCGATACTGGTCTGTCCCATTTTTCAATTCAAACCGGCTGAATGCATCTTCATCCATGATCGTCTGCGAAGGCAATGCCAGATAATCTCGCATATCCAGTTGGTAATCCTGCATCAGACGGGTATTGATTTCATTGAGCCGCATCACTTCATGCAGTTCCTCGGCAGCAAATCCATCTTCCTGGACGTCCTCATTTCGTGCGGTCTTTAGTTCCGCAACACGCCGGTCAAAGCTGTCCCGATCGTAGAAAAACTCATGTTGTCCTTCGATGCGAACAAAATAGCCTGGCAAGCGGCTGCCATCATAAAAATCAGACACAAACTTTTTGAACAAAATGCCGCGCCGCTCCAGGACACCGATGCTGCGTTCGGCATCATTCAATATCTTGACCAGCAGAGCCAATTTGGCCTGTTCAATCTGCTGCGGGGCCTGATTAGGACGGTGAACAATCAGAACCGTTCCTTCAAGGCCGTTATTTTCCATCCGCTTGCGCATCTGGTTTTCATTGAGCACATATTCCGAGTGTTTATGCCCCTTAATTTGAATCTCATACAGCGGCGGCTGTGCAATAAACACACGCTCATTTTCGATCAACTGCGGCATCTGACGGAAGAAAAATGTCAGCAGCAGTGTCCGAATATGCGCCCCATCCACATCCGCATCCGTCATCATAATCACCTTGCCGTACCGACATTTTTCCAGATTAAATTCATCGGTGCCGATTCCGGTCCCCAGTGCACTGATAATGGTGCGGATTTCTTCATGTCCCAGCATTTTTTCAATGCGTGCTTTCTCCACATTGAGAATCTTGCCTTTGAGCGGCAAAATCGCCTGCAAATTGCGGTCACGGCCCCCCTTGGCAGACCCCCCGGCAGAGTCGCCCTCAACAATAAATATTTCCGTGTGCACGGTGTCCTTACTGGCACAATCCCAGAGTTTGCCCGGCAGATTGGCTCCGCTCAAAGCACCTTTGCGACGTGTCAGTTCGCGTGCCTTGCGAGCCGCCTCACGGGCTGCCGCTGCCTGGATGGCCTTACTCAGCAGCTTTTTGGCGACTGCCGGATTTTCCTCCAGATAAATTGCAAGCTGCTCATTCAACATCGTCTCCACAAATGTCCCGACCTCCGGGTTGGACAACCGCACTTTGGTCTGGGCCTCAAAATGCGGCTCACGAACCTTCACGGAGATAACAGCCGTCAAGCCTTCCCGCAAATCCTCGCCGCTGGGTGCCATGTCCTTAATCATATTGGCACTCTTGGCATAGGCGTTCATGGTTCGTGTCAGCGCCGTCCGGAATCCGGACAAATGGGTACCGCCATCGATATTGCGAATGTTATTGGCAAACGCCAGTGCCGTTTCGTTGTACCCGTCGTTGTACAGCATGGCAATTTCACACGCCAGACCGTTTTCACTGTCTTCCTTGCTGAAATACATCACATCGCACAGCGGTGTCTTGCCCTCATTGAGATACTGCACAAACGCCTTAATACCGCTTTCATAATGATACACTTCCTTCCGCTGGCAGCGATCATCAATAAATGTGATATGCACGCCGGCATTGAGATACGCCAGTTCACGAATGCGCTTCTCCAGCACATCGTATTTGAACTCCGTCGTTTCAAAAATTTCATCATCCGGCAGAAATGTCACACGGGTCCCGCGCTTGGTGGTGGGTCCGACTTCCTGGACCGGTCCGGTTGGCACTCCACGACGGCATTCAAAATGATACTGTTTGCCATTACGCCAGACTTCCACTTCAAGCCACTCACTCAACGCATTGACCGCACTAACCCCCACTCCATGAAGACCGCCGGAGACTTTATAGGCCTTATTGTCGAACTTGCCGCCGGCATGCAGCGTCGTCAATACCACTTCCAGGGCACTTTTTTTGGCCTCAGCATGCATTTCCGTCGGAATGCCGACACCGTTATCTTCCACAGAACAACTGCCGTCCACATGGACATGCACGGTAATCCGGTCGCAGCGTCCGGCCAGGGCTTCATCAATGGCATTATCCAGGACTTCATACACCATATGATGCAGGCCGCTTTCCTGACGATTGCCGATATACATGTCCGGCCGTTTGCGGACCGCTTCAAGACCCTCTAAAATCTTGATACTGCTGGCATCATACACTACGGGTTGAGCCTGCTGTGTTGTTTCAGTATTTTCCTGTTCTGTCATTGTATTGATTATCCTGTCTCAGCGCGTTTTGCGCCCGACACCTTTCACTTGAATTCGTATCTCTTTTATCCTGGTTCCAGGACAATGTGCCTGGAGTTTTTCCACAATCTCGGTTTCCATCATCTTCAGCCGGTGCAAATACGGCCCGGGTGGTGACTGAATATATAAAATGCCGCGCGTGAACCGATCCGCACGATAATACGGCGCCAGCTCAGTCCCTATCACCTGCTCAAATGCAGCTGCAATGGTTCCGCCGCAGCGCAAACCTTTCACATACACATTCATATAGTGACTGAGGGCCTCACCCAGCGGTTGAGGACCAGGGGGCGTTTTTTTTTGCCAGGCCGTCGCCGACCGCAAATACTGCTCTTGCTGCGATTCGCTCTGTTTGCTCACAAACAAATCGCTCCCGCCGCCGGTTATAAATTCACCGGCATGACAATATACAAAAATCCGCTGCCGCTTTTAAATAAACCCGGACGATCCGACTGGCCCAGATGCATCTCAAAATCACTGGTTTTAAGCACCCGCAGTACATCAATCAGATACTGCGGATTGAACCCGATTTCAATGGGGTCGTTTTCATACTCCACCGACATGTCAATCTGAGCATCACCTGTTTCCGGAGCACGGCTGGTGATCACCATGGTGTTTTTCTTCAGTGACAGCTTGATGCCCTTGCTGTCATCGCTGGCCAGCAGGGCCGCTCGACGTACCGCACTCAAAAACGCATCCTTGGGCAGCGTCAGCTTCTTGTCATAATCCTTGGGGATAATATCCTCGTATTTGGGGAAATTCCCCTCCACCAGATTCGAACTAATCACCACAGGATCGCAGGCAACCGTAATATGATTATCCACAAACCGCAGGGACACGGTGGCTTGATCACGAGCGGGAATCTTTTCCAGCAGCTGCATCGTCTTGCATGGAGCAATAATTCGTCCTTCCGGCTCACGCAACGCCTTATCCAAAGGCAGTGTGGATTTTGCCAGCCGACGTCCATCAGTGGCCACCAGGGACAGCTTTTTACCATGCACTTCCCATAAAATCCCATTCAGGGCATAGCGTGTGCTTTCCTTGGCTGCCGCAAACACCGTCTGACTAATCGCATCCTGCAGCCGATCCAGACCCACCTCAATATCCGCATTGCCATCAAATCCCGGCACGGTCGGATATTGTGTCGGGTCCTGGGTATAAATCGTGAAAAAACTGTCGGACCCCTTCAAGTGAGCAGAATTCTCATCGGTCTCCAGTTCAATCACCTCATCAAAACTTTCACGCACAATCGATGAAAACTTATCCGCCGGCACAACCGCTTCACCGGCCTTATCCACCTCCACCTGGGTTACGGTATAGGTAATCCCAGCCTCCATATCGGTGGCAGAGAACCGCACAACATCCTTGTCGGCCACAATTCTCATACACTGCAAAATCGGCTTGGGGGTCCGGCTGGGAATAATCGAAGTCACCAGCGACAACGCATCCTGCAACGCAGTCCGATTAAAGCGTACTTTCATAAAGCAACCTCCGTTGTTTTATCTGCAGCAAATTTATTCTGCCTTATTCACATTCACTTCATCTATGAATTAATAAGCCCATAATCTACTCGATTTTAAAGGATTTTGCAAAGTCGTTTTAAGGAAGATTTTCAACAAACCGGTCTGGGGCTTTGTGAGAAACAGGTTAGGATCTGTTTCAAATATAAGAGTATAAAAATCTTTTTCTCAGTATTTGTTATATACCCCGTGAGTTTGTGAGATTTTGCCCGAAGCCCTTCCCTAAAACCCTCTATAATGGATAGTTATAACAAAAAGCCTTGATGGCAAGATAGTGGAAAACCTGTTAGATACGGTGTCGGATTTGCACAAAACCGTGTTATCAATACTGATAAAGCGATTTTTCTCACAAAACATTAAACAATTCTGACAGGATAACTCACAAGTTTTCCACAAAAAATATCACAGCAATATAAATCGTAATACAATTGAAAAATCGGTTATTATCGGACGAGAAATAAAAATAATATTATGAATTCACGGTCTAAAATAACTAAAATTACTTAGATGTCAATTTACGATAAACTCGTAAAGCGTCTAAAAGACGTTGAATATCCTCTGGTATTGGTGCTTCAAATCCCATGCGTTTGCCGGTGGCGGGATGATTGATTTCCAGTTTCCAGGCGTGCAGTGCGACCCGGTTCAGTAGGGGTTGTTCAATAGCGGGTTCCCGATTCTCAATTTGCCAGGGATAAACCACTTTGCCGCCATACATATCATCTGCTACGATGGGGTGTTTGATATACGACATATGAACGCGAATCTGATGAGTCCGGCCGGTTTTTAAGTCCAGCTCGACCAGAGAATAACCGCGAAACCGTTCCAGAACACGGTAAAAAGTAATGGCTTGTTTGCCAATATCTGGACGAATGGAATATTTCTCCCGGATCACAGGGTGAACCCCCAGAGGGACATCAATACAATCCCCATCCAATTCCGGTGCTCCATGGACGACTGCCAGATAGGTTTTCTTGTTTGTGCGCTCAGCAAATTGCCGTGATAATTTCCA
This sequence comes from Anaeroglomus insulsum, assembly GCF_050689095.1. Taxonomy (NCBI): domain Bacteria; kingdom Pseudomonadati; phylum Planctomycetota; class Phycisphaerae; order Sedimentisphaerales; family Anaerohalosphaeraceae; genus Anaeroglomus; species Anaeroglomus insulsum. The sequence continues at coordinate 120,350 of NZ_JBOGCL010000012.1, forward strand.
ATGAGCGGTATCGTTTTTGGCGACAATAATGACACCCGTCGTATATCGATCCAAACGATGCACAATCCCCGGACGATAATCAGCAAATCCTGCTGATAAATGGTTCTTAAAATGATATACCAAAGCATTAACCAGCGTACCACATTTATACCCGCGTGCCGGATGGACAATCAAATCGGCTTGTTTGTTCACCACGATGATGTCGTCATCTTCATAGAGAATGTGCAACGGGATATCTTCTGGAATCAATTCCCGCAATTCCCGCGGCGGCAAAATCAAATCAATTTGATCACCTGGATTAAGCTTGTAGCTGGGTTTGGCCGGACGACCGTTAACATTAACCCCCTGCTCCTTGATAAGCTGCTGCAGCCGGGTTCGGCTGAAATTGCTGAACCGCCCTGTCAAATACTGGTCCAACCGTCTGAATTTGAGATTCTGCCCCACACGAAAACACAACTGCTGGCCGGCCAGTTCCTCTGTCTCTGAATCCTGAGGCAGGGCATCTTCGTCCAGAGCAATCTCCTCCTGTGTCTCTATGGGCAGATTGTCTTCCGGGGGCCCAATAGGGTCTTTAGACGGCTTTTTAGACGACATACTGGAAATTATTTGGTTTCTGTTTGAGACGGTTCAGCAGGAGCATTCTCCCCAGTCGCGGGAATGTCCACTTTTACGGTGCTGTCAGGTGCCGCCTGAATACTGGGGGCGGTTGACTCCGGTGTAGCCGGGAGAACCTGAACCTGCGGCTGAATAATAGCCGGCTGCTCTTTGGGCTTATCTACGAACGTGTATTTGACATTGTTGTCCGCCATCTTCTGGATTCGCTCCTGAGCCAGTACCGCAACCGGTGTGCTCGCATAAGCGGCGTCATTGACGATCTTTTGATAGAGGTCTTTGGCCTGGTCAAGCTGTCCGAGTTCTTCGGTACATAATCCCTGGCCAAACAAAGCCATGGCCTTGACGACAGGCATCTTGGCTTTGCTCAGAGCCTTCTGATAAGAGTCCTGAGCCTGTTTAATTTGTGATGAAAGGACATCGCCGTCAACAAACTCTTTACGGTAAAGCAGGTCCGCGCGAAGAGCCTGGCCTCGTTTAATCCAGGCAATCGCTGCCAGATCATTATTCGGTGCCTTCTCCGCCTCTTTTTCGAGATTGTTGGCTGCCACCAGCAGCGTACTGGCTGCATCGACCGCCGTTGCGTCCTGTTGCTGTCGTAAAACCGATAACTTACTCAGGTCCAGTTGTTCCAGCACACTGGACACCTCCGCCTGCATCTTCATATCGGACTCGGCACGCCACCGGTTCAGGATAGGCCAACTGATAAGCCCGACAAGAATCAGACAAGCCCCAATAATCTGGTTGCGGTATTCTTTTATCAGCCCAGGCAGCTTACTAATCCACTCCGCAAGTTCATTAGTCATCAGCTCATGCCGTTCTTTTGAGTCCATATTCGTGTCCTTTGTTTTGGCCGGGTCTCGGCAGCTTTATTCTCGATACAAATAGTTCACAATATAATAAGAGGTACCATTATAGAAACTTTAGTTTTATCTTGCAACAGGACTTTGACGACTGTACAGTTTTGCAAACAGATTTTTCATGATGTTTTTACGAGAATGGAAGGTTGTATGAGACATTTTGTCACCGCGATGGTACTGGTTGGTTCGTTGGGAATCCCAATGATTTCTGGAGCTACCCCCCCTGCAAACTGGGATTCTTCCCGCTACATCCTGGTCGATGAAGTCAAGCCGGAGATGGAAGCGTACTGTCTGACTGTCTTTGAAGGTGATAAAGTAGAGAGATTTCCGCTCAAAATTCTCAGCATTGTTAAACAAGCCAATCCGGCCAGAGATATGATTCTGGTGGTTGGTACCGACGAGCGGTTTAAACACGTTGGCTCCGTCCACGGCTGTTCCGGCTCGCCGGTGTATATCGACGGCCGTATGGCCGGAGCTTTGGCCGCAGGCTGGGACGGTTCCATTGACCCCCTCTACTTAGTGACCCCTATCGAATATATGCTGGCGATCGGTGAAGGCAAAGATAAACCCGTAACACAGTCAAATACAACGAGTTATGTTGAATTGTCGGCACCTCTTAATCTGGAGGCCATTGCCCAAAAAGCCATAGCCGACTGGGCACGCACAGCGTCAAAAACCCCCAAAATGCCCCTGGTAACCAACTTATCACCCCAGGCCTGCAGTCAGCTTTCAGAGACCTTTGCCTCTGCCGGCTGGATACCTTTGCAGGCTGGCGATATGGCTCTGACCGGCGATAGCTCCCAGACAAAGCCGGTCTTCGAGCCAGGGGGTGTCCTGATACTACCTTTGTGTTCCGGGGATATTCGTATGTCTGTAACGGGTACGGTAACCGAGGTCGTTGGGGATAAAGTCTATGGATTTGGGCACCCGTTTAACGGGATTGGTGCGGTGGAGCTGCCGATGGCCGCCGGAAAAATCCATACCGTAATTGCCACACGTGACAACTCCTTCAAGTTAGGCTCAGCAGGCCAGGTCGCTGGAACGCTGCGGTATGATCAGGAATGTGGTGTGGTCGGATATGCCGGAACCATTCCCAAACTCATCGATATCACCGTTTCAGTCAAACGGTTTGATGACCCCCAGCAGCGGACCCTCCACTGCCAGGTCGCCAGAGATCGCAGTCTGACACCTCGTATCCTGCGATCGGTGGTTACCGGCGCAGCACTATTTCAGGGAGACCTGCCCCCGGAACATGCCGTCTCATATCGGTGCCATATGCTCCTGGAAAATGGCCGCACCATTGAATTTACAGGCCTGTCTTCGGGGGATTCAGTGGCTGCACCCGCCACAGAACTGATGTCATTGGCTGCGGCGCTGATGAACAATCCTTTCCAGCAGATGCCCCCGGATAAAATCACCCTCGATATCGACATTACCCCCAGGAATCTGGTAGTGTCGCTGTGGGATGCCAGGCTGTCGGATAATGTCGTTAAACCCGGCCAGACAGTGACGATTCAGGTTGCTCTCAAGGGCTTCCGCTCAGAACCGATTCCCTTTACCCTTGAATTACCTGTTCCGCAGGATTGTCCTGATGGCAAATATCAGCTTCAGATTCTCGGCTCAGATGCCTATCAGTCCTTCCTGAATAAAGTCGCTCCGCAGCGGTTCACCGCCGTGGACGCACAGAGTCTTCTGGATGGATTCAACCGCGTGCTCAATATCCCGCAGGATCGTTTGTATGTGTGCCTGCCGATTTCACAGTCAGGCCTTGCCGTACGCAACACGGAATTGCCCAATCTGCCGGCCACCAAAATGATGGTCCTGGCAGATGCCAAACGCATCCAGCCCATAAGCCCTTATACCCATTTTGTCGAAACCAGTATTCAAACCGGCCTGATTGCTTCAGGCTCAGCGGTCATCGAACTCACTGTGGATAAAAATAAATAAGGAATCATCATGTACACGATTAAAAACATTCGTCTCGCAGCCATTGTCGCAATCCTCATTGCTTCCAGTACAGCTTTCGCTGTCACTTCCGTCATCGTCCGCCACAAGACCAGCGAGGATCTGCTAAAAGGCACCACGGATGCGGTGGTGGTGGACTCCGAAGGCCAAATCCGGCTGGCTCCCAAAACCGAAACGCTGGGCTTTGCCGGCCTGCTCGAGGATATCTGGAGCGTCAATACGGTTTTATCCGACAAAGCCGGCACGCTGTATTTCGGCACCAGCCCTGCCGGCAAGATCATTCGTTTCCGCGATGGCAAGGCCGACCTGCTGTATCCCAAACCGGCCAAACCAGATGGCTCGACCGAAACCCCCGATCCTGCTGCGGTTCAGCAAAGCCCGCAGCCCAATGAGCATGTCTATGCCCTGGCGCTGGACGTTGCCGGACGAGTTCTGGCCGGAATCAGCGGCGAAAAAAGCAAACTCATTCGCATCGCAAGCGAAATCGAAACCGTGTTCGACAATGAAAAAGTCCAGTACATCTTTGCCATCGTACTGGATAAGGACAACAACATCTATCTGGCCACCGGACCCAACGGCCAAATCTGGCAGCTCGATCCATTCGCTCAAAATCCCCGGCTGGTCTGTGAATTGAAAGACAAAAATATCTTATCGATGGCCTTCGGTACTGACGGGTCTCTTATTGCAGGTTCCGACACTCGCGGTATCGTGTATCGCATTCAGCCCGCCACAGGTCAATATACGGTCCTGTTCGACAGCGACCAGGAGGAAATTACTGCCCTGCGTGTTGCCGCCGACGGCTTCATTTATGCTGCCGCCACCAGTGCCAATGTCGCCAACCAGCAGCTTCAGGCTGGAGCCTCGCTCAAAAAAGCCCCCGGCAAGCCTGATGTCCCTGCTTCCGGCAGTCCTGCTCCCACCGACGGCGGCCTGAATCTTAAGACCCCCGCCACTGATGAACAGAAAAACCAGCCTGCACAGCCCCCGCAACCGGCCCCGAAGGCCCCCGCTCCCAAGTCGGCGGGCTTTGTCTATAAAATTTCACCGGAAGGCTTTGTGACGGCCATTTTCACCGAGCCGGCAGTCTTTTACACCCTGCTGGATAAAAACGACAAGCTCCTGCTCGGCGTGGGTCCCAAAGCCAGGCTGTTTTCGATTGACCCGGTGTCCGAACAGCGTCTGGTGGTCTATGAAAACAAAACCAGTTCGCAGATTACAGCTGCCGCCGTCGATGGCAGGGATGTGATTCTGGCCCTGGCCAATCCGGCTTCCGTCGTCCGTTTGAGAGAGGCCCTCAATCGCAAAGGCACGTACATCTCCGACCTGATCGACGCCGGCCAGCCCGCCCGCTGGGGTAAGATTCAGCTGGACGCGGACATTCCCGACGGCTGCAAAGTCCTGCTGTCGGTCCGCTCCGGCAATGTCAAAGACCCCAACGATTCGACCTTCTCCGCCTGGTCACAGGAGACCGCCGTGACTGCACCGGTGGATGCGGCCTGTCCGATCGGACGGTTCTGCCAGTATCGTCTGACCTTCCAGTCCAATGATGATGCTGCAACACCGGTCGTTCGTGAAGTGGCCGTCGCTCAGGTTATTCCCAATCTCGCCCCGCGCGTTCAGGCGGTGACCGCACAAAAAGCCGATAAACAAAAACCGTTCGCCCTGCTCATCCAGACCCGTGCCGAAGATGACAACAAAGACCCGCTCGAATATACCATCGAGATGCGCAAACTGGGCCGCAGCAACTGGATTCTGATCAAGGACAAACTGGACCAGCCCAAGTATGAATGGGATACCCGCACCGTGGAAGATGGCCGCTATGAAATCCGCGTAACGGTCTCCGACCGCCTGGGCAACAATGAAGTGTCTGCCCTGACCGCATCACGCGTCTGTGACCCTGTTGTCATCGACAACACGGCCCCGACATTCAAACATGACAATCTGAGTATCGAAGGGACCACGGCCAAGCTGACCCTGTCGGTCGTGGATGAATTGTCCGTCATCGGCAAGGTTCAATACACCATCGACAGCGACACCGCATGGAAGTCCTCCCTGCCCGACGATGGTGTCTATGATACCACCGATGAGCAAATCGCTATAGTTGTGTCCGACCTCAAGAAAGGCAGTCATGTCCTGGCGGTCTGTGCCGCCGATGATTTGGGCAATACCGCCTATAAGACCTGGCAAATCACCATCGATTAATTCCTTGCGTTACGCAAAAACAAAAGCCCGCAGCATAGCGTCTGTGGGCTTTTTTTATTCAAGGCACCAGCTCTGCGAGGTATTTGTGTAAAACCGGTATGCTCAGAAGCTCCTGGGATAAGTGTTAAAATGCTCAGGTGGTACGGGTGACCTGGCCGAACGGAATTTCCGCAAAAACTGGAACATCCGTTTTGAGCATACCCCCATGTCCTCATGCGACCATTTGGGACTCCGCATCAGCGGATTAAAACCCGGCGTCATCTCGGCCGCGATCCAGTCGTTGGGTCGGAAACCCATGGTCCAGTCATGAAATTGCCGGAGGTAAATCGGTTCTAAATGCAGAATAGTTGTGTCTTTAAATCGACAATCTCCGCAAATCTGGTCATACGCCTCTTGAACCTGAGCTTGCGGTCCTTCCAGTACCCCGACAAACGTGTGCTCGTTGTAAAGCAGAATTCCTGTAATCTCCATTGAGCGGTACCGCGGACGAGTGGCCAAAAGCAGATCGAAAAGTTCATCATCAGAAAATGACTTTGCCTCGGAACTGACATACATCAGGCAGAAGAGTTGTTCGGTGGTAAATGGATCCATTTGTACAGACATCGTGACCCCTTTCGTACGGTACAAAATGAATGCTCCAGTCAGTCTCGGCAATCTCTATAGTCCTGCTTGCCGGTTTCAGGCAACACAGCACTGCAGCAATAAATGTGATGCTTGCAGTGTCGTTGTGCCCATTCCGTAGTTCCGGCACCCCATCGATGCTTATGCTCGTGCATTCGGGCCAGATACCACACAGTCTTATATCGTATAGTCCCCTAAATAGGCTTTAGTATTTCTATGGTTTTACGGTGAAATGCCCCCGTAAGAAGAATTAGTAAATATGGACACACTACATCGCATAAATACGCGAATATCTCAATACAAGGCCGGACGACGGTCATCCGGCCTTTGCTGTTACCCCTCAATTACAATGATTTACGCCTCAGCAATAACCCGCCCAATCCCAGCAGCAGCATCGTGGCCGGTTCGGGCACGAAACGAATGTTATCAATCGTTGCGGCATAGCCTGCCGAATCGATAAGCTGAATACTGAACGCGGTTCCATCAAGCCACGTTCCTGTCAGCAGTTTGGTTGCCGTGTTATAAGTATGTGTGCTGCATACTATGGTCACATGCGGATTCCAGACTAATTCTGCCGGCTGGCCCACCCATTTCCAGATCGATTGCGACGTGGTCAGGCGGTCGATACGGCCTCCGCTTAATACGGCAGTACCATCTGTTCCCAAGCCGATTTCATGAACTTCGCCACCATAAAAATTAAGATGGGCAGAAATATCTACCCCTATTCGTCCGATGCCGCCCAAATAATCGGGATTATAGGGTGTGGTACCGTAAATATCTGCCGTACTCCAGTCCGTTAAATCTAATACATGCCCTCCCCCCCCTGTCATTAGAAGAGATTCATGATTGCTTAGAGTGCCTACCGGCAAAAAACCATCCGTAACCACATAGGTATAACCGGCCATTACCGGCAGCGACAGAGCCAACCATGTCAAGAATGCAAACCGTTTCATTGGACTCCTTCCGACAAAATGATGGTGTTTGGGTTTTTAATTCGACGACATTTTTTTGCCCCAACGGATTCGGCAGATTCAGAGAGTCCGGAGCATACGTCAGCCACGCTGCAATGTATCTTGGTATACCACGACCTTCTTCAATCCGTTTGACAAAATAAAAATCCTTCACTTTGTATGTGTTATTTATATTATAAAAAAAGACTTACTTTGTCAAGAGCCATCCATTCTCCTGTTTTATCTGGATTAACATGGGTCTATGAATACAATCATAAAATAGGTATAAATACAAAGCAATTCTTGTTTATCTTGTTAATTTTCAAAAACTATAGAAAATGTTTAGTAAAAATAGTACATTTCCGACATATATAATAAAGCTTGTGAGCTTGCGGGAGAGAAATCCCGTAAGAGGGAGTAAAGGAGTGAAACATTAAAAAGGAGGAATACACCCTGAAACACCATGCAGAAGACATCTCAAATTCGTTTACCGAACTGCTGATGTAGCATTAGTTTCCGTAACTTTTGCTTTTCAGACAGCATCCGAACTGATATCATATTCGCATGTGAGTTGTGGCCTGATCCGTTGATCATTATCGTGGAGGACGTATTATGTTTATTCACAGGGGTTTCAAGTGGATTGCAGTATTTCTTGTGCTGGCAGTTCTGGTTCAGCCGAGCCTGGGACAGATGGAACCCGGCGGCACCCGCTCTCCCGACCCCAAAGTCACCGAAGCCGTCGGCAAAATCCAGCAGATTCTGGAACCGCTGTTGACCAAAATCAATGAATTTAAACCGATTGCCGCCGCCGATATACTGCCCGGCCAGGGATTTCTGGATGAATACAAGCGGTATTTCACTCAGATGGACGACAAGCTCAAAGCCCAGTACTGCATGCTCCAGGCCTGGGTCAGCTACTATCAAAATGATCTCAACACGGCATTTATGAATGCCTCCAGGGCCTGCAAGTTGGACGCTGCCAATAGCGATGCCTGGATTACTCAGGTGACGATGTCCATCCTGGCCGACAAAAAACCCATGTTGCCCAAACAACCCCGCCCCCAGCGTACCCGTCCCGGCAACCCCAATAATCCCAACGCAATGATGGGTATGGAAATGGAAACCCCCGACCCAGGCCAGCAGACCTTGCAGCCGGGCAAACTCAACTTTGACCTGAATGCGTTGCTGATCGATGCAATTGGTCTGAAAATTGAGGGATTGCATCTGACATGTCTGAATGGCACCACGTTTCAATATGAGCCGGGGCAGGAATCGTTGTGCGCCCTCGTCTGGCAGGAACGCGAAAGCAGAACCGTTTCCAATGAACCGAATACTCCAGGGCGGAGACGTCCACAATCTGCACAACCCCAGCCTCAGCCTCAGCCCCAGATGATGGAACCGATGATGATGGAGCCTGGCATGGGCGGAGGATTTGGGGGGATGGATATGTTTGGCGGCGGATTCGGCGGAGACCCCTTTACCGCGGCCAATATGGCGTATTCCCGATTGTTTCAGATGGGTTTGGCTTCAGGGCAGGTGAAATTCGCCGCGATCAATCTGGATGCGGCCGCTCATAAACACAAACTGATCGACGATGTCGTGAAACACCCCTGGCCCTGGGCCGTGGCGATGGCATCCGACCAGCAGCAAAAAATGCCTGTTGAACTGGGCGTTTTGCAGGCTCGCAGGCCGGTGCTGATTATGACCGACAAAGAAGGCACCATTCGCTATGCCGGACCGGCAACCGGGATTATCGCCCCGATGCTGATGGGAAAAGTCACCTCCACTGGATTCAGCACTTTTACCGCGATCGAAGGCCAGCCGGCACTGCCTGCGATTGCAGTGGACCCCAATGTATTGAACAAATCAACGCTGACCGACAGCAATTCGCTGCCCAACGCAAAACCGACCGTGAAGCCCGCACCAACCACCGCCCCGACCACGCCGACAGTGGCTCAGCAAACCCAAGCGCAATACAGGGAATTGTCGGAAGAAGAGGATATTCAAGCAGAAAAACTACTGAATACAACGCGTGATCTGTTTATGAGAGCAGCACAAAGGCGTGTAACCAGTTATCAGAATTGTGTCAAAAATTGCAGAGAGATTATAAAACAATATCCCGGCACCAAATACGCCGAAGAGGCACGGCAGCTCTTGCGGCAAATCCCGGAAAATCAGCGTTCCAGATACAATATTACGGATGAGGAATTGGGTTTATAAATTCCCAAAGCCGGGACCAGACACGTCATATGCATTGCCGGACGGTGATCTGAGCGTATCCGGGATTTTGCATCAAATCTCCGGGTTCGTTGTGAAAGACTCCTTCCTGATGGGTATTTCGTGACACAGGCCCCTTTTTTGTTTTGCCAGTGCGTGCGGTTGCCGCAGGCTGTTTTGGAAAGCCTGGGAAAAGCCGGATTGGCGGTATGAGAGAATCGTGTTTATCGACCAGTGAGGAATTCTAATGAGGAAGTTCGCAGTATTTTGTTTTGTGGCAGGTTGTGTTACCGTACCTGTTTGGTCCTGGGCGGAAACGTTTGTGTATCCGAAAGCTCAGGGGGACCCGACAGATATTTCGTTTTATGAGGGGCCGGCGGATTCCAGGACGCTGGACAATATCGAAACCGGTGCGATTGACAAAGTGATTGTGTGCATCGGGGACGGGATGGGCTTTAATGAAGTAAGTCTGGCACGGCAGGCGGGGGTGGGGTTGAAAAAGAAACTCTGGATGGAGCGACTGCCCATTACAGGGATTGTTCGGACATTTTCAGGCAATAACGCTGTGACCGATTCTGCGGCGGCAGGGACAGCACTGGCCTGCGGCATCAAGACCAGTAACGGGACGATCGGGATGAATAAGGACGGTGTTGCTTACCACAGTATTTTGGAGGCCCTGGCTCTGAAGGGGTGGAGGACGGGGCTGGTGGCAACCTCGACGATCAGCCATGCGACGCCGGCATCCTTCGGGTCGCATGTGGCTTCGCGCGGCAGTGAAGCTGACATTGCGTTGCAATTGCTGGAAAACCGCATCGGGGTGATGTTTGGCGGCGGGCGGAAATACTGGCTGCCGGACGGCCTCAACGGCGGCGTGCGTAAAGACAAGCAGAATCTGGTTGAGCGGGCCAGAGCGTATGGTTACGAGGTGGCTTATTCGAAGGAACAGATGGACCAAGTGGCCGAGGGGCCGGTGCTGGGATTATTTGCCGATGACGGATTAAAGACGCTCAAGCCGGAGCCGATGCTGTCGGAGATGGCGGCCAAGGCGATTTCGCTGTTGAACCAGCCCGGCAGGGAATGGTTTGTTCCAAAGCCGAAATTTTTTATGATGGTCGAAGGCAGCCAGATTGACTGGGCCGGACACGATAACGATACCGACAACAGTATTCGTCAGACCCTGCTGTTTGATATGGCAGTCAAAGAGGTCATTGAATTTGCGATCCGGGATCAACATACGCTGGTCATCGTTACCGCCGACCATGAGACCGGCGGTCTGCGGCTGCGGGCCAGCAGTACGCAGTCGACACGATTGAAGGCGGCCTGGCACACCAAGGACCACAGCGGGGCGGATGTGCCGCTGTATGCTTTTGGTCCGGGGTCAAGGGTGTTTGCCGGGGTGCAGGACAACACGGAGATTCCGCAGAAGATTGCGGCCCTGACGGGGGTGAAGGAGTTCCCGGCGGTCAAGGCGACGGCTGAGGCGGTTGTGCAGAAGAATTAACGGGGGTTGATTTCAGCGGTCTATACGCATTTTGTTCATGGCCAGAGGGACGTGCGTCTACTCAAACCGTATATCCGACAAGACCAGCTGCAGTGACGTGTTGCCGTTATAGGTGTTGTATTGCGGCTCGAAGGCCACGTCAAAGGTGTCGGCCTCGAGGACTTTCTTTTCCAGATGTCCCATATCAAATCCGATGCAGCGGACGGATGCGGTGCCGTCGGAGATGGCGACCTGCAGGTGTTCGCTTTTGGCCCCCACCCGTCGGGGCGGAGCGATGCGTTTGACCCCGCAGGCGGCAAAGACCGGGCGGGGATTGCCCTGTCCGAACGGTTCGAGCATCTGCAGCTCCCGCATGACCCGTTCGGTAAAATCGCGTAACGGCGTCTGGGCCTCGATATGCAGTATGCTTTCGGTCAGCCCCTCGGCCATGCGGTTTCGGGCGTAATTCTCAAAGGCGATTGCAAAATCCGGAATTCGTGCTGTTTCGATCCGCAGTCCCGCGGCCATCTCGTGTCCGCCGAAGCTGATCAGATATTCCGAACACGCACACAGTCCTTCGTAGAGGTTGAATCCCGCAATCGACCGTGCCGAGCCGTGGCCCTTGCCGTTTTGAATATTGATCATCACGGTGGGCCGGTAGAATTCATCGATAATCCGCGAGGCGACGATGCCGATGACCCCGCTGTGCCAGCCGGCGTCGGACAGCACAATCGTCTTGCGGTCGGGGTGGTGCAGGTTGTCGGCGACGATGCGCTGCTTGGCCTGCTGAAAGATATCCCGCTGGCATTTCTGCCGCTGGCGGTTCTGGTCCTTGAGGTATTGTGCAATCTGGTAAGCCTGCAAAGGGTTGTCTGTGGTCAACAGCTCCACTGCCAGCCGCGCATGGCCCATGCGTCCGGCGGCATTGAGCGTTGGGGCCAGCTTGAAGGCCACATCATAGCTGCTGGCCCCGGCCGCCTCCAGGGAGGCCGATTCGATCAGGGCCTTGATGCCGTGCAGCCTGGATTCTCCCAAGGCCCGCAAGCCAAAGCCGGCAATAATCCGGTTTTCTCCCCGCAGGTCCACCACATCGGCGATGGTTCCCATGCCCGCCAGGGTCGTGGCGCTGAGCAGGTAATCCCGCAGCGGCTGACTGATTGGCCCATTGGCTCGGAACTGGTTGGAAATTGCCCAGGCCAGCTTGAAGGCCACCAGTGCGCCTGAGGCATTCTGATTGCCATAGGAGCTGTCGAGGTTGGGGTGAACCACCGCGCAGGCCTTCGGCAGGCTGTCGGCAATTTTGTGGTGGTCGGTTACAATTACATCCATCCCCAGCGACCCGGCCAGCTCGATTTCCGCAAACGCGGTGATGCCGCAATCCACGGTAATCAGCAGGCGCACACCCGCCTCGGCCAGTTGGGTAATCGCTTCGCTGTTGAGGCCGTAGCCTTCATCGATGCGGTGCGGGATATAATATTGCACCTGGGCATTGAGCATCTTGAGCAGGTGCCACAGGATGGCGACGCTGGTGATGCCATCCACATCATAGTCGCCATAGATGGCGATCTTTTCGCCCTGACTGACGGCCTGATGGATGCGGCGGGCGGCCTGTTCGATGCCCGGCATGCGGGCCGGGTCGATCAGGTCGGTCAATTTGGGGGACAGAAACGCCCGCGCCGCCGATTCGGTCTCGATCTGACGATTGATCAACAGTTGCCCCAGAATCGGCGAGATGTTGAGCTTTTCAGCCAGAACTCTGGCTTTCGGGCTGGCCGGCCGAACCGACCAAACCTTCTTTTGCATCCGTGCAGGCAGTTTCATTGTGTTACTTTATCGTAATCCCACTTTTACATGTTCATTTTATCGCGGCCAAAAGATTCAGCTTCCAGCCGCCAGCTCCCAGCATCATCGCGGCTATGTAGAATAACGTTACTCCGTAGATAGCTCGCGGTATAAACCGGCCTGTCATGTTGACCCCGGAGGGGTCGGATAAAATAGCCGGGGGTGGCAACCCCCGGAAACAGGCCTCTCTTGTGATCAAGCCCCGGCGGGGCGACACAAAAGCAATACAGCCGCCGATTCACATTGCTGCATCCGATAAAGTATATCTTCACACTCGCGGCAGGTCAAACCTTCCTTGAAAAAAGTGAACTTACGAAAACGGGCGATTATTGCTGGGAAAAGACTTTATCTATGTCATCCATCAGGGTTTCCGGCTCCGGGGCGGTGCCTTGTTTCCATTCCTTGATTAATTGGCCGTCCAGCAGAGCGATGACATAGGGGCTGGTGATGGCCCAAATCTCATCCTTTTTCTCTTTTTCTTTGAGCTTGCCTTTGAGACAGGGGGTGTCGGCGGGGATGGGGCCTTTGTCGCTGTATGGAGGGATGGCGACATACGCCAGGGTCATGCTTTCGTCGCCGAGTTCTTTCATTTTGCGATAATACTGGTCGTATTTGGGGACCATCGTCGCACAGGTCGGGCAGTCGTGATGATACATCAGGACTACGACAATGCCCTGCTTGAGCTGGTCGGCAATGTCGATATAGTCCAGCCAGGCCGACAGCTTGACTTCCTGGGCCGGCGGGGTGTTCGCATCCTGCGTTACAGGCTCCACAGGCGTGGTATTTGGGTCGGGTTGGGGGACAGGTATCACAACCTCAACAGGATTATTCGGCTCTGTTTTGGCAGGTGTTGTTTGGGGGGCATTTTCGGGCCCAGTTACCTGCGTTTGAGCCAACTGGCTTTCGACCTCTTTGCGGATGGTTTCGGTCAGTTTCTTGATGTATTCAGGGTCATCGGCGTGCGGCCGGCTGCAGGGGATCGGCTGTTTGATAATGATTGGGGGTCTTGGCGTATCGATTTTATCCGGGGTGATCTGGGTGGGTTTGAAGGCCACCATGGCCGGGGCGGCGAAAATCAGCGTCGCAAAAATCGGGACAGCAAAGACGATGGCATGATACACATTGGGCCAGGGGGGGGGCAGGAGTTTGTACTCTTTGCCCGGCCGCCAGAGGGCCAGCAGAAGGAAGAACGGAATGTCGATGAAGCTTAGCGTAATCCAGGGTTTGACATGGACCTGGCCGAAGCAGCCGCAGGATTCGGCACCGATATACATTTTGTAAGCTGTTACGCCGATGAATCCCAGAAAGGCCAGGGTGCCGACCAGCCAGGCGGCTTTGCGAAACAGACCGCTGACTAACCAGATGCCCAGGCTTAGTTCCAGAGGGATTTGCACCAGAAAGAATTCATAGGATTCCCAGAGGCCTTTTTCTTTCCAGCCGGGGATGGGCAGGTTGAGCATTTCCTGGATTTTCAGAATGGATGCGCCAATCAACATCAGCCCAGCCAGTGTCATCACGACCTTATTCATCATTTTCATGTTATAAAGGCCTTAATTATGGGGATTATGGAGCATTTATTTAGGTATTTAATACGCCCACACTATACCAGATGTTCGACATTTCACAATAGTTACTTGACGGCTTTGGTGGGAGAGCGGTTGATTTTCAGCATAGAAATAAGAAGGCCGACCAGCTGCATCACTGGTCGGCCTGGATAGCATTAGCGGTTTTTTTGAGAGCGAATTGGCTTGAGATTATCAAAAAAGGCAACTCCAGGGAGTTGCCTTTTTGGTTTGTGAGTCCGGTTGTTGTGGCTTAGACAAATGATTCCCTGACCGGAAACTGTTTGCATAGGGCATCGACTTCGGCGGCGACTTTGTTGAGTACGGTTTCGTTGTCGATATTTTCGGCCACGGTTTTAATCCAGCTGGCGATCAGTTCCATTTGAGGCTCTTTCATACCGCGGGTTGTGGTGGCAGGGGTTCCCAGACGCAGACCGCTGGGATTAAAGGGCGGAGCTGTATCGCCCGGTACGGAATTGTAGTTGCATTCCAGATGTGCCCGGTCCAGGGCCTTAGCGAGGGGTTTGCCTGCGAGGTTTTTATTGCGTAAGTCGATTAGAATCAGATGGTTATCGGTTCCTCCGCTGACTAAGTTAAAACCGTATTCCATCAGTTTTTCGGCCAGTTTTTTGGCGTTGGCCACGATTTGAGCGGCGTAGGCCTTGAACGCCGGAGTCAACGCCTCGCCCAGGCAGACGGCCAGGGCTGAAATGGTATGCATATGCGGGCCGCCCTGGAGACCGGGGAAAACGGCCTTGTTGACGGCGGCGGCGTGCTGTTCCTTAAAGAGAATCATCCCGCCGCGCGGACCGCGAAGGGATTTATGTGTGGTGGTCGTAACCACGTCCGCAAACGGCATCGGGCTGGGATGAGCCCCGCCGGCCACCAGCCCTGCGATATGGGCGATGTCGGAGACGTGGAAGGCTCCGACGGATTTGGCGATGTCGTTAAAGGCCTTGAAGTCAATGGTTCGCGGATAGGCACTGGAGCCGGAGATAATGATTTTGGGCTTGTGCTGTTTGGCCAGGTCGGCAATCTTATTATAATCCAGCCGGCCGGTGGCAGGGTCCAGTTCGTACTGGACGGAATTGAAGAATTTGCCGGTATAGCTGACCTTCCAGCCGTGGGTCAGGTGCCCCCCATGAGGCAACGACAGGCCCATAATCGTGTCGCCGGGGGCGGCCAGGGCACAATAGGCCGCCATATTGGCAAAGGAGCCTGAATGGGGCTGCACATTGGCTCCCTCGGCTCCAAAGAGCTGTTTGGCCCGTTGAATCGCCAGCGTTTCCACCTGGTCAGTGAACTGCTGGCCTTCATAATAACGTTTGCCGGGGTAGCCTTCGGCATATTTATTGGTAAAGCAGGAACCGGTGGCGTCCATGACCGCCTGCGAGACATAATTTTCTGACGGAATCAGCCGAATACAGTTTTCCTGTCGCTGTTTTTCGCCGATAATCAGCTTATAGACCGTGGGGTCTGTTTTTGCGATTGCCGATAACATGTAGGTTTTCCTTTCTATAATGATTAAAAGGGCGTTATATCATATCAGGCCCCAATCAACAAGTATTTATTGTTGACAAAACCGAGTTTGAGCCGATAAGATATTAGCGTTAACATTCATATAGGAAAGAGGTTACGCATCGAACACTATGATGACACATTAGATGCGGGTCTGGAAAAGGCCCGAGCATTTTTTGCCCGTGCTGAAGAAGTGGCGTCCACCGATAACTTCGATTATGCCATCGACTTATATATGGAAGGCTTGAAGTTGTCGCCGGATGCCCTGGAAGATGGGCACGCCCGGCTCCGGAAACTGGCTTTGGTTCGTCAGGGCAAAGGCGGCAAGAAACCGTCGATGATGGATTTAATCAAGCGGGTTGGGGGCAAAACGCCCACCGACCAGCTTTTGAATGCCGAATATCTCCTGGCCAAGGACCCCGATAACATCGGGTATGCGGAAAAGATGCTGACCGCGGCGGTCGAAGGCGGATTTACCCGGACTGCCGAATGGATTGCCCAGCTGATTTTTGATGCCAATCGGGCTAGTGCGAAGCCCTCATTTAAGACCTACATTCTCCTGAAAGACAGTTATAAAAAACTGGGGCGTTTTACCGAGGCGGTCAATGCCTGTCAGGCAGCGATTGGGTTAAAGCCCGAGGACGATGCTCTGAAGGATGAATTGCGGGATTTATCGGCCAGCATGACGATGGAAAAGGGCAAATACGGCAAGGCAACCACGTTTCGCGAGTCTATTAACGACCGAGAACATCAGGAACAATTGCAGTCCCAGGAAACGGTTGTCAAAAGTGAAAATGCCAAACATCGGATAGCCATCGAAGCACGTCGCCAATATCAGCAGGCCCCCACATCGACCACCAACATCCTGCAATTGGCGGAGGCTCTGGTGGATTTGGAAACCAAGCCGGCGATGGCGGAAGCGGAACATCTGCTCAAAGAGGCGTACGAAAAGACCAAAGATTTCATTTTCCGCAAGAAATTAATGGAACTTGAAATGAAGGCCCTCCGCACCCTGATCCGCAAGGTTCAGGATGGAACGATTGCGCTGCCCAATGAGAATCCGCAGGATCAGCTTGCCCAGTTGAACCGTCAATTGGAACACAAAGAACATGTTTATTACCAGCAGTGCGTGGACAATTACCCGACAGACCTGCGGTTCAAGTATGAATATGGTCGCTGTCTGCTGAAGGCGCAGCAATTTGACAAGGCCATTCCCCTGCTGCAGGAGGCGCGTAATGACCCGCGTTTGCGTGTGGCGGCGATGGATAAAATGGGCATTTGCTTTTTGTTGAAGGGCTGGCACGACGATGCGATCGATATTTTTTCGCAGGCGTTAAAAGAATGCAGTGTTCCTGACAGTCCTATTGGTAAAGACATAAGATACAATATGGCAAGGGCTTACGAAGCAGCTAACAAGACAGAAATGGCTCTGGAGCTTTACCGCAAGCTGGCTCAGACGGACTTTTCTTACAAAGATGTTAGCCAACGTATTGACAAATTGCGGTCTTCGGCGCATAATAGCTGATTCTGAAGACTATAATCGACATAGTTTATCGAGAAGGCTCAACCTCTCAGTGTAAGAGATTGTATAACGGTCAGTGAACAGGAGAAGAACGTGGCTCATTCGTTATCAGCCAAAAAACGTGTTCGTCAGAACGCCAAACATCGCGCGATTAACCGTGCTCGCAAGAGCATGATAAAGACGTTTACCAAGCGTTTTCTGACGGCAATTGATGATGGCAATCTTGATAAGGCTCAGCAGGAATATAAGCTGCTGACCAAGAAGCTGGACCAGATTGCCAGCACCAGTACCATGCATAAGAATACGGCGTCGCGGATCAAATCCCGCATGGCCCAACGGCTCAACAGCCTCAAGACCAGGGCAAGCGGGACCACGTCTGCCGCATAGGAAGGATTTTTGCGCAACGGATAAAGGCGTCCTGGTCGATATCCATTTCGGCCGGACGCCTTTTATATTGGCGTTACCGTGAAGATGAGTACCCACGCTGTCCGACCGGTGTTGCCTCGTTTGGCCCGGGTTGTGGCAGCCTAATATCAACCAGAAGCGGTCTTTTTGGAATTAATCAAACGACAAATCCTGCGAGTTCTGTCCCGGCGGGACTATAAGCCGATCAGCCCGGCCCGGCTGGCCGATGCGATGGGGTATGGGCCGTCGGACTATTCGCTGTTTCAAACGGCCTTAAACGAGCTGCGGCTGCAGGGCCAATTGATTATTGACGCCCAGCGGAATGTCAGCCTGCCGGCGATGAGCAACAAAATCATTGGTACCTTCCGTGCGAATGAGCGGGGATTCGGATTTATCGTGCCCCTTGAACCCAATGCTCACGGCGATTTATTTGTGCCGCCGGATGAAACGGCCGGGGCGATGAATGGCGATACTGTCGCGGCGAAAGTGGTCAAGCGCAATTTCCGCGGCCAGAGTCGTTATGCCGGGATTATCACCGAAATTATTGAACGCGGCAACACGCGTTTTGTGGGTCTGCTGTGCAAAGCCAACGGCGGCGGCTGGTATGTGACTCCCGAAGGCAAGGGGTTTTATCCGCCTGTTCTCGTCCAGGATGTTGAGGCCAGCCAGGCCCGCGAAAACGACAAGGTCATTGTCGAAATCGTCAGTTATCCCCGTCGCAACGATATGTATGCCCAGGGTGCCATCGTGCAGGTGCTTGGGCGGGCGGGACATTATGATACCGAAATCAATGCCATCATCGCTCAGTACGGCCTGCCTTATGAATTTCCCGAGGAATGCCGTCAGCAGGCCCATCGAGCTGCCCAGGACTACAATCCCGACACGGTTTCCGGCCGGGATGACATTACCGGTGAGGTGGTGATTACCATTGACCCTCCGGATGCGAAGGATTTTGACGACGCCATCAGTCTTCGCAAAGACAGCGAAGGCAACTGGGTGCTGGGGGTGCACATTGCGGATGTGTCCGCCTTTATCCCGCGTCAGTCTCCGCTGGACCAGGAAGCCCGCCTGCGTGGCAACAGCGTCTATCTGCCGGGTCGGGTGATCCCCATGCTGCCGGAAGTGCTGAGCAACGGGATTTGCAGCCTGCAGCCCGGGCAGAAACGTCTGGCCAAAAGTGTGTATATCCATTACGACCCGCAGGGAAAAATCCTGGGGACGGAATTTGCCAACAGCATTATCTGTTCGCGGGCCCGGTTGACCTACGATCAGGCCGACCGTATTCTCAAAGGCCGGGCTGAGGGCTTTCCCGGTGAAGTGACCGCCCTGCTGAAGGATATGGAAATCCTCGCCCGTGCGATCGAAGCCCGCCGCGACAAAAACGGCATGATTCATCTGGATCTGCCGGAAACGGAGCTGGTCTTTGACAAGGCCGGACGGGTGATCGATGCCCATCCCGCCGATACCAGCTATCCCCACACGATTATCGAAATGTTCATGGTGGAGGCCAATGTCGCAGTCGCCTCGGCCCTGGACCGGTTTGGCATCCCCTTCATGCGGCGGATTCATCCGGACCCCGATGCGGTCAGTACCAAAAACATCAGCCGGTTTGTCAAGCTGTGCGGCATTCGGGTTCCGCGGCATCTGGATCGCAGTGCGATTCAGGACCTGCTGGCCTCTGTCAAGAACACGCCGTTGTCGTACGCGGTGAATATGTATGTTCTGCGCAGTATGCAGCGGGCGGAGTATTCGCCGCTGAACATCGGTCACTACGCCCTGGCCGACCGGCATTATTGTCATTTCACCAGCCCCATCCGCCGCTATGCGGATTTAATGATTCATCGCCTGCTGGATCTGTATATTCAAGGGCAATTGGCCAAAATTGGTCTTGAAGACGTGCTGAGCGAAGCTGAGCTGCTGGAGATCGGCAGGCACATTTCGTACACGGAAGTCCAGGCAGCCGATGCGGAACAGGAACTGAAAAAGGTATTGATTCTTCAGATGCTCAGTGGGAAAATCGGGGACGAAATGGACTGTGTCGTTTCGGGGCTGACGAATTTTGGCGTCTTTGTCCAGTGCATCAAATTTGGCATCGAAGGACTGATCGAGCCGGGTGATCTGGGCCTTGATGAGTGGCGCTATAACGAAAAGGCTCAGGCTGTTATCGGACGGCATTCCGGCAAAAGCATTCATCTGGGCCAGCCTATCCGCGTGCGTATTGTGACCGTCAATGTTGCCGGTCGTCAGCTTTTTGTTGCCCCCGCCGAACCGCTGATTGAAGACCCGCGGGGACGCCGATTCCGTCCGGAAAAATTCCTCAAAAAACAAACCAAAAAGCGGCGGTAAGTCTCGCTTCACATCCTGCTGCGATTTGTGTTATCGTCAAGCCGCAGCGATTATCGGACATACATCCAATCCCTCTGCCTGCCTGGCCCGTTGCTGCGGCACGGGATTGGCAAAAATGAGGGTTTCGCTGCACAAACGGCGCTGTCCGGATTAATCATCGCCCTGAAATTGCCGAAACAACGTTGTCTGGATGTCTGTCAGGAAAACGTTCGAGTTCCAGTGGCTGGGCCCAGACACAGAACAGCTGGCTAATTGAGTCAAACAAGGGTTGAATATGAAAAAGTCCGATTCCAGGTTTGAGCATCGCAGAACCGTTGTCTTCAGCATTCTGGCTCTGGTTTTGTTTGTCTGTCTCTTTTGTGCTCTGGGAATGTACTGGAGCTGGCATCGAAATCAGGAATTTGCCCGGCAGGTTGCCGGCTGGCAGGACCAGCTTGAGGCCGGACAGTTAGACACCATTGAAACCGACGCATTTCACCAGACTCTGTACTGGAACTGGGTGGAAGAAGGTCTTGTGATGGCCGTGGGACTGGTTTTTCTGGTGATTGCCGTCAGCATGGTCTTTGTCGAACTGCTCAAAAAAACCCTGAGTTCCAAGCGGTTTCTGCAGCACAGCATTGATGCGTTAACCCAGCCGTATTATGTCATTGATGCCCAGAGTTACGAAATCGTTATGGCCAACAAAGCCGCCTCGACGGACGGCGATCCGCTGGGTCGTCACTGTTATGAACATCATTACAATACCGCCTGGCGATGCGATCCGGATCAGACCGACTGTGCCGTACATCGGGTCCAGCAAACAGGTCTGCCGGTGGTCGTTGAAAAACAGAGAACCGATGCGCAGGGCAATATCCGGTATCTGCATGTCTACGGGTACCCGATTTGGGACGAGTCCGGCAAGCTGACCCATGTGCTTGAATATATTCAGGACATCACCGACCAGAAGCGATTCGAACAGGAGCTGTGCACCCAGCGGGAAAGTCTGCAGGCGATCATTGATATTGCACCGACAGGAATGCTGCTGCTGGATTCGGAGCTGCGTATTCGGCAGATCAATCGCAATCTTGCCCATCTGGTCGGCAAAGACGCCTGCAAGATGGTCAATCTTCGGCCCGGCGATGCCATCAACTGTCTTTCGGCCGTAGAAAGCGTCGCCGGCTGCGGTGCCGGCAATACCTGCGCCCAGTGTCCGCTTCGCATGGTCCTTAATCAGGTTCTTGCGGAAGGCCAGACCATTGAAAAAAAGGAAACCAATCTGACCCTGCTGATCAACGAGCATCAGACCCCCCTGTGTCTGGAAATCAGTGCTGTCCCCATCACGCTGGAAGGGCAGACACTGGCTCTGGTGGTGGTCAACAATATCACGGACCGGAAAAATACCGAACAGCAGCTTCGACTGGCCAAGGAACAGGCTGAACGGGCCAACCGGGAAATGGAACATCTCAACGCCCGTCTTGAGACTGCTGCCCGACAGGCCAATACGCTGGCTCAGGAAGCCATGGATGCCAGCAAGGCCAAAAGTGATTTCCTGGCCACAATGAGTCATGAAATCCGGACTCCGATGAACGCCATTCTCGGCTTCAGTGAGCTGCTGATGGAAGAAACCCTGCCTCCGCAACAGCGTGAGTATGTCGATATGATCCACAACAGCGGCAAGACGCTGCTGGCACTGATTAACGACGTGCTGGATTTATCCAAGATTGAAGCCGGCAAATTGTCCGTTGAAATACTCGACACGCGTCTGGATGTCATGCTGGAAGAGATGGAATCGATGTTCCGACCGATGGCGGCAAAGAAGGGGCTTGAATTGGCCGTGCTTCAATGCGAGGAATTGCCGCAGACGATTCAGACAGATCCTACGCGGCTGCGTCAGTGTCTGATTAACCTGATTAATAATGCCATCAAGTTTACGGACCAGGGGCATGTCTATGTGAATGTATCCCGTCGGCAGAAACACAATAAGACGTATATTCAATTTGACGTTGAAGATACCGGTATCGGGATTTCAGCCGACAAGCAGCAGTCTGTGTTCGAGGCGTTTGTTCAGGCCGAGGGTTCCACGGCCCGAAAATACGGCGGTACCGGGCTGGGGCTGGCCATTTCTCGAAAATTGGCCGGTCTGTTAGGCGGCGATTTGACGGTGTTCAGTCAGCCGGGTGTGGGGTCTATTTTCACCCTGACTATCGAAGCCTTCGGCAAAGCCTCTGCTGCCCCGGAATGGAATAAATATGAACGTGCCGAAAAGCTCCATACCCAGGCGGAAGCTCCCTCTGCTCCTCTGGCGACCAAAACCACGGTTCTTCTGGTGGAAGACAATCCGGTCAATCAGCAGCTGATGAAGGTGATTTTATGCCGGATGGGGCATGACGTGACCCTGGCTGAAAACGGCCAGCAGGCGGTTGAGGCGGCTCAAGCAACCGCATTTGACATCATTTTGATGGATATTCAGATGCCGGTGATGAATGGTCTTGAAGCCACCCGTCTGCTGCGGCAAAAGGGGATCAAGACGCCGGTGATTGCGGTTACTGCCAATGCGCTCAAAGGGGACCGGGACCTGTGTCTCCAGGCCGGATGCGATGATTACTTGTCCAAGCCTGTGGATAAAGACCGTCTGGCTGAGATGATTGCGCGGTATCTGCCGGCCGGACAAACCCGGCAATAATGGGTACGCGGGCTGTGGGGGTGTGTTGAAAGAGGTGATTTCAAAACGGCTAAGCCCTGTTCTCGATACTGCATGCACCGTCTGCAGGCAGAACACGGAAACCCGGTTGCGCGTATTATTATTAAAAAACATTGCTTGAATTTGTTTTTTAATAAACTATAATCGCGATTATGTCTATAGGCCAAATAGTTCGAGAACGCAGAGAAGAACTAAACCTGACCCTCGACGAGGTGGCAGCGTTCACCGGTTTTTCGAAGCCGTATCTATCCACCGTTGAAACCGGGCGTGTCAAGAATCCTCCCAGTGATGAGCTGTTGCGGAAACTGGAAATCTGTCTGAAATTTGCCGATGGGCAGCTGCTTCGCCTGGCGCATATGGAGCGCATGCCCAGCGATATCCGCAGGGATTTTGAAACCATTGATGCCGAAAACCGCAAGTACAAGCAATTGCTCAAGCGAATAGCCGAACACCAACTGGATACCGCCCAAATTGGCAACTTATTGAAAGAATTCGACTTGCAGTCGGAAGCGGAGCGCAAAGACCTGGTTGCCGGCCAACTGGTGCCGGTGATCAATCGTGTGGTTGCAGGCTATCCGGCTGAATTTGACGATATGGGTTATCCGGTTGGTATCGCCGAAGACTATGTTCGATGCCCGGATTTGCATGACCCGAATGCATTTGCCGTCCGGATTATTGGTGATTCCATGGAGCCGAAATTTTCCGAAGGGGATATTGTAGTCTTTTCGCCGGCGGCGGATGTGCAGAATGGAGATGACTGCTTTGTGCGGTTTGCACAACCCCATGAAAGCACCTTCAAACGGGTCTTTTTTGAGCCGGATGGCAAGGTGCGTCTGCAGCCCAGAAACGAAACCTATGCTCCCACAATTGTCGATGGCACTCGTCTGAATGGGATGTATCGGGCGGTCATTCGGTTTCATCGCCTCTAACCGCGTCCGGCTCGGATTACTTGGCCGGCAGGGTTGTTGTGGTCGTTGACGTTGCGGGTGTTGTTGTGCTGGTCAGCGGAATCAGGCGAATGCGGGCCATCAGCGGGGGTGTGGGCGCTTCAATCTGGCCGGATTTGACAAATTCCGGCGGAAAGTTATAAATGACAGGCCGCATCGGAATTTCAGGCAGAGCGGCATCGCCCTCACGCACTTCCACCAGAATCTGAAACCGCTGTTTTTTATAGGCATCGAAGGCCTTTTCGGTGCCGCGAATATCACTGATGGTCTTGAAATCGGATTCGTTGACCAGTTCGACTTTATACTGTCCCAGCATCGATGGGCTGATGATATAGCCGACCATCGGGTTGATGGGCTGCTTGTTGAGTTGTTCGGTGGCTGGCAGGGTAATTTCCACCAGTTGTTCGGCATAACGACGCTTGCCGGGCAGAATTTCGACATAAGGCTTTTCTTCCACCGGCAGCTTCCGTGCCCGCTCCATCTGGGGTTTGGTCAGCATCACGATGGCCGGGCCGTTATAATCCTGGCGAACCGGCACTTCCACCTGTGAAGGCTCTATGGTCTCATGCTTGACAATGGCGCCGGTTTCATCCACGCATTGAATCACCAGCGGCTTTTTGACCAGCCGTTCCACCACCACCTCCACTTTTTCCGGCAGGCAGGATTCCAGCGTCAGAGCATATTCTCGCACTTTGGGATTGCGGCGAATGAAATCCGCCAAATCCAGGGTAAAGGTGCCGCCGCGTTCATGGCCGAATTCCTTGGGATCATAAAAGAACTCCATCCGCTCGTTGCGATATCGGCGGACCATTTCGGAGATTTTGGTCGGGGCCCCTTTAAACGTCAATTGCAGTTTATCTACCTGATCCTGGCCTTTGTTGAAGCTGATCAGGTAATCCGTATCGGCCACGGGCGCCACCCGCAGCACCGCCACCCAGGGCTGACTGGTTTCCAATGACAAAAAAGCCCATGCCCAGATCAGCAGGGTCAGAAAAATCACCGCCAGTATTTTTTTTATCCAGTCACCCATGGTTATAGTCTGGTACTGTTATCCTCGGATGAATGTGTCGTGTCATTCTTATGCCGTGTGTGGCCCAGCCGTTCCAACAGGGGGGCGGCTTTGACCACGGCGGTATTCAGATGCCGGCGAAGCTGCGTTTCGGATATATTGCGGATTAACTGCCCGTTCATCGCCAGCGACACAATACCGGTTTCTTCGCTGACCACAATGACAATGGCATCGGAGGAACCGGTGACGCCGACGGCGGCACGGTGCCGTGAGCCAAGTCGTCCGTACACCGAATTGTCTGCCTCGGCCAGCGGAAGCTGAACCCGTGCGGCAATAATCCGGTCGCCCTGAATAATCATGGCCATATCATGCAGCGGCGAACCTTCATAAAAGATGGTTTTGATCAGCTCGCTGGTCACTTTGGCATCGATTCGAACCCCGGTTTCGACAAACTCACCCAGTGCGACCTGCTGCGGAATGACGATAATGGCACCGGTTTTTTCCGCGGACATCTGGTTGACGGCTTCGACGATTTCCTCAACGCAGCGGCTGAGCTGCTGAGGTGAACTGGTCCCCAAAAAATCGGCCTGACCGATGCGAATCAGGGCTCGACGCAGCTCCGGCTGAAACGCCGTAACCGCCACGATTAAAACCGCAATCAAAAATCCGCTGTATAGATAGGCGATACGTTCCATGCCGAACTGGCGAACCACCAGATTCAAAACGAGGGAGCCGACCAGCAGAACGAAAATAATCCCGCGAAACAGACGCTCTCCGCGTGTGCCTTCCAAAAAACTCAGAACAATGTAAACAAACAGACCGATTAATACCAATTCGGCAAGAATGATCCAGCGCCCCTGGGAGGAACTGTTGACAATATAGTCAAAGATTGCATTCAAGGTTTAGTACCTGCTGCATTCCATGCTTTAAGGACTTTATTTTGAGATTACCAACAAAAACAAACGGGATAGAACTGGTTAGCGAACCACCATTTCGGACAGACGGGTCGGGCGATCCAGCAGCAGGGCCGCATCAATATCATCCTGGATCATAATCCAGTTGGTCTGAATCACATTAATATGGTTGCGATGCACCTCTTGAGCGGTTCGGGCCGGAGCCGCACAGCCATTCATCAAAACAACGCCCAGCGCAACACCCAAGATAATCATCCCGTTGAGTATGTGTTTCAGATTCCGTGTATCCATAACTAACCTCAAAAGAATAAGTCCTGTAAATTCATATACTGAGTTTTAAAATTGTATCAGTCTCCGGAAAAGGTGTCAATTGTAAAACCTTACATATCAGCAGGATAATCAAATACCACCTGACCCGCTGAAGTTCTGGTTGGGTGATGAATGAATGGAATAAAATGGAGATGCCTAATCGAGAAACTTTTGCATTGGGGGTGAAGATTTCAGTAGATTTACCTATTTTATCGTTTTGCCTGTAAAGAATGGGGGAATTTGCTTGAATGAAAACGCTCCAAAGTCTATAATTAGACCATTGTTGGAGAGAAAACATAATTGGGGAGTATTGTGATGAGAACCAGACTCTTGCACCTGCTGGGCATTGGACTACTATGCATGGCAGGTTCTGCCTGCGCCACGCTTTCGCCTACATATTTGGACTTTGAAGATATCATAACAAAAGAGATTAGCGGAACATATTACAAGGATCTCTATTGGGAATATGGCAACCCCGGGTATTATAATATCAATGGTTCCTGGATGTGCCCGGAACCGATAAATTCGACCGATTATTACTATTGCCCGAAATCCGGCACCCATTATCTGACTAACAGTTGGGGCTGTACCGAACTGGGGATTCAGTTTTTAAAGCCTGTGGAAGTGATAGGGGCTTATTTCTCCGGCCATGGTTTTATCGACAACTGGGCCGAGGGTGTGCGTGTACATGGGTTTCGTAATGGAATCGAAGTTGCTGTTACACAATGGTTTATGGATATTGACCAGACACCCGACTGGTTTGCAATCAATCTAAAAAATGTGGATCGCATTGTCATCGAAGCCAAACCGGCCTCACAGAGCGAAAACGGCTCTCTATACGGCATATACGGCTGGTATGGTATGGATGACCTGGTGTATGATGTAATTCCTGAACCTGCCTCGCTGATCTTATTGTCCCTGGGGGCACTGGTGATTTCACGGCAGCGTGCCGCGTGAGAACACTTCTGAGATGATTTGAGGGGAGATACCAGGTCTTTTTAATCGACAGCGGCCTCAAGCCGATCGGCCGGACATTCCAGTCGCATCAGCAATTCTCGCTCAGATACAAAACTGTCGGCCATTAGCTTGATTTGCTGTTCTTTGCTTAGCAGCAGGACCTTAAAATCCCCTAGATTCACATTGAACAGCCTGCGGAGATAATCGCAACTATCTTGCCCCAACTCCATATTCCCAATGTGGCTGTTACCCTGCTCAAAGATTTCAGCAATGATCAATCCCTGTTCCCGCAGAATGACATCGCTATCGGCAAATAATTCCTTCTGAATCCGATAGACATGATGGCGATCCGAGGGGGAAAAGACAAATAGCAGGCTGTTGCGGGTTTTGAATCCGTTCAAACTCATACGCAAATCGGTCATATAACCCCCTTCTCACCCGATACTCCATTAATAACTCTATTTCATCTTCCTTGAGAGCAAGGCAGGTTGTTTACAAGGTGCTCTATAAAAATGCGTAATCGTCAAACGTATTACGGATTTTATCGGACAATGTTCGGAGAGTCAATAAGTATTTTTACGGATATATTTTATTTTATTGGATAAAACACAGCCAGACGGATGGAAAAAGCCTGTTTTTTTGTTCTTCAATACGTATGATAGAAGATGGTTTGATTCAACATGAAGCATTCATTCGTAGATACAGCGGAGCGACTATGCGATCGATTTTGAAACTATTTTGTGTTGTGGTGGTTGCTATTGCAAGTCCCACTTATGCGGCTGAGCTGACAGAAATCGCCCGGGAAGGCCGGGAGAAGTCCTCAGCCCGGGTCGAACCCGTCCAGCTTAACGGCAGCCCGGCCCTGGCGGTTGTTTTTGAAGGGACCAAAGACCTCCATTATTATGCCTCGGCCCAGACTGCTCCGGCCGAAGGGCTGGAGTTGAAGGTCTCTGCGAAAGCGGATGGGCTTTCGTTCGGCAGTACCATCTTCCCCAAGCCGGGTATTTTTTACGATCCGGGCCAGGAAAAAGAGGTCGAAGTCTATGTTGGGGCCTTTGAGGTCTATCTGCCCATGATTAACCCCCCCGCAGACGGGACCGTTCAGGTCCAGGCCCTCGTGGCCGGGATTGCCTGTACCAGCAAGGTCTGTCTGGCCCCCTTCGAAAAAACCGTACCTGCCCAAATCGACTTTGCCCAGGCCGGAACCTGGCGCGCGGTAACCAGCGACCTTGCAGGGCAGCGCGTTGCCCCAACACCCGCACCTGCCGCCGGCACCGCCCCGGCAGCCGAAGTCGTCGGTGCTCAGCCTTCCGAGTCGCTGGGCCAGCTGCTGGCCGGCTGGCAGGAGTCGTCCAATACACAATCCGCATCCGGCCAGGGGGGCTGGTATTTTCTGCTGGCGCTCTTGGCGGGCTTGTCCATTAATATCATGCCGTGCGTCCTGCCGGTGATCCCCCTGATTGTCATGCGTCTGGTCTCCCAGACCAAAGAGACTCCATCCCGGCGCATTGGGCTTGGACTGTCGTTTTGCGGCGGGATCGTTTTATTTTTCGCCGCCTTTGCGGCCTTATCTGCCATCATCAAAATCATCACCGGTTCATCGCTGGACTTAAACAGCCTGTATCGCAATCCGACCGCGGTGATTGTGTTATTTTTGCTGATTGTCCTGTTCGCTCTGGCCCTGATGGATGTGCTGACGCTGTCGCTGCCGTCTTCATTGGCAGGCAAGCAGGGTGGCAGCGCCGGATATGCCGGCTCGGTAGCGATGGGCTTTTTCGCCGGCATCCTGAGCACGCCCTGCAGCGGGGCCATCATTGGCGCGGTGCTGGTCTGGGCACAAACCCAGCCGGCGGCGGTCAGCGTCACGGCCCTGATTCTGATGGGGGTCGGAATGGCCGTGCCCTATGCGGTGCTGGTCTCGGTGCCCAGGCTGCTGTCGTTTGTGCCCAAACCGGGGACATGGATGGAACATTTCAAAAAGGCCGGCGGATTCCTGCTGCTGCTGATTGCCGTCAAGTTTACCCTGACGGGACTGACCAAAGATCACTTGATTAACGTGCTGCTGTATGGCGTGGTGTTTGCGTTCTGCGTGTGGATGTGGGGCAGTTGGGTGAACTTCGCCACGCCCACAGGCCGCAAGTGGGCAACCCGGGCCGCAGCCCTGGCGATTGCCGTTGCGGCCGGCGTCTGGCTGCTGCCGGTCCCGCAGGAGCCGGTGATGCGGTGGCAGGCCTACGATGCGGCGGCAATTCAAAAGGCGATTGAAAACAGGCAGACGGTCCTGATTAAATTCACCGCCGATTGGTGCACCAACTGCAAGGTGCTCGAAAAGACCGTCTATATGGATCCACAGGTCGCCAAACTAGTCGCCGACAAAAAAATCCTCGCTGTCAAGGCCGATACCACGCAGGCCCACTACCCGGCGGCGGTGGATTTAAAGGCCGTCTTCGGCGAAGCAGGCAACGTGCCGGTCACCATCCTGCTCAATCCCAATACAAAATCCCTCACCAAACTCCGCGGCATATTCGATAAACAGGAATTGATTGAAAAAGTGTTTTGAGATGACCATCTGTATATAAGACAATTCTTGTTGACAAAAAGGGGTAATTTGCTATATTGTCGATACAGTGGAGTCACATACAGGGTGTTCCTTATTTTTTTATATGCTAAGCGGGTCGGTCTTGCGGAGCGCAAAGGAAACTCTGATAAGTAATGCGGAGGTCTTATTTAGAAAGGTGGGTCGGATATGCGGCGAGGGGTATTTTCTTTGGTTATATTTTGGGCGGTTTCTCTATTTTGTTTCATAGGATTGGCACGGGCAGAAGAGGATTCCATTGCGAGCGCCTAAAAAGTGCGAAAGTATATAAGGAGAATAATGATGAAAAACATGATGGTTGCAGCCTGTGCTTCATTTCTTTTATTATGCGGGTGTCATGGTCAAACCATGAACCATTACCCAATTTGCTGGGATGGCCAGTCTGTGGACCAATTTGAGGGCAAGACGCTGGAGGCGATGCTGTGGATTCGTCCTATATTGAATCGCGAGTATGAAGAAAACTTTCCAGGCAACTACCAGGTCTATAAGCGATTTGACGACAGCGATTACCAGATATTATTGGAATGCCTGAAAAACCCCGA
>NZ_JBOGCL010000013.1:0-75895 GCF_050689095.1 Anaeroglomus insulsum
TGAACAAGAGTTCTTTGATCTCGAAACCTTTACCGGCCTCAGCGACTTTCATCAACGCGTTGCATGTTATCAGGCATACTATAATCTGGTCAGGGTGAATATGAATAAACAGTATCAATCCCCCTGGCAGATCGTACAGGACGAATGGCCGAAAATGAGGATTGAACTTGCTAAATTCCCGCCGCTTATGTTAGACTGGATTGGTCCCGATTATATGACCAAAGAAAAATTCGCTCTAAGGGGGGATGATGTACCATGTTATCCCTAATTCCGTCTTTACTGCAATCTAATGTCGGGCTGGCCGAAACCAGCCCGACTCCGCCAATTGGCGGCAGAAGGAGCTTTTTATAGTGGAGCAGCAATGCTACTTGATTGATATGAGGAGCATCACCGCTGACACTCACCGTTGGCTCGCTACAAGCCTGTGAAGAATGCCTGCAAGCGATGCCCCGCTTTGGGGCACCGTCTCTGCACGCCTCTTCACACAATAAATGTAGCGATTTACGGTGAGACGCTCAAAGTCCAGTGGACTTTCGATATTTACTTTTATCTACCAAAATACCGCTCTCAATCATGTTGTCAACCAAAAAATCAAACCTGTCTTCATAGGAGCCTCTCCTATCACCTTTTCCGGCTCGACAATATCCAGTGCCTCCAAAGAATCCTGATGCTTTGTTTAAAACAAAAAGGAGTGCGGAAAGAAGAAGGTGGGCACCGCAAACCTCGCATTCGCTTCGGGCCCTGCAACAGGCCCCGCAAGAATACGCAGCGGCGCCCGTTTTGCCGTATGGCTAAACGAGCGTTTTTGCGTTTCTTGCTATAAAACGTTGCAGGTTCGAAGCGAAACGTCAGACACTCATAAAACACTATTCAATTGTCTGGATACCAAAATACTACTTTTTCAAACCAAATGTCAATCAAAAAAAGCTCCCCACCCATAAAATCTCAACTCAGGCCCATTTCAGCAAGGATTTTGTCCGCCCGGCCTGCACTAACCTGATACGAATCAATCCCCATAACCTGCATTCTCTCAAATATCGTTGCATATTTTTCAGCCAGGTCTTCGACGGGTATCCTGCCCTGCTGTTTGGGAGGGATTTTGGCAAGCCCCAGCTTCTGCATGTGACGGTACCACCGCTTTTCCTCCTTTTCGCATTCCCGGCAGACTTGACGGTAGTACGTCTTGATGCGGCGGAATGATTTGGTGTCCAACCAATGAATTGCCCCGCATTCCTTGCACTGTCGCGTTTTCATGATTCTCATGCGGTCTTCTCAATCTGATATAACACTCTTTGCACAAATACTCCGGCCTATCCTTGCCACCCACATCGACCCAGCTATTTCTGCCTGGATGGTTTTTACAGGGGTATTTCCATGTTTGATGGGTGTGCATTTTGCTTAAACGCTTTTGCGTCTGTCCTGCCCCAGAAACTGAATTTCAGCAAACAGGCTTAACCTGCTGGCAATTCGCCTGTCAAAGGTTTCAGCGATCTGTGCCGGGGTCTTGTTGGAACTGATGATGGTTGCAAGCTGATTGCTTATTCTGCCGTCCAGGATGTCGTAGAATACATCGTATTCATAATCGCTGGCCGTGGCCCTCAATCCCAGATCGTCCAGGAACAGCACATCCAGATTGAGATATTTATCGCGTAGTTGCTGCTCTGGTGTTTTGGTGTCGAAGGCAGTACGTATGCGGCGGCATAGCTGGCCAAAGTCGATAACCAGCCCACAGTACCCATTGGCAATCGCCACCTTCAACAAGGCGTACATGGCCCGTGTCTTGCCCGTCCCGGTGCTGCCGACAAAGTACAGGTTGTCCGTACCATTCCAGCCATTGAGCTTCTCAAACACGCTGCCGGTGAAATCCAACACGTCGGCTTCAAGGTAGATCGGTTCAACGAGCTTTTGAATGGTTTCAATGACCGCTTCCGGGGTTTGCTTACGCATCCTTGCCCACCGCTCAATGCACCATCGGCACCACTTTTTGTCACGTTCCTTGTAGCGGGTACAGCATTGTTCACATTTAGCGAAAGCCAAGCTCTGGGGATTGATGATCTCGTTTATGGGTTTCATTTCTGTCAGTCTTAAATTGAGTTTTGTCGAAATTGTTCAGGTTGAAAATGCCCGGTATAAATTTTTCAATATCCAAAAACAGTCTGCCCAGGGGCCGGTCCCACGCCTGCGAATGTGGCAGCAGCAATGCCTGCCGATAGTTTTCAATCGCCCCCATAATCGCTTCGATCCCCCATTGAGCGACAGCCTGGGTGTAAGCGTACTCGATCCCTATGTCCTCGGCGTTGGCTTTCTGCCTGGCAAAACTGTTCCAGAACTCAACAAGGTCTCTGAGTGCCTGACAGGGAGATTTACCGGCAGACGCACGCTGGGAAAGGTCGTTCGTGCCCGCGCGCGTTGTTGTCGTATTTGTAGTATTTACTGAAGTAGAAGTTGAAGATGAAGGGGTTGGAATTTGCTTGGGGATTTGCTCTGGATTTTGGTTAAGCAAATTCTCAACCAAATGTCCCGTTATATTTGGGTTGCCGCCCTGCTTTCCAGCCTCCGCACGGATGGCCCGTAGTTTCATATCTTCATATATCCGCTTGACATAGAACGCTCCGGCACACTCTCCATCTGCCAACCGCTTGAGAACATTGTTGGCAATTAACTCCTGTAGAAGCCGCATTTTTTCACGGGTATTTCCGCGAATTAAGTTGGCGATTTCTTCGAGTTTAAGTGGAGTTAAACTCGGTTTCAACTGGGTTTCAACTCCATCTAAACCGCCATTTAGCCGCCGACTGAACACGCCTTTAACCGGCATTTCAAAGGAGGTATTGACCAGGCGTATCCACAGACCTTCGGCGGCAAACGAACACATTTTAAGGTCATGGTCTTCGTTCCAGTCCTTGGGATACATCTGGTAGGATGGGGCTTTTCCTGAGTTCTTCTTGTCCATTATTCCGCCTTGAAATATCGCTGCAAAATGGTTGCCATCGTGTCCCACTGCTGGTCGGTATATCCCTCATGTGGATTGGAAAGACACAGCAGCAGACTGTCGCTGCCTTTGAAATTCCCGCACCAGACACAGACAATCTTGCCTGCACGTTTAACCAGGTAAAACATTCTCGGCGATTTTGGATGCCGTGACCGTCTTGGCATGAAAATCCGCTCCTGGATGATTCTACCTAACTCATTTTTTACATTCATGAAGTGACTGGCCATCGTATATCTCCACTGTAATAAACACTCCGGATCGTTCTTGGTGGGTGCAGTAATCTTTACCCGTAACCTGCCGAACGACCTGCGAGTCATCCTTCCAG
Source organism: Anaeroglomus insulsum (assembly GCF_050689095.1). NCBI lineage: Bacteria > Pseudomonadati > Planctomycetota > Phycisphaerae > Sedimentisphaerales > Anaerohalosphaeraceae > Anaeroglomus > Anaeroglomus insulsum. Next base: position 3,315 of record NZ_JBOGCL010000013.1, read on the forward strand.
AGAATCCCCGTCAGGGCGTCTTCGGTGCTTCGGATGAGCTTGGTCAGGTCGGGCTTGGCTATCGGATAAGGACGTTGCCTGCCGGTCTTGGAAAGGGTTGTTTTCTTCGTCCAATGACTTTTGGGCCTCGGAACCCTAAACGACAGGCAAAGCCGTACTGCACCTTCTATCGGGCTGCCATGATAAGCTGCCATCGCAACAGCCCGGACAGACTGCATCCAGGATTTAGTAAACTTACTGGCTGGGGCCATAATGACCCGACCATGCCGATAAAACCCTGTTTTACTGCCTCCAGGCGCAATCCGTCCGGGGACGAAGAATGAAATCTTCATTTCGTCTATTCTCTGCAAGAAATTCTATGAAATGATTAACCGCTTAGAACGGCAGATCGTCAGCCTTTGGTTCAGGCACGTTTGCCGGACGTGAACCGGTTATGGGTGGCGGTGAGGGCCTGCTGGTCTGCGGGGCTTGTCTGGCACCGTTATTGGTCTTCCATCGGGCATTCATCCGGTGCAGCACCTCTTTGGGGGGAAGAACCCGTTCCTTGGGGGCATTATGGGCAATTCCGGGCAACTCCCAGTTCTCATACGTCTTGCCGTCTGTGTCGACAGTGGCATTGGAACAAAGAAGCTCCATACCGTTGTAAAACTCATCTTTGAACTTGGGATTTTCAAAATCCCCGTTAAAGCCGCACTTGGCCAAATCTTTTTCGACATAAGGCCATGCCGTATCGCTCAGGAAGAACTTGACATCCCGATCAAACGGTTCCCCCACCGTTGCCCATCCCGTGCCATCAAAGACATGGGTAATTTTGAAGGTCAGATATAAAAACGGGGTCTTTTTGGCACTCTTGAGGGTATCCACCCCCGCACCGATTAGCGTACCGTAATAAGTTCCTATTGCTTTCCTTGCCATAGATCAGTTGTCCTTTCTTTGATAGATGTGCTGCCAAATTGTTGACCAGACCAGAGCCGGGTCATTAGGTATATTGATTTCTTCCGGCATTCCATACCGGTTCTTTGCATCAAACGCATCCCGCCGCTGGGTGTAAATGATCCTGTCGGCCCCGCCAATCCCTTTGGCCCTGCCGGAAATCTTATCCACCACCGTCAGGTATGTCCCAAAGAAGGCTGCATCCACCCACTTATGGGTAACACCCCATGTCTTGTGGTGGACATCCGAAATATAACGGTCAAAATCTTCCCCCATCGGGTTTTTGAACGGCTTAATCTGCGTATGCCCCAGCAGCAGGATCATAATGCTCTTGGAATGAATCTGGTCGAGCTTATGCAGCAGTTTCAGCCAGTCGGCAATGGCCACCTCATAGCCTTTCTGGAAGGAACTGAAGCCTTTTTCGCCCCAATCCCCCTTGAAATCACGCTGGCATACAAACTCATGGCAAAGCCGTTCGAATCCACCCAGGGCATCCAGGGCAAGCGTCTTATAGCCAATCTCTTCCAGTCCGATCTGAGCATCCAGGAACGCGATCAGTTCCGGCCAGGAATTGATTAAGGTACGGGGTACGGCAGGAACACTGCCGGAACCCAGCAGGGTTTCATAGCCGGTTTCTCCCCGTGCCATCAGGATAGCCGGTTTTGGACAAAAAGCGGCACAGGTCGTTTTTCCCCAGCCTTCAACACAATTAAGAATCAGTTTCGGCGGCAGAAACTTGGCCTGGCCGGTATCTAAAGTCGGGACGGTTACATTCGCAGCGGTATGCTGCGGCGGGAATGTTCGTGGTACTCCTGTAGGCATGTTCATATTGAATCCTTTCGTTGGTAGTATTGGATTATTCGCTCATTAATTCCTGATGTACGTCATCGATACGGATAAAACCTTCCGGCAGTGCCTCAACGGACAGGTCGAAATCCCCCGTGCATAAATCCAGATAAGGGCACGTTCCAAAGCTGTTACAGGCATCATCATTGCGAAGCCATCGATGGGTTTCAAGGTTCTCATAAATCAATTCGGCATAGTGCCACAGATCAAGCTCTGTATCGCGTAAATCCGTAATCAGACGTGGGATTTCCCGGCGGGCAAAATAATAATCACAGCGGCGGCCCATATCGGCGGAGATACGGTCCCCATACATACCGAGGGTTTCCGCAATCGAAATACCCTTTGCGTGCTGAGTCACAGCAGCACAATCACAATTGACTATCAGGTAACTCAAATCATTCCCCTGAGTGACGGCATATTCACCAACCAGCATGGGTTCAGCTTCGTCATTAAATCGTGCGAAGTATTTCCCCGAAGAAATCAGTTCCTTCGTCTGTATCTGAGTCAATTGCTTGGGTTTGGAAAAAGAGGGCTTCCGTACCACATCATACAGAATCGTATCCACATTGTAACCAAGCCGTTGAGCAGCCAGGCAATAAATGGATATTTGAATATCCATCCGCAGCCGTCGCCAATAATTGCTTGTCGGATCAATCTCATCCGAGGTGGTCTTATGCTCCATCACCGCCAGACGACCATCAGGCAATTGAATGATTTTATCTATTTTCCCAGCAATCTTAAAAACCGGGTGACTTATGCCATGTATGGGATGGACAATTTCAAGCTCAAAGGGCAATTCGCTTGCAATAACCTTAATATCACGATCCATCTGTTCCCATCGCCAGAAGTAGCCGCCAAGCAGCCGAACCATCACTTCCCGTTCGATAGTCAGTTTTTCCCTGATCTCATCATCGTTGGTTTGCGGGATATGCCTGTCGTATTGCTCCAGTGCCCCGATAATCGCCTGATGTGTAGTGCAGCCCCGGCTTCGCAAATCCAGCCCCGTATGGAATGCCTGCCCCATTCGGAAATAATGGGCTTCCTCAGCAGGACGAATGCCCAGAATATAGGCGATCATGTGCTTACGATGACATTTACGGAAGCATTTAATCTGCGAACAGGTTAATCGCCGCTCATTCAGTTTTGGCTGATTCAGGAGTCCCGTTAGCTGGATTAATACTTTTCCCAGCTTATGAGGCGATGAAAGTAATCGTGTCACATGTCTCATCTCTTCTGACACTTCCGCAGGTTCATTACATCGCCTGGCAATTTCATCCGCATACCCATTGGCTGCCATAAGAATCAGGGCGAGTTTTTGACCCCTGCTATCCTCCAGGGTATAATGACGACCGCTATCGGTACGTCCAACAATAATTGTGGGTAAATGATTCTTTGTATTCATTTTTTAACCTTTCCTAATGGTGTCCCTTTCTCGGCTGCGTTGGCAATCAACCGGTCAACACTGACTTCTCTGTACCTTTTAGAATGACCAACGACAACTTCCTGAAGGCCGTTGGCAATAAGACGAGCCTTAAGCTTGACAAATGATCGGTAACTTATCCCCAGCCGGGAAGCAACCTCATATCTGCCAATCAAACTTTCCTTTTTATTTGCTTCACTTTGTTCCATTGACATTTCATTGCTCCAAATTTATTGCGTCATTTTGAATTTGACGCAAATGACAAATTGGCATAGTTAATTGTTGTAAAGGTATATAGTGAACAAATGGATGCAGTACTGCAAAAAAACTCTTAGGCCTAATGTTATGTGCATTATTTAGCGTCTTTTCGGCCTTTTGCAAGCATGAAAACAGGGATTATTTTGCGTCAAATTTGCAAGTATCTTTGGTTTAATAGATTAAAATGAAAAAAATAATAAATAATTCCGAGGAGTAGATGCAGATGTTTTCGTGCGATGAAAAGCTGTAAAACAAAAAAGGTGTTTCCGCCATCACGGAAACACCTTTTCCCTTTCACATTCGTTAAATATCAACCGATCTGTTTGTATTTCTGGGCGATCTTTTTAATATCCTCTTTGGCATAAATCGCTGTCACCTTCAGACTGCGATGCCCTAATACGGCCCTCGCCACATCCAATCCCAATTCCTCAGCAATATTGGTCGCTGCACTATGACGTAACTGATAGACCGTCCATTCCGGAATTTTCTGACCATCTCTATTCGCTGCTCGAATAGCATATTTAATCGCCTTACCATAACTGGCCGAATCATATTTGCAACCAATCTGCTGTAATGTCTCATCCTCTTTGGGTTTATTACCCTGATTCATTGGTGTAATGCGATTTTTGTGTTTTTCGGCCAACCGCTGACGTTCGGAATCCCTGGGTGAAAAGCAAAAGCTGTTTTTTTCTCTAAACAGATATTTCCTTAAAATCACCTGTGCTTTGGGGCCAATCGGGACAATGCGTTTGTGTTTTTCGCCATGACGGGCATTCTTGTTATAAATCTGGGGCACATGATACAACCATATCCCATCTCCTGCCTCGGTCTCAATATCACAGGGTCTCATTCCCGTCAGTTCAATACTTCGCATCCCTGTCAAATATTGCACCATCATCATATCCCCCAACACTTGGGTAGTGTAAGGCATAACCGCCAACATAATATTTTCAGCAACAGGCTCTACCGGTGCATTTTCTATCAGACCATATTGGCCGGGTCGCAACCGTTTGATGGCCTGAAGACCGTGATAAGTGCTGGGGTGAACATGGCCCTCCTCGACTGCCCATCGGAACATGCTTTTGATAATCCCTACCTTCTTATTTAGCGTACTCAAACAATACCGTGGTTTTGTTTTGCCTTTTTTATTTTTGCGGGTCAGTCCGGCCACATATTCCCGAAACTCTTTGAACTTCTGTGGTGAAAATTCCTCTATCGGTAACACTCCACAAAACTCGACAAGAGGCTGCATTGTCTCTCTAATCTCAGTCGGATAGTTTGTCATACTGCCATCAGATTTCCGATAGGTATTATCTGCATACGAAAGGAATGACTTAATCAATCCGGATATAGTACCGTCAAGTTTCGGAGAATTATCCTTGCTCGATTTGAAGATTGCCTGATGCAACACAGCCTTTGCAATTTCAACTGCAACTGCCCTGTCGCCCCGATAGGCATAAAGACCGCCCACAGGGATTAGTGGGCGGCCCCTAAATGTTTTCTCCCCCGGAAGCCTGACACTCCACCACCATCTCCCATTCCTCTGATACAGTGAACCCGGTAACTTCTCTTCTTTTGCTTTTCTTGCCATACGATTTCTCCTGTTGTAATAATAAATTGTTAAAATTGTTACATTTATTATTACATCGAAAACGTCGAGCAAAAAAAGCTCATTTAAGTCCTTACTATACAACCACTTAATAACGCGCCCGGAGAGATTCGAACTCCCGACCGACGGATTAGAAATCCGTTGCTCTATCCAGCTGAGCTACGGGCGCAACACCAGAAGCAGAATGACTGCCTTAAGGGATCGTCATCCAGATTAAAGAGGTATAATATTATCGGCAAATGCGATGATTGTCAATCGAAAAAGGCATTTGGGGCTTTGGATTCATTTGCGGTCACGCCCAGGCGATAAAAAGCCGTTTACTGTCGAACCAACCGGGTTTTTGCTTGCAAATCCGTATCATCTTACTATACTTCAAAGTTTCGTACACAGGCACAATACAACAGGTTTCGATTTGTCAGGGAAAAATTATGCAATGGATTAAATGGATTCGTAAGAATCGTCAGACCGCCATGACCGTCTTTGTTATCGTCTTAATGGTCGCATTCGTCGGCGGTTACGGTCTCGAAGAACTGCTGATGCGAATGGGGCAAAGCGGCAAACAGACCTTTGCCACCTATGGCAACGGCAAAAAAATCACGCATCAGGATATTGCCCGTTCCTCGCAGGAGCTGGAAACCCTCAAGGCCATCGGTGCCAATCAGCTGCTGTTTTCCAAGCAGACCCTTGTTGGAACCCCTGATGTCACGTCCATGATGCTGGGATATCTGTTGTTTGGCGATTCACAGATTGCCGGACGTCTGCGTCTGCAACTGCACCAGCTTGCCCAGCAGGGCCAGGTCCCGCTGACGGTTTCACAGATCGATGAGTTTTTCACGCATGATATGGACCGGCCGGATGTCACCTGGATTCTGTTATCCGACGAAGCCAGAAACGCCGGCATTGTCGTCTCGAATGAACAATCTGCCGCCGTACTGCGTCAGGTTATCTCGCAGATGTCGCAAAACCAGGGTGACCCGAGCGCCATTATTCGTTATGTCTCCTCCCAGATCAAGGTCGAACCAGTTGAAATCATTCGCACTTTCGGAAAACTGCTGGCTGTTCTCAAGTGGGCGGATATCGTCTGCGACAATGAAAATGTGACGACTGCCCAACTCCAGTCTGCTGTTGGGCGGATGATGGAACGTATCGATGTTGAGTGTGCCAAATTCCCTGCCGACTGGTTTGTCAACGCGTCGACAGCCCCTGCCGAGGACCAGATTCAAGCTCACTTCGAAGCCTACAAAAATGTTCCTGCCGGCGAGATTACCGAGCAGAATCCATATGGATTCGGGTATATGCTGCCGCACCGAGTCCAGATGGAATATTTCATCATCCTGTCGGACGACGTGAAAAAACAAATCGAGAAACCCAATGCCGAAGCTCTGGAAAACTACTACAGTTCCAACATCGATCGCTATCGCACGCAAATCCCGGTGGATCCCAACAAACCCGACGGCGAGAAGATCACCAAGACACGAACCTTTGCTGAAGTGTCCAGCGAGATCTATCGAACACTCGAGCGGGAGCGAACCCAGAAACTCATGCAGCTGATGATGAAGGATGCGAGGGACTGGCTCGATGAAAAAATGCTGACGCTGGACATGGAAAAGGCTACTGTCGACCAGCTCCAGCAGGCCAGCGGCGATTATTCCCAGGTTGCCGCCCGCATCACAGAAAAATACAAGGTTCCGGTCTATGTCGGACGAACCGGACAATTGAGCCAGAAAGACTTTGCGGAAGATGACTGCCTCAGCGACTTACAGGTGCAGCCGGCGATGAATCTGCGGCTGGCGGATGTGGTCTTTGCGGTTTCCACGGACCCTGTTCCGCCAAAGTCAAAAATTGCAAACTATGTCCCTCGGATGTGGGAGAATATTGGCCCCATGAACGGCGGGTATTATTCAGCCAAGGAGGCCAAATATACGGAACTCAGCGCCCTGTGCCGTGTCATTAACATCCAGAAGGCTGCTCCTGCCGAATCGGTAGATGTCGAGTATAATATTGCCGGGGCCGTTCTGGACAAGGCCCAGGCGGACCAGAAGGTCTTCCAGCTGAAAAAACAAGTCGTCGAAGACCTGCAAAAGCAGCTTGCCATGACCCAAGCCGCAGCCCGCGCTGAAGAGTTCAAACAGCTCATCGCCGCCAGCGACTGGGACAAGGCCTTAGAGCAGTACAATGCCAAATACGCCCCCAAAGATCCCAATCTTGTCGGCAGCGATGCCTTCAAAAAACTGACGATTACGTCGCTGCCGCGGCAACTGCTGATGTCCGACAGTGATTTGGCAAAAATGCGTCAGATCGCAGCCGGCAATCCGGCCTACATGAACTTTGTGACCGAACGCGCCATCAATAACATCCTCAATCGTCAATTCTTTGCTATTCTGGGTGACAAGGAAGAAACCGGCGTGATTGCCGAAATGTTCGAATTCAAACCTGGCATGGCCTGGTATGTAACCAAGAGCATCAAACGTCAGCCTGCCACCAAAGAGGATTATCTGGACCGCAAGAGCATAACCGCCATGCAAACCAATATGTCGGATACCGCCGGGCTGGGTCTGGTTCATTTCAATCCGCAGAATATCCGGAAACGCCTGAATTACGTCCCTGTCGTTATTCCGGAAGCCCAGAACAGCTCAGATTCCTCTGCCGATCAGAGTTCCACAAAATAAGGAATCCTCATGGCGTATCGAACCAAAGCTGATTTTCTGCTGTGGCTGGCGATTGTGGGGCTGGCGGGGTGGATTGTCCCCGGCGGCGGCCATTTTCTGATTCATCAGCCCAAGCGCGGGATGGTTATTTTTGTAACCATCACCCTGACTTTCTGTCTGGGCTTGTATATTGGTTCGATTGGCGTCATCGATTCGGTCGGCGGCTGGGCCTGGTATTTGGCTCAAATGATTGCCACACCCGCAGTGCGGATCCTGGATGGGATGACCCGCAGCGGAGCTTATGTCAGCCGCGGCAGGCCCTGCGACCTGGGCCAAATCTATACTGCCGTGGCAGGCCTGCTGAATCTGCTTAGCATCATCAGTGCGATGTATATGGCTTACAGCGGTCGCGGTGAACTGATCGGACAGGAGGATGAAAATGCCTGAGTGGAACACACTCCTGGCCTCATTTACCACCCCCGAACCGGTAGGCACCACAGCCTTGTCGATGGTGCTGATGTTTCCCCTGCTGCTGGCGATTGCGATTATATACAAGACGACCAAGCTGCGGGCATTCTTCTGGAAAACCATGCTGCGGGAAACGGCCATTTTATTCGGGGTGCTCAGCGGGTTTATGATTCTGGCGATTGTTGTGCTGAATCTGGTGGTCTGGCTGATCACCAGCTGATTGCAGACGATTTACTCTTCTGGCAGCAACGGTTCCAGCAGGCCCAATTCGACCAGGGCGTTGCGGGCGGCTCGCTGTTCGGCGTCTTTTTTGGTAATTGACCAGGCACTCGGATATCGCCGATGATGAATCACAGCAGCCACTTCAAAGCATTTATTGTGGTCCGGCCCCTTTTCATCCAGCAATTCATATGACGGGGTGGTATTGTACTGTTTCTGACAGTACTGCTGCAGAAGGGACTTGAAATTATCCTGATGTTCGTTGGCATCAGCCTGCATAATCACCGGCTTGAAAACCGACAACACAAACTGTCTGGCAGCCTCCAGACCGCCATCCAGATAAATCGCGGCAATCAGTGCCTCCAGCATTCCTGCGGCAATCGAGCCGGTCATGGCCCGGCTGGTATCGGTCCCTTTACCGACGCGAAAATATTCAATCAGGTTCAGCCGGGCGGCCACTTCCGAACAGCTTTTACGGGATACGACGGTACTTTTAAGCCGGGTCATTTCCCCTTCCAGATACGAGGGAAAAGTCTCATACAGGAATTGACAGATCACCAGCGACAGAACCGAATCTCCGAGAAATTCCAACCGCTCATTGCTGTTGCGGCGATCCTCTGCCTGCGAGGAGTGCGTCAAGGCCTCTTTCAATAATTCCTGATGCTCAAAATGATAACCGAGTACCGCTTCTATCTGTGCGATATCTTCCGACCGCATGTTCACGTTTCCTTAAAAAACATGCAGGCAGATTGCGCAGACCGCTTCCACAGCGGTTTTCGTAATATGCCTGGAATCCATTTGACAGCGCTATTATACGCCGTCCGACGGAAATGTCAATTCATCCGATCCAGATGGGTTTTCGGCGCAACCGGACAGGATTATGTGGAACTGATCTGCAACCCGGCCAGGGCCAGGAACTGGTCGTCCACAAATTTAAAAACGGTATCCAGTCCTGTCAGCCGGAAGATCCCTTTGGTCTGCGGCTTCATCCCGCACAGCACCAGCTGACGCCCGTTCTCATAGAGCACCTTGCGAAGTTTGAGCAGTTTGGCCAGACTCGAGGACGTCACCAGGCTGACCCCGGCAAAATCAACAACCACGTCATTGCCTACGGTTTCCGAGACCATCCCAATAACCGTCTGCAATTCCTCTCCGAGGTATGGCTCTTCGGCCAAATTGACCAAAATCACATTTTCAGACCAATTTTGAATTCCCATAAATTCCACTCCACAAAGACATTCCTTCCGAGGCCGCAATCCATAAAGCCATCGTTATGACCGCTATATCGTCTGGATCGCCTCGTTGATTTACCAGCAGATAAAAAAGTTTTGCCGTTTCTTGCCTTATTAGGACATAGTTACTCTATTATCTACACTACTCAAAGACAATGGATTTAGTTGCTTTTGACAGGATAAATCGCTATAGTGAATGACAGTATCGCGGGGGAATCTTGAGACCGCAGCCGGACTAAAGCACCAAATCATTGACCCCAAAGAAGTTACATAATTAAGTCTCGCTGATATCCAGTCGATAATCAGGATGTATTGACAAACGGCCTGTCGATATCAGGTAGGCCTGAAATTGAGGTGGATTATGAAAACCAAAAGTGCAGGAAAAACCGTATTGTATTTATTTATCGGACTGGTTTTGTCGGTTAGCCTTTATGCCGACCAGGTGGATTGGCGTATCTCCGGCGGCGGTAAAATCAAGGAAATCCGCTATTTCAACCCGCCGGCTGCCGCCCCCGCTGCTCAGGCAGCAACCGGATCGACAACAACCGCAACACCGCCGGTTTCCAGTTATATCATTGATTCACCTCCTGTGGATGGATTTGTTCCGTGGATTACCCTGTTAACCACCAACCGCCGTGAGGAAGAGCTGGTTCTGGATGCCGTCGTTGAACCGTCTATCCGGGGTACACTGACCAATCCGGCCTACCAAACTCAGTATGCCATAGGTATTTTCGATACCGGGGCCAGCGCTCATGTGCTGGGGTATCAAAATGCACAGATGCTCAAGTTGCTCAACAGCACCTATAAAACCAATAACGTCTCGGTTGTCAGCGGCGTTACCGGCGAGGTAGATGCCTGGGTCAGCCAGCCTTTGGGCTTGTTTGTCCAGGGCCTGTGGGTGCTTGAGCCCAACACCCCAACCGATCCAAGCCCTGTGCTTCGCTCCACCACGCATTTTGTCGGCGAAAGCAATGTATCGGTCCTGCTGGGCAGCTATCCGGACTCCAGGCCAGACCTGGTCACGGCCATTGGAACTCCGCTGAGCGTTTACTATACGACCTCCATCAAGCCCGGCAATACCAAAACGATTACCCGCAACGGCACCACCTATACCGCTCCGGAGGTACGCATCTATTCGCAGGACGACCCGGCCATTCCCTCCTATCCCAACAAGCTGCCTCTGGAATTAAGGCCTTTGGGCGCAGCGTATGTGCAGTATATTGCCTATGACCTGGACGGCATGATGGGAATGCTGCTGGACCCCTGGGGAGGAAGCACGATGTCATTCAATCCCACCACCCCCTCGGTCATTATTGGCACCGGCACGCAAAGCCTGTTTTTTGTTCACAGCGTGGATCTGGCGGAAGGAAGCTATTCTGCGGTTGATAAAACCCGCTTTATGCTCGACACCGGCGCCCAGATTTCCGTCATCAGCTCCCGGATTGCCGCACGGCTGAAACTCGATCCCGCCAACCCGGATTTTGAAGTCGAAATCGAAGGCGTTACCGGCGAATCCATCATGGCGCCGGGGTTTTATCTGGACTCGCTGAAGATGCCCGCTATCGGCCAATGGCTGGAATACACCAACGTCCCGATGGTCCTGCTGGATATTTCCAGTCCCGAAGGCGGCAAACTGGACGGCATCATCGGGATGAACCTGTTTACGCAATACAATATCGTTATTCGTGGCGGCGGCATGTTCCTCCAGGAGGACCCTGTGCTTGAATTCGAGCGGATTACCGCCCCGCTGGCCGGGGATATTGCCCCTGCTCCATCCGGGGATGGAAAAGTGGACATGCAGGATCTGGGTGCCTACAGCAGCGTATGGATGACCACCAGTCAGTCGGCCACCTGGAATCCCCAGGCAGATATCGCCCCGCCCAACCAGCCGGACAACATCATCGATATTCAGGATTTATCCCAACTGGCCGATAACTGGCTGATGGGTTCCCTGTAAGCCGTTATAGTGTTCTGAGCACCAGTGCCAGCGGCGTCTGCACATTCAGGATGTCTTGCGGCAAAACAAACAGGACCCGGTCACCCTGATTGGCCCAGCCGTTTTTCATAATCACACCGGTGGTGGTTGCGATGAAATCATCGAAATTGCGAGGCCGGGCCTGACAAATACTGATCACACCGTAATGCAGACTCATCTGTCGGGCAATCAATGCATCCGGACAGACCGTCAGAATCGGCACGTCCATCCGGGCCTTGCTTAACAGACGCACACTATGTCCGGCCTGTGTCCAGACGACCGCCAGTTTGGATTTGACATGATCCAGCATCTGGGCAACTGCCCGGGCTACCGCCGCAAGCTCACCCAGCCCGGGTTCGGTCTCAATCATCGGACGTTCCATCTCCTGCTGGTCCTGCCAGGCCTCAATGCGACGGCAGATATGGGCCACGGCTTTAACGGCCTCAACCGGATACCTGCCCACCGCCGATTCGCCGGACAGCATAATCGCATCGGTAAAATCCATCACCGCATTGGCTACGTCGCTGGCTTCGGCTCGCGTCGGTGAAGGATTCTGAATCATCGACTGCACGACCTGAGTGGCCACAATCACCGGTTTGCCCAGCCTGCGGCACATTTGGGTGATACGCTTCTGGGCCAGGGGTACCTGGGCAATATCCATCTCCACACCCAGATCGCCGCGAGCAACCATCGCCGCGTCCGCCGCTTCCAGAATCGACTCCAGATTCTCCAGGGCCTGCGGTTTTTCGATCTTGGCAATCACCCGTATCCACGAATCTCTGCTGGCCAGGTATTCCTTGAGATGGTGAATCTCAGCCGCCGTCTGCACAAAGCTCAGCGCCAGATAATCCAGGTTATTATGAATCGCCCAGTCCACCCAGCGCCAGTCCTTTTCCGTGATGGCGGGGATACTTAATTTGGAATCCGGCAGATTAATGCCCTTATTACTCAATACCGGCCCGCCGACAAGCACCTTGCAGCGGACCTCGGTAGCCGTCTTTTCCATCGCTGTCAGCACAAGCTGCCCGTCGTCAATCATCACCCGCTGGCCGGGCTGGACGTCCTGCACAAACGCCGGATAATTGGTCCCAAATCGGTGCAAATCTCCAACTGGACAATCCGAACAGATAACCACGTCTTCACCAGGCTGGAGAACCTGTCCTTCCGGCTGAATCTTGCCAATTCGCAGCTTGGGGCCGCACAAGTCACCCAGCACGCAGATTTCGTAAGTCAGGTGCTTGCGAATCTGGTTAATCATATTCAGCCGCTGCTGATGTTCCTCGAAGGTGCCGTGTGAAAAATTCATACGGAAGGTTGTCACGCCGGATTGAATCATCTCCAGCAGCACCGCCTCGCTGCTGCAGGCCGGCCCAATCGTTGCCACGACTCCTGTTTTTGTCAGAATCATCTGTGTCCCCTTTGTCCTCTGGTCCGGCCCGACACACACAATGTGCGACATAGTCCGTCCTGTTTAATCCAGCTATCATCTTGTTCCGATGGCTGGTCAAATTATATAACAAGGCATCGGTTTTGTCCAGTTCATACACCTCCATGTTTATTGTCAGCACGGCGACCTCGCACACAGCTTGACTGAGTCAGATGCCGCACCTATTGCATCTCTGGGGTATGTGATCGTGGCATGGTCAAGCAAAGCTTGGCCATGGCTCGTCATCCCGTGCCTGTTGCACTTGGGTCTGACTTTATTGTGAAAACGGAACGACTTTCGGCAAAGATGCCCAGGGGCAGAGGTTGACATCTTCGGGATATTTGACATCTTCGCATTTTTGAGCGAATATCGCGAAGATGCCAACTACGCCGTGGCCACCTTCGCGTTTTTGAGCAAATAATACGAAGATGTCAAATCATAATTATTATACCCTTATTATTATTAAAATAATGCGAAGATGGCCAAAAACACACTCTCGGGAGGGGTGGCCATCTTCGACATAACCTGTGAAAAAGGTGCAACAAACTATATCCTGAATTCTCCCGTTATTGGATTCCGGCCCTGTGGGGTTCATTTTCCTTGACGTTATGGCTAAAGTAGGTAACAATATCCCTGTTTTTCTCTGTCCGAAATCGATGCAATCGAAAATGGTGGTATAGAATGACTGAAATAAACCAATCAACGGGCAAAGCCCGGTTTGGATTGCCGGCCTGCCTGATCATCTGGGCAGGCATAACCGTCTTTGGCTTTTATGCCTCCACGCACATGGTGGCCGCGGGGGATACCTGGGTCGCCCTGGCCTGCGGCAGGCACCACGCCAACCACGGCGTCGATGTCGTGGAGCCGTTCAGCTTCAATTCGCACAAACCCGGCCCCACCGACGAGCAACTGGAAGGCTGGCCTGCATGGACCCACGGCCTGATTCGCACCATCCACCCCACCGGCTGGATTAACCAGAACTGGCTGACCCACCTGACTTTCTATGAACTGGTGCATCTATTCGGCACGGAAGATAACCCCAATTACAACATGCTGATTGTCTGGAAATTTGCCCTGTTCATTGCGACAGCTTTTGTCGTCTATGCCCTCGGGCGGGTCATCGGAGTCAATCCGCTGATGGCGGGGATTGCGGCCTGCTTTGCCATGATTATCGGCAGGTCGTTTTTCGATATTCGTCCGGCCTGCTGGTCGAATTTCTTTGTACCGCTGTATCTGCTGGTGCTGGCCCTGGCGACGTATCGCAATATTCGCTATATCTGGCTGCTGATTCCGCTGGTCGTTATCTGGGCCAATTTCCACGGCGGCTACATCTACGCCTATATGATGATGGTTCCCTTCTGCGGACTGCATGCGGCCTCGCTGATGAGCAGGACCCGCCTCCGGACCATCCCGTTCAAACAGACTCTGACCATCGGCTATGCGGCCATAGCGTCCTTTATCGCGATGGTCATATTCAATCCGTATCACCTGACCAACCTGACGCATACGTTTGAAATCAGTGTCAGCAAACACGCCGAATCCTGGCGTAATGTCAACGAGTGGCGTCCGGCGTTCAGCTTCCTTGACGAGAAAACCAAGACCCAGGGTCCCAATCCTGTCGGCGACGAGGAAGCCTTTGGGGTGATGTGCATCCTTTTATTCGTGGTACTCATCGTCTGGCTGGCAGGGCATCTGCTGCGACCCCGTCTGCTGACAGAGAAACGCCTCAAGCCCGCCGAAATCGAAAAACAATACGCCAACTGGCCTAAAATCGACCTGCCCCTGCTGGCGATTGCCCTGTTGACCACGTATATGGCAGTTCAATCCCGCCGGTTTATCGCCATTGCCGGCCCGGCCGTCTGCCCGGTCATCGCCCTGCTGATTCAGCAGGCCTGGCAGGCCATCACGGCGGCAGCGCATTACAAACGGCAAAACACGCTTGAGCCGCTGCCGGTTCCCCAGTCCTATCGTCATCTGAGCTTGAGCCTTTACGGGGCGATCTGTCTGGTCCTGGGATTATATTGGGGCAGCAGCTTCTATCAGATTTACCTGGCCCCTTGGCCGGAAGACAGCGTTTATCACTCTGTTTTCATGCGGATGACCGCATCCAATGTCAAGCCTATCGATGTCTGCCGGTTCATCAACGACAATCAGATTTCCGGACGGATGTTCAATTACTGGACCGAAGGCGGAGCGATTGCCTTTGGCCAGAAGCCCGACCCCGCAACCGGTGAAATTCCGCTCAAGCTGTTCATGGACGGTCGGGCACAGGCCGCTTACGACCACGACACCTATACCCAATGGCAGGTCATCTATGGCGGCACAGAATGCCCCGCCGTCAAAAACGCTTATCTGGCCGGCAGAGCCATGACCGACGCAGACTACCGGGCCATGGCCGAATGGATTAACCAGACCCTAAAACCTTATGAAGTCTGGGTCGTCCTGGTCCCGATGAGCCAGGGCAATTCCGACTTTATGAAGGCCCTGTCACACTCGGGCAACTGGAAAACCGCGTATTACGACACCTGCCAGTGGATGATGGTGGACACCCGGTATGCAAAGGGCGAAGCACTCATTCGCAGCATTATCAACGGCACCGCGGTATTTCCCACCGAGCTGTCGCGTCATATGACGCTGACAAAACTGCTGCCAACGATCTATACCAGCAGTCTGGCGGGGACCCTGGAGCAATCTGCCGTGGAAGCCTTCCGCATCCGTCCCTGCACGGCCACCCTGATTGAACTGATCAACGCAGGCATGACCACCGGCAATCACAAGCTGATTCTGGAGCAGTTGACGCAATTCATGACAGACTTCGAGGCCAACCGTGCTGCGTACCGGCAGAAAAACGGATACCTTGAACGCCTGCGATGTGCGATTATCACAGCCGACAACCTCAGTCGAAATAACCCGGCCCGAAAACAGGACTATCTGAATCTGTCCAGTAATTTCAAGGCGGAAGCAAACGCAATCCTCAACCGTGCGATGTGGTAACCTATGGATAAACCCGAAAACACATCCCGTCCAGCCGCAGAGAAACGCCATTCCATCAGCGCCTTTTTCCCCTGCTTCAATGAGCAGGCCACTGTTGAACCGCTGACCCGCAAAACCATAGCTGTACTGCAGACACTAACCGATGATTTCGAAGTGATTATCGTCAACGACGGCAGCAGCGACCAGACCGCCGCGATTGCTGACCGGCTGGCCCGGGAAATCCCACAGGTTCGCGTCATCCACCATCCGCATAATATGGGATACGGCAAGGCTCTCCAGTCAGGCTTTCGGGCAGCCACCAAAGAGCTGGTGTTCTACACCGACGGCGACAGCCAGTTCAATGTGGAGGAGCTGGCCGACATCCTGCCCCTGATTGAACGCTGCGACATTGTCAGCTGCTATCGTCTCAACCGGCAGGAAGGTCTGGGACGCCGATTCAATGCGTTTTGCTGGACCCGGCTGGTCTGTCTGGTCTTCGGCCTGCGGCTGCGGGATATTGACTGTGCCTTCAAACTCTACCGCCGCTGCATCTTTGATAGAATGAATCTGATCAGCACCGGCGCTCTGATTGATACTGAAGTTCTGGCCCGGGCGGCCAAACAGGGCTGCACCATCGTCCAGAAAGGGGTCCACCATTATCCCCGCATCGCAGGCAACCCCACCGGGGCCAAACTGCGGGTCATCCTGCGTGCATTCCGGGAATTGTTTGATCTGTACGGACAAATACGTCATGACACCAAAACAATGTAATCGACTTAGTTACGCCGCAGGGCGGCTTGCAAAACACCCTCTTGTGTCTCTGTTTTGCCTTTCCCGGCGGCTCCATTCAGGAATAGAGTAAATGATGAATACCACTCCATTACCTCCATTGATACGCCCTGATCTTCAGGCGCATATTTATTCCGAGCAGTTGTTAACCAACGTCCGCAACCTCCGCACCTTCTGCCCGGCCCGGACGCGGTTTTGTGCTGTCGTCAAGGCCAATGCCTATGGGCACGGCATCGGCGAAATTGTCAGCATTCTCAAAAATTATGTCGATGCCTTTGCCGTGGCAACCTTTTACGAAGCCCTGCATATCGAACCCCTGGCCGGCGGCAAACCCATTTTGATTCTCGAACCGGTCAACCCGGCCTATACCCCCGAACAAATCACGCTGTGTGCCCGGTATGGCTTTCACTGCGAACTGTCTTCGCTGGAAGGCATGGAGTATGTCCATCGTGTCCTGAAAGGCTCGGACCTGCGGATTCATCTGCATTTGAATGTCGAAACGGGCATGGGACGCTGCGGGCTGGACGAACCCATCTGCTCGACCATCCTCCAGCGACTGCCGGACTGTCCCAATATCAGACTGGCGGGGGTCATGACCCATTTTGCCACAGCCGATGAAGAGGATCTGTCTTACGCCTATGAACAGTTGTTCCGTTTCGAACGTTTCCTGACCGAGCATCAGCTCAAAAATCGCAACGATATCATCATTCATGCCTGCAATAGTGCCGGCACCCTGAAAATCCCCCAGGCCCATTACGACATGGTCCGCTGCGGTGTTTCGATGTACGGCTATTACTCCCGGCCGATGAAAAATCCGCCGGTCCCGCTGACGCCGGTCTTGAAACTGCAGGCCCCGATTACCCAGTTAAAAAAGATTCCTGCCGGCCACTCGGTCAGCTACGGACGGTCATTTATTCCCAAACGCGACACCCTGGCGGCCATTGTGTATCTGGGATATGCCGACGGCTACCGCCGCTGCTTTTCCAACCGGGCCCAAATGAAAATCGATCAATGGCTGGCCCCGGTCGTCGGTCGTGTCTGTATGGACCAGGTCATCCTCGACGTCACCGATGTCCCCGATGTCAAACTGGGCCAGATGGTTACGGTCCTGGATAACCAGCACGATTCCCCCTGTGGGGCTTATGCCCTCTCGCAACTGGCCGACACCATCTGCTATGAGATTCTGACGATGATTCATTCTCATGTTAAACGCATTGTCCATTAAGGATCCACCGGCGTTATGTCCAGCCAAACAAAAGAACAAACCGTCTATAACTTATTCGTGTACGGCTCCCTGCGGGAACCCACGATTTTCGAATCCGTCTGCGGGCTGAGCTTCACCCTCAAACCTTCCCGTGTCTATGAGCCGCAGGTTCTGTTTGCAGAACTGGCCATGCTCGACGGCTACCGACGAGTCAGCCCTGACAATGTGTATTTTTACGCGATTCGTGAGCCGGATTCCAAGATTCAGGGATTCGTCATTTACAATATCCCGGCCTCGGCGATGGCAGTCATCGACAAATACGAGGGCAAGCTCTACACCCGTGAGACGGTAACCGTCAATACCGCTGCCGGGCCCGTCTCGGCACAGGCCTATCTGAACCGCAACCGCGATATGAAAAAGCAGTTTGGCGACCGTTTTCACGTCAACCTGATTCACGAACTCTGGCTGCGCAAACGCATCGAGAACTTTTTCGCCAAGCACACCCGTCCCGGCGAAACCTCTCCCGATGCCGATATCGAACGTCGGGCCCGACGTGAACTCATCGGCACCACCGAACGCGATCTGGTCATCAGTCATCTGGGGCAGGATGCCGTCAGCGATTTTTATCTTGAGCACGAACTGTCGCGTCCCGTGCCGTCGATCAAGGATTTATTTGACGACGATCAGGCCCGCCCGTATATCGAAAATTATCTGACACTGGTGGTGCGGCAGACACTCCTTAACCAGTTTGAATATTATCTGCAGTCCCGATATCGGTTTGAATTGGACCGGATGGTTAAATCGACTCGTTATTATACCCGTACCATCCCTCTGCTGATCGCTCTGCGGATGCTGAACTTTAACACTGCGGCGGTGGATTTACTGCTCAAACGATGCTTTGAGGCCCTGCCGCTCAACGGCAAGCACGATCTGCTGGACTATGTCAAATTTGCCGTCGCCGCCGCTGAAAGCATGTTCGACGGCCGCGTCGCCCAGAGCAGCATGCAGATTCTCCGCTACAATCTCCAGCCAGGATTGGTTCCGATGGGCGCAGAAATGGAATTTAGCAACCTGGGCTATCGGGCCGTGCTGAAAAATATCTCTGATAAAGATGCGGCCTTTGACGGCTTTCGCTGGTTTGGGCGGTTTGCACTGGATGTATTAACCTGGAAACTCGGCGGCTACATCGACGACCACTCCGGGGCATTCCGACCAGGCACCTGCGGCTTTTTTGAACTGGCTCCCGGACGCCTGACCACCCAGGGTGAAGTCTCCAAGCCCGCCACTGCAGACCCCTGTATGCTCAGCCAGCTTATCCGTGAAATTGCCGCGTTTTACCCCATTCAGCCGCACAGTCTCCACCTGTCATTCCAGATTCGACGACGGCACATCGGACATCAGACTGTCCTGCCGCTGGAGTTTGTCAAATGCCTGTTCGTTTTGGGCGGCGGACTTCAGCTTTCCGATACCGGACGGGTCTTCATTACCCGCATGAGTCAGGATGAAATCCGACGCGACCAGTACGGTGAAGAACTGGTCTTCGCCCGTACCAGCAAACGGCACTCGACCATCACCGGCGAGGACGAACTTGGGACAGAGCCCAAATTCCAGCCAACCAACTATGTCCAACAGTATAAATTCATCAGGCTGGATGCCCGCGCCAATTACGAACCGCTGATTCTGGCACTGAAGGGACTGCAATTGTCCATCAATCCCGGCGATTATCTTACCCCCAAGCAATTGGCCAGCAATCCGCGGTTACAGGACGAGTACGAAGAACTTAAAAGCTGGGCGGCCAATCCCACAGCCATTCCTCCACACACCCTGCGGAAATTCTTGAGCACCATCCGTGACGGTCTGATGCAGGAAGGACATCACAAACCCTACCATAAGCGGCATTATATCGAGTGGGCTATTGGAGCGCTTGAAGCTCAGATTCTGCTGTTCAATCAGCAATTGGAAAAAAATCACTAACCTGCAATCCGAACACACGGCTCTTGGTCGAATTGCAGGTTAGCGGATCATTGTCGATCGGGGGCAGCTTGCAAAATCATCCTACCCGTCGGGCATTAAATCATGTCACGCACTTTGGCAACCAGGGCTTTAACCCGGCTCACCGAAGCATCCAGCATCTGCTGTTCGTCAGCAGTCAGTGTTAATTCAATAACCTTTTCGACCCCGTTTTTGCCCAGAATCACCGGCACGCCAACATACGCCCCGCCAATATGATACTGTGTATCACACCATGCACAGCAGCTTACTACGGCTTTCTTGTCTTGAAGAATGGCCTCGGCCATGCGAACCGCCCCGGCCGCTGGAGCATAATAGGCACTGTAGCCCAGCAGATTGACAATCTCGATACCGCCGTTGCGGGTACGCTCTACCAGCCGCTGGATCGTCGCAGCGTCCATCAGCTCCGGCAGCGGAATCCCCGCCACGGACGTATAACGCGGCAACGGCACCATATCGTCACCATGACCGCCCATCAATACGCCGGTTACATCGGCCACGCTGACATGGAGTTCCTGGGCTACAAAATACGCAAAGCGGGCTGAATCCAGCACTCCTGCCATGCCCATCACCCGGTTCTTTGCAAAACCGCTGACCTTGCCCGCCACATCCACCATCACATCCAGCGGATTGCAGACGACAATAATATAGGCATTGGGGCTGTATTTGACCACCTGCTCGGTGACGCTTTTGACAATCCTGGCATTCGTCGCCAGCAGATCGTCCCGGCTCATACCCGGCTTACGGGGAACACCGCTGGTAATAATCACGACATCGCTGTTGGCTGTGGCCGCCCAGTCCGTCGTACCACAGACCTGGCCATGAAACGGATACACCCCGCTCATCTCGGCCATATCCAGGGCTTTACCCTCGGCAAGCCCTTTGACAATATCCACCACCACGACATCCCCCAGGTTGCGCTGGGCCGCGATATGGGCCGTTGCTGCACCGACATTGCCTGCACCCACAACAGTTATTTTTTGCCTGCTCACGTTATTCTCCATCATTAAAAAATCTGCTTTATGATGCTGCATCCCATTCCAGGCAGCCTGGAATTCAATCCATCTTTTTATACAATCTACATCTTTATCCAGAAGTATTAATAGACCCGTAATTATAAAACACCCGCCGGAAAAAGAAAAATATTTTTCAAAATCCTCTTTTCCTCATCAGAAGAATAGATTTTTTCTTGCAAAAACAGCTCAAATCCGGTACTTTTTGTTGGTCATATGAAGCTTACGGCGACGTACCCAAGCGGCTCAAGGGGACGGTTTGCAAAACCGTTATTCGTCGGTTCGAATCCGACCGTCGCCTTTCTGTCTTTTTCATCTCTTTTATGTCCCATAATAATATTATTTTCATTTGACTTTTCAGGATTCGATTTCTAAAATAGTTGCTGTGTTGGGGATAAAACACGTTTGTTGAGGAGAGGTAAAAATGAAAACTCTTTGGATTACCTCATTTATAGGATGCCTTCTCAGTGTCATTGTATGTCCAGTGTTTGCGGATGATTTTCCGACAATGAAAACGTATGACTACCGCATCGAAATTCCGCCTGAAATTGAAAATTCCGCTGATATTTTGATTCACACTCGTTTTTCGATACCTGAACCGGCCACGCTGGCACTCTGGGGAATCGGGCTGTTGATTTTTTCGCCCCATAAGGATCATATACCCCGGCTCAAACGAGCCTGAAAATGAGATATAACCGGAGGGGTTATACATAGCATAAGGCCGCAGTCAATATGCAGTTCTGCGGCCTGTGTTTTTATTGGCCGTTCTTATTTTCAGCCCGGCGACGCTGAAAGAATGCCTGCAATTGAAACCGACAATCCTCCTGCAGCACCCCACTGACAACCTCCAGCCGATGATTGAGCCGACCATCCTGAACAATATTGTACAGGCTGCCGCAGGCCCCCGCTTTGGGGTCATCTGTTCCGAAAACCAGCCGATCCAGCCGTGCCAGCACCAGAGCTCCTGCACACATCGGACATGGTTCCAGCGTCACATATATGGTGCACCCGTGCAGCCGCCAGTTGCCTACCACCTCCGACGCCTGTGTCAGGGCAATCATCTCCGCATGGGCTGTAGGGTCATTCAGCAGCTGCCGCTGATTATGCGCCCGGGCAATTACGCGATTGTTATACACAATCACCGCACCAATTGGCACATCCCCATGTTCTTCCGCAATATAGGCCTGGTCAATCGCCATCCGCATATATCGCTGGTCCAGATTGTCTTGATCAGAAATGTCCATTGAGTCTGTAAGCCGTTATAAACCTCACCCAACAATGTCCTTTGACACACAATCAAAATTGACATATTCACATTTAGAATGAGGGATTCTACAAGAACCCTTAATCATCGGCAATACGAAAATTACAATACAGCCCCAATTTTCATAATCTCACTGCTAAAGATATCTTCATCACGGCGGAGCAAGAGCAGGAAATCCACGTTGGCCTTTTGGTACACTACCTACCCATTGAACCCTGAACTCAAATAAAAACAGAGATTTCGACTGATCCTATTTGAAATTTACCGTTTCGTCGCGGCCAAGTACAGCAGCTTCAACCACTTGCTTCGTTTGCTCGCGGAATAATCATACCCGTTGGGTATCCACACCAGCTGTTCAGTGCTGGCTCAATCTGGTTTTAATGACTCTAATATCCGTGGCTTTTATCAGATTCATCAGGCAGCACGGATATTTCAGCAGCACTTGTCCAGCCGTTTCCGTGTATCTCCCGCAACGCGGTAAAACGGAAGAATCGAGCATCAACAGGATCAAAAGTGACTTTCTGTAGCGAAGGATTGTTCCAAATATTGTCAAATGTACCCGATGCGACATTGGTTATCCAGTTTATACCATCCGTGCTGGTTTCAAAGCGATACCGCTGAACGGTGCCGTTTGCGTTGTTATCCTGACGCGGCAGGTAAATAAATCCCTTAATCCGGTGCGAAGCCCCCATGTCAACCGTGATAAAATGGGGCAATTTCAAATCGTTGTGCCAGCGTGTATGCCAGACTGTCGCAGAGTTGTCATCAATCGCATTGGCCGCAGCATTATTGACCTGCCCATTCACTTCCTGGCTGTCAACGTCAATGACCTTCCAGCCAATCGGCATCATTCCCGCAAAAGACCTGGAACCCTCAATAGCCAGTTTTCCATCCGGCAACAGACAAGCTGCTCTGATGGTACCGCCCCACGGCATGGAAATCGGCGTGGTATAAACGGTCGAGTGAGGTGTCGGTGAAGAACCATCAAGGGTATAAACCATCTTCAGGCCGCGATCGTTTCGGAGGGTCACTCTGCCCTGGGCATCACGATCTGAAATCACAGGAGGCAATAAGGCAGCAGGCTGCTGGAAGAAGCCGATTTCCGCCAGCGTCGGCTCCAGGCGGGACCTGGTGATGTGAATACGCACCTTGTCATTTGTCAGCGGAGACTTCAGCCGTATCAGGCGTTTATGGCCGATGGTAGTCAATTCATCCGATGCGATAGGTTCGGCAGCAACCCAGGCCAAGCCATCCCAGGTTTCAATAACAAAAAATTCGACTCGCTGACTGCGATGATCCACGGCTTCCTGGAGTGAAACCACATCAAAAGTAACAGGCTTTGGAAGCGTCAGAGTGATGATGGCACTGGTCCGGCCCGGGGCGGCTTCCCACCAGGTATCCAAATCTCCATCCAACGCCAGCGACGGACCGTATTGCGTATTAGAGTTATCCGCTGTCAATTGACCGCCTGAAGCCAGATTGACCGCAAAGGTATCCCGGATGACCTCCGCCATCCTGCTTAAGGCATTGAGCTGATCATCCGGAATCAGGCCGCGGTCATCCGGAGACAGATTCAAAATCAGATTTCCGTTGCGGCCGATTGACGTGTAATAGATATCCACAAGCTGGGAAACACTTCTGGGTTTCTTGTCGGGAGCCCAAAACCAGGCCCCACGATCAAGCAGAGTAACATTGGTTTCTGTCGGATACCACCACAGGTGGGAACCGGGTGTCAGTTTGGTGCGACTGCCCAGATCCCCGGCCTGCATGTCAGGCCAGTAGAACTGATCCGGTGACATCGGCAGCGGAATGACGCTCCATTCCGTGGTGCGTCCGACCCCGCCTTCATTACCCACCCAGCGCCCGTCCGGCCCTTTGCCAAAAATGATCGCTTGCGGCTGCAGTTTACGAATCAAGTCAAACCATGCTGCATAATCATAGGTCTCCTGGACACTCGGATCCGGGTTGGCACCATCGAACCAGACTTCATGGACCGGCCCGTACTCGGTCAGCAATTCATACAACTGATTAAGAAAATAGCGGTTGTAGTCATCTACCGTATAGGTAAAACTGCCAAATCCCGGCGCCGGTTCACGGCCTTTGGCGGGATCTGTTTTGAAAGCATCCGGATCAGTGGGAATGGTCGAGGGCACTTTGCCGCTGTTGTTGCCATAGTAGCCTTTGGGATTCTTCGGATTGGTCCGCAACTGATACAGGTCGGCCGGTGAAAGATAGACACCCAGCTTAATCCCATGCTTGCGGGCCGCATCGGAAACCGCCCGCACCACATCACCTTTTCCATTCATCCAGGGACTTGACGCCACCGAATGCGAGGTATATCGGCTGGGCCACAGGCATAAGCCGTCATGATGTTTGCAAACCAGCACAATCATTTTACCGCCGGCGTCTTTGATCGCACGGACCCACTGTTCGGCGTCGAACGATGCGGGATTAAAATCCGAGGGGTCTTCACGACCGCTGCCCCATTCCACGTGGTTGAAGGCATTCGGGCCATAGTGAAGGAAAAAGATCCATTCCAGCCGCATCCAGGCCGTCTGGTTGGGACGGGGTAAAACCTTGGCCGCCTTTTCCACCCTAACAGCCTCGGAATCGTCCGGACCAATGACATGCATTGCGGCATAAGGAATCGGGCCGGAAGAGACCGCCTTATCTGCGTTGGTTTGTCCGTTCCCCCAGGCCGGCAGCATCCATAACAGGGGGATCAATATACTTCTAACGCATGCCTGTCGAGTGTGTATGATTTTCATTTCATTTTCACCTTCAATCCTAAGTTTACCGAACTGCTATAGCATCCACCGCCACAGGACCGGGGCCGCGATTGACAATATTGATAGTATGTTTGCCCGAAGGCAGTCCTGTCAGCTTATACACTGTCTGCTGAGCCTGACGTGTCTCTGCAGTGGACAGATCTGCCGTTGCGCGGGTCTGGCCATCAATCTGAATCTCGATCTTTCCCGCTGCTGGTTCTCGTGGAGCAATAACCTCGATGCTGCTGCCGGCGAATTCACAACTCCAGACGTCACCTGGTATGCTGCTGGTGGTCAAATCGTTATTATAATCGCCGGATCCAAGATTGCAGCGGCGAAGCCATCCAGGGGAGGTCGCACCCGGGTCATCATCATTGAACCAGCCTTTGTCATGGGTGATGCGTAAAACCCGGCATTCCGATGCCAGCGAAGGGTTGACAATACCCGGCAGCGGCTGAACCGCTCCGCCGGGGGTTACCGTCAGCCCCTGCTCATCCTGGACAAATGTCAGCGGGCTATCAGACCCCAGAAGGTCAACTTTGGATACCTTGCCCAGGGTTGCCCCGCCGGCGTGCAGAGCCTTCAGGGTAATTGGCCCGCCTTTCCATTCCAGCAGCGTCGCATACACATAGCCTTTATTGCGTGTAAAATATACTGTATTGTCGCCAAAGACCTCAAATGGGCGAGAGCCGTACACAGCTTCTCCGTTGACTTTCAGCCAGCCCCCCACATCTTTGCAGATACGGACAGCCTCAGGATCCAGATCACCCCGCCCTCGCTGTGTGATGTTCAGCAGCATGGTTCCGTTGCGGGACACGTTCTCCATGAGCAATCGGATGACTTTTTTGGCATCCAAATAGTTCTGGCCGGTCTGGTAGTGCCAGTTCTGAAGCGTTGTTTCCGTCTGAAATGGGTAGGCCATGATTTGCGGTTCAATGATCGCCTCGGTACTCTTAACCAGGGCACGCTCCACGATGGGGATCAGTTCGGGATTGTTTTTAAAACTGTTGTAGTGTCCGCCGATACACTTCAGATTGATCACCACATCCATTTTGCCGTCATTCCATCCCATGGACTTATTATAGAAATTGGCCACCAGCGGCGGAGCGAGAAAATCCAATCCCATATGCACCCCTAAATCCCACAGGGAGTTTCCCGCGGCCTCATCAAAATAAATCACATCCGGATGATACCGGGTAATGGCATCATCCACCCGCCACATAAACTGGTTGGCAAAGGGTGAAAGCAGCGGCTCCGTGGCGGTATGAACCGGTCCATACAGATCTACCGGGTCCAGACCTTCCCACCATTTGCCCTGACCGTCCCGAATGGTCAGCATCGCATCATAAGGAACACCCTGCCTGGGTCCTTTTTTATCCCCGGTGTAACGTACCGGCATAAACTGACCCCAAGTTCGAGGCGGCGAGTGATGGAAGCCAATACCGAAACGCAGACCATATTTTCGTGCTGTTTTTTCCCAGACACCGACAATATCCACCTTGGGTCCGACTCGGACAGAGTTCCAGGGCTGATAGGTCGAGTCCCAGCAATCAAAATTGTCATGGTGGACCCCCATGGCCATGAAGTAACGGGCACCCATTTCGACAAACAGCGCCATCAGCTCATCAGGTTTCCATCGGTCAATCACCCAATTGTGACAGATATCCTTATAACCATATTCCGACGGATGCCCAAAATGCCTGAGATGATATTCATATTGGGGACTGCCCTCCATATACATCCCGCGGGAATACCAGTCCCCCTGTTCAGGCATTGACTGCGGATCCCAGTGAGACCAGGCCCCAAACTTGGCTTCACGCCACCAGGCCGGTACGGTATAAAGTCTGCTTATCGCCTTCCAGTCGGGCGAATAGGGCCCGGCCGACACCGGCAGCGGCGGCAGATTCCAGATATCCGGCGGCAGGCCCAAATCTCCCTGACCTACCAGGATATAATCAATATTCACTGCGACATCATCCGCCGTCTGAGTGATAGTCAGTCTGGCGCCGGCAGATATTTCAACCCGTATGACTGCATCAAGAAACGAACCCATAACAGCCCCTGAAGAATGTACATTGACCTTGCGAACCGGCTGGTCATTGACGGAAATGCTGATCGTACCGGTTTCTATCGACGCATAGCGAATTGCCAATGTCTCCGCGGCAGGCAGGTCGGAAAATGTGATGCCTTGCCCAGGTTTGCCCAAACTGACTGAATACCCTTTGGAGGCAGCAGGATCCGCTGTTTGGGATGCCCCGCCGTTCAGTTCGGCAACTTCAGCCTCCAATAGATTTCTTTGGGCTGCCATGGACAAAGCAGAAACAAAATAGAGGATTGTGTATCCAGCCACACATATCCGGATTTGATGGGTCCATGATATCCGCATCATCCTGTTAGACTCCTTTTTCACTATACACTACGACTGGGTTTTATTTTGGTGCCGGATTGTCCAGATTAAACAGAAACATCGATTCCGCCATACAATACTAATCCAAGGAAAGCCCCTCCGCTGCACTCGGCCCAAGCAGGCGAACATCATACAGCCCTCCGGCCAGTCCCCTGTTTGCGACAAATCGAACCGTGAGACGGCCGTTAACAGCAGCCTGCATTATCTCAGGAGAAATCGCATATCGTTTTTCAACAAAATGATTGGGTTTTTCGCCGGTCAGTCTCTGAGTAGCAATCCGCGTCCCGTTGACCAGAATATCAAATTGTCTGCCGCGATCGTCGCCGGAATAGGTAACAGACAAAATGACCTCCCTGGCCCCCCGTGAATCAAGGGTATATTGAATCCAGGAACCGTGACGCCAGCGGCGACCATTGTGAATGCCTGTTTCCATACCTTCACCCTGAAGGTCATGTTCCACCTCAGGCTGCTGCTCGCCAACCGCTATCCAGTCAATGGTCGCCGCCTCACGTGCCAGTCGGACACGTTCCTCGGCAGCAAGTTTTTCCTTTCTGGCTGCAACCTGCTGGGCAGTGGTCAGTTCCCAGTACATCTGGTAGCGACGCTCATGCAGTCTGAAAAACGGCATCAGCGGCAGACCCTCTGGGGCAGCCGGCTCGATTACATCCATAATACGGAAGTTCAGCGGCCCGGCGGATCGATCAGGAACCACGTGTGCAAGCAGCTCCTTTTCCTCTGCAAGCAGGACCGGAACCTTGTCAAGCGAAACCATCGGACCATTCGCCACCTGTGACATGCGGCCTTCGTCGGCAAACAGACCGTCCATATTGTCAACACCGTCGGGCTTGGCCAGCACAATCGGGCCATACAGAAAAGCCACCCAATTAGAGCCATCGGGCAGACGCTCTGTATGCAGATGCATGGGAAGTTCCACATCCACCGTATCGCCGTCCCTCCACTCCCGTCGAATCGCAGCATACGAAGACGGGGTTGATTTAAGCTCCATGGACTGTCCGTTGACCTTGACCGTAAAATCGCCAGGATTGACCCATCCAGGATGGCGGATATTGAGCGTAAAGGCGGCTGGTTTGGCGAGTTTAAGGCGAAGCCGCGTTCTCGGCTCATCCGGAAACTTCGTCTCCTGCCTGAGCACCAATCCGTTTGCGGCCACAGACAGTTCCGAGGGGATGAATAGATTCACATACAACTGGTCTTTGGACTGAGCATAAATAAACGCTCCGTACCGGCCTGGATTCTCCATACCCGTTCCAACACAGCACCAGAAGGCAACTTCAGGCTGAGAATACACCCGATAATGATCCGGACGGATAGGGGTAAAATAGACATACCCGGGCTTTTGGGGATGAATAGAAGCCAGAATCTGATTGTACAAGGCTCGCTCATAATAGTCGACATAGGCAGCCTTTGGTTCGGCCATAAACAGCATCTCAGTAAGCTTGAGCATGTTGTAGGTATTACAGGACTCCGGGCCTTCCCGATGCGAAATCATACCGCTGAAATCCTTGGGATCATTAAAATGCTCGCTGACACTGTTACCCCCAAAAACCACACTGCGGTTTTTGACAACGGTTTCCCAGAAAAACGCCGCCCCGGTATGCAGGGTATCGTCACCGGTCAGTGCCGCAATGCGCTGCATACCGACAATCTTGGGAATCTGAGTATTGGCATGCATGCCGGTCAGCTTGTCCTGGCGATTCTCGAGAGGCTCAAAAACAGACCGATGGTTGAAGCGTTTGGCCAGGTCCAGGTATTTTTTTTTGCCGGTCATCGCATAGACATCAGCAAGGGCTTCATTCATACCGCCATATTCAGTACCCAGCATCTGCTGCATCTGCTGATCGCTCAGGCCGGAGGTGGTTGCCTCACACCAGTCTGCAAAGCCAACAAACAAATCACGTGCTTTCGTATTCCCTCCGTACAGATAGGCGTCCCGAAGCCCGGCAAACATTTTATGGAGGTTATACCAGGGGGCCCATCTTTTCCCGATAAGCTCAACATGCCCCTCAGCAATACTTTTCCAAAATTCTTTGCTTCCCTGGATACCTCCAAGATACCCGTTGCCATTGGCTTTTTGGACCTGGTCCAATTCATTAATCATAGCATCGAGACGCTGACGGAACAGACCTTCCGGATCGGCGCCCGACGCAATCATCAGCGAAATCGCCGAAAGGTAGTGCCCCGCCGTATGCCCTTCAAGCCCCATGCTCTCCCAGTTGCCGTAGGGACGAGCCTTGGCCTCAAGACCCGCCTGGCGCCGAAAGGGCGCAAGCAATCGGTCGGGGTCATGAGCCAGGAGATATTGATAATTGGCTTGAACCGCCTGAGAAAAAGGACTCTCCAGCAATCGGACATCTTTCAGGGGAACAAGCTGAACCGACGGCTCAGGTGATGCTGCCTGACGGGAAATGCCTTCCTGAGTCTGCGTGACGGGTTTGATGGTGCCATCATCATTAAAATAAAGATATTCCACACAGACACTCCGCCGGCAGTCGCCGCCAGGCATCCCATTCAGCGAAGTGGAACCGTCATGGTAAAAGAAATACCACTGCCCCTTGAATTCGATGACTGCCGGATGAATGGTAAAGCCCGCCTTGGGAGAACCGGTTACCAATCCGCGATAGGTCCAGGGACCGGTGATTTTCTCCGCTGTGGCATAGGCAATTTTTTCCGGCGGATTGCCGGGAATATCCGCAGCATAGACATTGTAGTACAGATTGCCGCGTTTGAAGAGCCAGGGGCCTTCAGCAACATTCTTAAATGCCATCTTTTGGATTGGCCCGTCGAGTTCGATCATGTTGGGTTTCAGTTTTACCAGATAAAAGTCGCCGTTGCCCCACATCATCCAGGCGGTGCCGTCGTCGTCAAGAAAAACCGTGGGATCGATGTCGGCGTTGGGACGACTCGAATCCGGGGTCATCTCATCGGTAATCAGCGGAGTTCCGCGGGCATCCTTGAAAGGCCCTGTCGGACTGTCACCCACAGCCACGCCGATACAGTGTTCATTGTTGTTATTGCGACGCAATGTTGTATAAAAATAGAATCGTCCATCCTTTTGGATCATATGAGCGGCCCAGGCAACATTGGCCCGGGCGTATGGAAAATCCTCCGGCCGGAGAATGGGACCGTGTGCCGTCCAAGTCTTCATGTCCTTGGAGGAATAACATCGCCACTCAGGCATGGTAAAAAACTGACCCTCTTTGGCGTTGTCGCGACCGACATAGACATAGACCGTATCGCCGACAACCAAAGCCGCCGGGTCAGCCGTAAACACATCGCGAAAGATGGGATTCTCCGCATAGCACGTTGCGCCAGCGATAATCAGAATGGTTATGAATCGCAACCTCATCATGGAACTCCTATTCATTATGAATACTGTTTAATGGCTGAACTGCCAGGAATCAAAATTAAAAAGTGGCTTCCCTTCATTGCCTTTGAATACAAAGTAAAGGTCATGTACCCCCGTCACCTCGGATACGCTGGCCGTGACGGTTTTCCAGGTCTGCCATCCGCCGGTGTTGGCAACAGAAACGGTCCCGATGCATTTGCCACTGCATTCATCAAGATGCAGTTCAATGGTACCGCCTTCCGATGCACTGGCAACTCGGGCAGTAAAAGTCGCTGCCGGCGTATCGCCGAAATCGACCCCCTTGACTTTGATATAATCGCCATGATCAATCTGGCACACATTCATCCCCCCTGCACTGCAGGGTTCTGTCTTGACACCCGACGACCAGCAGATCGTTTCGGCCTGGATGGTCTGGTAGGGATTAAGATGGCCGACCTGAGGCACACTCGGTATCGCCGTACCGTCTCCCCACCAGGCAACTTTCTGAATCGTACCGTCGGGGTTGTAGCTCATGGTCTTTACGCAGACCGAACGCCTCTCCAGTTTCCTTCGATGGCCCTGAAGGGTAAAAAACAGCTCGTAATTTAAACCAAACACATAAGATGTCCCCTGATATTCAATAATGCCCGGATGGTTGCCGTCTGAGTGAGGATGCGGATCCATAATCGTCCCCTTACACCTCCAGGGTCCCGTAGGACTGTCGCTCATGGCATAACCGATACCTTCGGGGCAGCAGCGTGAGGCCCAGGCCAGGTAGTAATGACCATTTTTCTTCCAAAGCCACGGCCCTTCCGTGTAAGACGCCTCAGGAGGAGTGCCGGTAAAATCAATCGATGCCGTCTGAATGTCCCCCGACGTAGAAATCATGTCTTCGTTGAGCTTAACATAATAACAGGGACCGTTTCCTCCCCAATACAAATAGGCCTGCCCATCATCATCAATAAAGACAGAAGGATCGTAGTCGCCCGGATTGCCGCGATAAATCAGAGGCTTGCCCAGAGGATCAACAAACGGGCCCAACGGACTGTCCGCCACCGCTACACCAATGGCCATTCGGCCTTTGAATATTGTGGGACAATAGAAATAAAACCGATTGTTTCGGGCAATACACTGAGGCGCCCATGCACTATGACCATCAGCCCATTTGAATGTCTTATTGGGCTCCGCCACGCTTGCGATAATCCCATGATCCGTCCAATTGACCATATCCGTTGAACTATAAAGCAGCCAGTTAAACATTTTAAAACCCGTCGCATCGTCTTCATCATGGGTGGTATAAAGATAGACTGTACCCTGATAAACCATCGGCGCCGGATCGGCAGTATATTTGGTTTGAATGATTGGATTGTCCGCTTGACATAAACCGGTTAGGAATACGATTAAAGTTGTTCCAAACATCTTTTTCATTGTACTCTTCCTCTTTCAAATCTTCTGTATCGATGCGACGAGAATGCTTTGGGGGCCGCCGCGGAACAATCTTGTTCATGGAATATCGTTTTGCTTAGGATGCCGCAGACTATATGGCTCACTTGTGCCAAACGAACATTAATAGTACAGGGTACCCTGAAATGGAATAAGAACAAGTTTGTTTTTCACCAATAGCTCTTTTCGAACAGACATAATGCTCTCCGAATTTTGTACTACGGTATAAGAAGGAGGTTGTGGTGTAATTCAATCGGCAATTAGAGATGAAAGGACGTATAAATCAAGACTCAACAGAGGCATTTTCCGGCGGCCTTCAAGACAAAAGTGACCATCGAAGCCATTAAGGGTCAAAAGACACGCGTCGCTCTATGAGGTTCACCCCACGCAGGTGGCCCAGTAGAAAAAGGAGGCGTGTGAATTGCTGCCGGCAGACACCTGCTGGTAGACTGCTACCCGGGTTTACTGGCTTGCCAGAAGCCAATTAAAGACAGATGAAGTCTGTTAAAATTGATCTTCCTATCGCTATAAAGAAATAATATGAACTACACCATCACGGCTTTTTTAAATTCCAGCGTGACTTGCCGCTGCGGGGGTCGAATTTAGTCAGCGACGGTGTACTGAGGCCCACCGCACTCAATGCCAGCGGTTCCTTTGAATCAGACTCAGTCATCGGGATAATACGATATGTCCCGTCAATTAACTGGTCAATACGCCACAATTGTTCAGGCTCGCCGGTAAAGGCTGCAACCACCTCAACCTCGGCGTCCTTTGTTGCCGCCAGAGCGCGATCCGTACCGGCAATCGTAATCTTGAAAAAGGGTGAACCGAGATACCCCCCAACATTGGGGACGGGCGTGATAGTCCACTTTTGATGAGCCTGCAGCATATACTCTCCCAGACGAACGGGAACACTGCCAGCCGGCCAATTTACGGACACTACCGCGACATCCTGATCCGGAATCGGAGTCACTGGCCCGCTGTATCTTCTGCCCATCATACCGGGGCCAGCCGGGCCAGCACCTGGACCGCGAGGGCCTGCCCCGCCGCCGGGCCCGCTGGGCCCTGAAGACATTTCACGAATTCTTCGATTTTCACTGAGCGGTACCGCTTCTACCCCGAGTTCCAGGCAATAGCCGCTGCGTTCAGACTCGATTTGGAAAGTACCTCCATTAAAAGCTTCCCCGGCAACCGGCCAGCCGTTTTTCCAAAGCAGAGTACGAATGTCAAGGACGCTGCGACCACCGCGATCCATATCGGCTTCGTAGTGGCAGGAGAATTTCTGCACGTCATTGCCAAGGTCGATCAGGCCAAAGTGGCCGGGACCGATGAGGCGATTATTGGCGGCCACAACAAGTTTGCCGCCGCCCCGGAGCATGTCCACGCCCATGTGGTCAAGGTAAGGGCCGGTCGGCTTTCTGGACCGTCCGACTCGAATGTTATAGGTAGAGTGGGTACCGCTGCAGCAGGTGCCGTGAGTACCGAAAAGGTAGTACCAGCCGTCACGATAGATCAGGGCCGTTGCTTCACAATCGATGGCAATATTGACCGGTTCGTTGCCTTTGACACGCATGCCCGTTTTGGGATCAAGCTCGACAATCCTGATGTAGCCGAAATAGGTCCCGTAGGTACACCACAGTTTGCCTTCGGGACTCAGACACAGCGAAGGATCAATGGCATCACAATCCTCGATGCCGTCGCTGGAGGCCACAAGAACCGGTTCGGTGAATTTAAAATCGGGGGAATTCGGGTCGAGGGTTTTATTCCACATCGTCAGAATTCTGCCGTTATGTCCCCCCCCAAGACCGCCGCCGGTTGCACCATAGACCACCAGATAACGGTCGCCGATCTTCATAACATCAGGAGCCGCTCCGCCGCCGGGACGTACAGCGCCGCTTCGCCAGGTCCAGCCGTCATCAGATATCAGCCCCCCCCCGCCAGTGCCGAAGGTATAATACTTGCCATCGCACTGCACGATAGTCGAAGGATCGTGAATGTAGGGTTCACCATTCAGGGTCATTGCCGGACAAGACGGCTGCAGCAAATACAGGCCCAAAACCAATGCTGCAAAATAACGTGATTTCATGGAACCTCCTGAGACAATAACAGGCAATTAGGACATATTTAACCAGACAAGACGAAAGCCCGGAAGAATTTACTCCGCGGCCTTTTCAAGGTTCAGGGCAATATCCTTGATCGGTTCACCCTGCTCATTGATAAAACGTACGCAGAAATCGCTTAATCCCGGACCGTTAATGACAGCACCGCGGATAATATTGCGGCCTTTCTGGAGCGTAACGCGTTTGGAAACGCAGTCATCCATCACCATACGCCGATCACCAAACAATCCCACGGCCTCCTTGCCGTTGAGCCACCACATGGACGCGGAATTGGAACCGACTGCCATACGGACATTCTCTATCTGACGCGGGCTGTCAACCACAGTCACGGCCCAGAACAGGACTCCGTATGTCGGCTTATTCAGGCCGTAGGCAAAACGAAACAGCTTGACATTGAAGTTGGTACTATCCAGCGCATGCCATGTGAGTTCCTTATCAGACACTGTCACCTTGTCGCCGTCACACGGAACGACGGTAAACTGGTCGGGAAAGTACTCTGTACAGATGGTATTGCGGACAAAGCTTTCGGTAAACCCGGCATTACTGCGGATGGGCAGCGAAATTGGTTCCAGAAGCAGCCATCGCTGGAGGAAGCCGTCGGGATCCGGCGATTTGGCACCCGATGTGGCCGCCGTGAAATAAGGTGCAACGCTGCGAGGAGCTTCACTGGTTTTGGGACTCTCAGCGGTACTGCCAGGCGCGGCAGAACAGCCTTCAAATAACATTACAAACAGGATACTGAACATCAGCAGTATGAGATTGCGAAATGTATTCATGGCAGACCCTTCACTTAATTTCGAAGTTACGCAGGCAAAACAAGAACAGTTTCTTATTTGAAAGACCGATATACACAATCCATACCACACTGTCAAGTATTTTAATCAACCGTTGTGGAATAGACAGGGAACATCGTATCCCCCTTAGACGGATACGCTGTATGACGATGAAGCGTTATCAAGAACTAAAGAAGATGTGGTCTGGCGGAACCGACTCGCGATGCAGTCCCAAACTAAATCCGTCTGAATCCAATGTTCCACCCCGCCGCACTTTAGCCGCTGGTCTGCAGATGCCGGCAACAAAAAGATTCGTTTGTCCGCCAAAATGAATTTTTAGAGGAACCCTTTAGCCGGGCCGACAAAAATCACACTCCACAAATCACCGACTGGACAGCGTATCCATTTGGGATGCAATGACCCTTGAAAAACCGTCTTGCCGTCCATAAATCGCTACGGAGGGGTGGTACAGATCGAATGCCAAAGGTATGATTAAAAGGCTTGTTGACATAGCTTTATACTCCTAGGGGGTTTTATTTTCCCCTGTCCTACTATGTCTTTTTTTTACAACCACCTATCCATTTGCCGAATAACCCACTCTTGCAAATAGCATAGGTAATACTATGTTTTTGAAACGCTGTTTTACACTAAACATATTAGCATAGCACTTCAAAACAGAATCAATAAGTCCTTGTAAAACAAAGACTTAAGAATACCCCCAAGGGGATTCGAACCCCTGTCGCCGGGTTGAAAACCCGGTGTCCTAGGCCTCTAGACGATGGGGGCATGGGCAACACCCTTGCCGCATCAAACTTCACGTTGTTAATCAAGCTGCTTTGGTACTTCACACAACCCGCAGGTCGTGATTTTAATTGTTTTGAGGATAAAGCCTTATGGCATTATTCCATAGCAATCGCTTCGACCGGGCACTCATCCACGCACACGCCGCAATCGACGCATTTATCAGAATCGACGAAAGCCTTACCATCTTTCATCGAAATGGCTTCACTGGGGCAAGCTTCGACGCAGGATTCGCATCCTGTGCAGGTCTCGACATCCACTTTTGCTGGCATAGTTAATCCTTTCTTTTAGCGTATCATTACTTAGCATTGCAAGGCGGAGAATTTACAAAATTTCCGTGCATTACACAATAAAAATTTTTAAATTTTTTTGATTTTTTCTGGATATCCCTAACCACTTGGCATTCAAGCAATTACAATTATTTCTCGACAGGAGGTTCAGACTGGCCCGGCAAAGGCGGCTTGCCCCCCAAAACAACAGCCAATCGCTGGTTGAGCCAAAACGGATCATGCTGGGCCTTCCAGTCCAAGACAGGCTGGAAGGACTCTTTTTGTTGGGTGGCCAAAAGCCACAGAGCAACCATTCGCACCGGCCAGGCATCATGGTTGAGGTTTTCGGAAATCGAGGCCGTCATTCCGTAATCCAACCCGACCGAATAACGTCCCAGACAAGACATAATGTGGACTCGAACTTTCCAGTTTTCATCCATGATAGCCCGCCTGACCGAGTCAGCCAGCAATGAAGGCTCAATGGCTATATATTTATAAGGAATATTTCCCAGTTTAGCCGCTGCTTGTTCCGCATACAAACCCGCAAACAATTCAGCCGCGCGAATCCGCTGTCCTTCCTGGCCCTTGGCTACAGCATCAAGTCGCTGAAGCAAGAATTCCCGACTCATTTCAGCTTTTTTGCGATGTACAACCGTCTGAATCAGACCCACGCCATTCACTCCATTAGCCAGCGAGCCGTCCCGGGTGACTATCGGATCCAGATATAAGGTAAAATCAATATCCACCGAAGCCTGTGGGCAGGTAAACAGCAAACGGGATAATTCCCCTGTATTTACGTCCAAACGCACCGTAACCGATTCACCCGGCAAAATCGCCCGACTTGGACGAAAGGTTCCTTCCAGCAAAGCAGGAATTTTTTTACGAATATCCCCACGAATGTCCACATCCACGCGATACCGCCCTGTCAGCATCCCGTTTTTACCGATAACCAGTGGCATGGCACCGGTATTTTCCAGAGTCAGCCGGGCATCGAGCGGGCTGCCGAAAAAGAATTCTTCTCCGCCAAAATTCAGTTTGGCTTTGAACAGTTTAGGGGGCACTATAAACGGGGGCACAATCTGTTTGCCAAATTTATCCTTAAGACCGGTTTCAATAATCCCGGGGGAAAGCTCGGAAATATAATCCGATCCCGCTTCTTTTAATGCCGCCCTAGCTTTGAGCATGATGGGAAGCGAAACAGGTTTTGACAGTACCCCCCGCAGCAGTTCGACGGCTTTTTCTTTCTGGTCTTTCTGAATATAAGCACGGGCCAGGGTCAGGGCTGCCACCGGGTCGTTCTGGGCCAGAGGCTCTGCATAGTCGACAGCCAGATCGATCTGCTGATTCAATAAAAACGCATACGCCATCAGCGATTTGGCTGCCGGCAAATTCGGCTCCTGAGTATAGACCCGATTGCACCATGCAAGGGCTTTTTCCGGATCTTCCGTTCCAAAGCAGTAAAACCACCCCGTCTTCAAAGCATAAATGCCCTCTTGCTGGCCGGTGCCCTGCTGCTGGAGCTTGTCGGCGGCCAAAGCCAGAATTTGTTTTTTCTGATCCGGAACTCCGGTTTTTTCCGCTGCCAGTGCCGCCACAGTTTCGATGATCGGATTCACGACGCCACCGTCTCGCACCTTCTGGGCAATTGCCGCACACTGCGTCTGTCGAGAGGAAGACATATAACAGCTTTCAATCCATCCCAGAGCGATGTCTTCATGTAACCCTTTGCCTGGCTCCAGATACTCATACAATCCTGCCGCATACGCAAATGCATCGGCAGCCCATTCATACAGTCCGGCATGATATGCCGTTTGTGCAAACCCCATTACCGCTTCCAGATTGCTCGGATTCACCGTCAGCGCCAGACGATCCCAGATTAATTTTTCCGTGACCGCCGCATTGGCTGTCGCAGGTTCGGTCAATTCCATCCACTTACCCATGGCCAGCAGGTTGTATGGATTCAAGCGGAGGGCATAATCAAATTGCGCAGCCGCCCCGGCATAATCGGTCTTCTCCGCTGCATACAATCCCAACTGGGCCGCTACATCCGAAGCAAAGACCGGATTAGATGTCGCCAAAGGTCCAAGACTACGGCTCAACAAATTTTCCCGTTCCTGTCGTGTATCGACTTGTTCCAGCACGCAGTTCAAGGCCTGAGCCGCAACCTCCAGATCTGCATTGGCATCCATATATCGCTTCATCGCCATCAGGATGGTATCGGAATAATCCGAGCGAACTCCACTGCGTCCAACCCCCCGCAGGAATTGTTCATAGACCGCAGGGGATTGCTCATCCAGAATGATGCCCGCCTGCAGAAATAGCATGCAAATATCGGCCTGGTTCGAGGAAGACGAAGAAATGTCATTGCCCAGACGCCCGAATAATTCGGCTGTAAGGGGGGAAAATAACGTCTGCGATTGCAATTGAGGTGCTGCAAAAATCGGCCCGACTATCAGTCCAATCCATGCCGTAATAAAAACAAAATCCCTTTTGACCATTCGGTACTCCTGATAAAAAAACTCTATGTTGCGATTGCTTGTCGATTAACGGCTGTGATACGCAAAGCTCAGGATTCTGGGACGGGCCAGGATTTTATAATCTGACAGCTTGATTCGCACCGCCTGATCATGTGAACCTGCCTGAAACGTTATGTACTCATCCTTGTCGAGGGATTTATCCATCAGCGTCTCAATCCCATACAGCATGCCAATCGGCGGTTCGGCTCCCAGTTCGCAATCCCCAAACAGTTTTACCATTTCGGTTTCATCCGCCAGCCGCACATCGCGGGCCCCAATCCCCTGCTTCAACGCTGCAAGGTCTATTTTGCAGCAAGCCGGAAGGACACACATATAATATGTCCCATCCGCCTGAACCAGCACCGGCTTGGCAACCGCCATTCCCGGCACATGTTCTTCCGCAGCCATCTGTTGAGCAGTAAACGCCGGTCGGTGTTTCGTCAATTCGTATCGGACCTTGTTCGAATCCAAAAAGGACAGTAACGCCATAATGCCACCTCCCTTTCGATAAACCTGTTCCAACAGATACATTGTTATTATTATAGCCCCCCTGCCGCAACCAGTCAAACATTGAATTTGAACCGCCTTAATCCAGGCGTTCAGCCACCGCCACAACCGCCGCAAAAACCGCTTTGGCACCAGCCTGACGCAGCGTGACAGCACATTCCTTCAGCGTGGCACCACTGGTACTAATATCATCCACCAGACATACAGTTTTCCCCTCAAACGGGTGGCCTTGACGAACCGCAAACGCACCTTTGACATTTTTACGACGCGCAGCATCGTCTTCCAGTTCCCACTGGTGACAAGTATAACGCATTCGGACCAGATCGGTCGATATTGTCGAACAAAATCGTCGTAATTGCCGGGCCAGCAGAAAAGATTGGTTAAACCCCCGTTCCAGCCGGCGACGCCAATGCAAAGGTACTGGAACTAATATATCTATTTTGTCGGAAAATCCGGATGCCTCAAATGCCCCCTGAATGATTGGACCCAAATACTCTATATTTTCGGTTTGGTCTTGAAATTTTAATCCCCGCAACAAATTTTTCAACACGCCCGTATAGAATCCTGCACGGCACAGGCCGTCATATTCCAGTGCTTCCTCCAGGCATCCGCCGCATCGATTGGCTACCAGTCCATATCGTGTCACTGTCCGGCCGCAGCGGCGGCAATAGTCACATCCCACCGCCGTGGACAGTTCCTGCCAGCAGGCCAGACATAAACCTCCTGCGTCTTCTTCAATGGGGGTTGAGCAGGCATGGCACAGGGCAGGCCAGATCAATTGATGCATCGTCCGCCACAGCCCCAGCATCGGGCGCACCAGACAATTCCTTCCGGATTGTAGCAGCTCCTTATCCATGCCTGAATTGTATAAAACAGGCACACGCTTGTGAAGAGGCAACTACCGTAAATCGTATGCAGAATTAGCTTCCGATAGAAATCCTATGGGAGTCTGCGGATTCTGCTGGTTGTGCTGCCGGATAAGGTCACTGGTTCCATCGGAATCCGTACCTTCAAACAGCTCTGACTGGGATGCCACACTCCCATCACACCAGGCCACATTGGTATTCCGATTGTGTCGATACCCCTGTGTCCCACCCCAGCGTCCGGAAAAATTCATATCCGTCTCCGACGGCAGCGGACTTCGCATGAATTTATTGGCCCCATTGAGCGTTTGACCGTCTCCGAACATCGCACACCCGGCCGGATATCGAATCTCATGATAGCGGATAGGCAGTACAACACCCTCATTCTGACCGTGCCCGATATAACTCGTGTTATAATTGTACCCGGTATAAGGATTAGCCGCCGTATTCGAATCCCCTTTAAATGACGGGCATTGCTGGACTTTTTCTATCATTGTCTCCTGCCAGAGCAAACCGGGCTGCACAACCACACCCTCACTGCTGCGGCATTCGGTAAAATCCCAGCAATATTGGGTTCGCTGGCCAGGCAACTTAACCGAATAATAGGCTATCGGCAGAAACCCCCGCTGATTTTCCGCATACACTACCGCCGCGATGTGCATCTGGCGAAGATTATTCTGACAATAAACCTCCCGACCCTGTTCTTTGGCCCGTGCCAGGGATGGCACCAAGACCCCCAGCATCAACGCGATAATCGCCATGACCACCAGCAGCTCAATCAGAGTAAAGGCTTTGGGCTTCATTGCTGACAGTTCCATGTACATACCAGCCAGTTTTCCGCCAACACTGCCAAATCCAGCAGATTGACCCGGCAGTCCTGATTGACATCGCCAGCCGGCAGCGGATGCTGATAGTCGCCGCATGCCGCTACATCCGACACCGCGTCGATTTCTCCGGCCAGCGGACTGACAGAGCTGAGCCGAATATATTGAATCCATCGCCGACCCGTCTGGTCATCAGCCCGCAACTGTTCAAAATCCCCCGGAGTCAGCCACCGTAAATCAAATCCAGTTCCGCCTGCTGAACCCTCATACAGTTCGATTGCCTGGGCCACAGTTAATCCTGAAAAATCCGACAGTTTCAAGTTCGGATTCACCGGCCGCAGCGGGTCC
Source organism: Anaeroglomus insulsum (assembly GCF_050689095.1). Taxonomy (NCBI): domain Bacteria; kingdom Pseudomonadati; phylum Planctomycetota; class Phycisphaerae; order Sedimentisphaerales; family Anaerohalosphaeraceae; genus Anaeroglomus; species Anaeroglomus insulsum. The sequence goes on from NZ_JBOGCL010000013.1 coordinate 44,587, forward strand.
AGGGCTTGCCCCCAGGTTTTGCCCTCGTTATTCCATGCAAATCGATTGGTTGGAAACAAATTATCCGCAAACGGCCCGCTCGAAAACCCAAACCATGGACCATTGGGATCCTGGGCGACCTCGACTTTCACTTTTTCACCAATGATTGCTGCAGGGCTGCTGAGCCGAAGCCCCCCCATATCCGAATCCGGCCGGACCACACCCTGTGTGATAAATGCCGCATTGCCAAAAACAATAAAATCAATCCCATAGGGATTATTGATATCATCGGCTACACGGTGATCAAAGCCCAGCACGATGGAACTGCCTGGCCCCAGCGTTACCACGGTTCGCTCATTTTGTAGGTCGGTATTCCAGGCACCATAAACCAGCGAACAGGCAAAAGACGCAAAATAGACATCGTCATCATAAAGCCATGATGCCGGTTCCCCCAGCGCCGCTGACGGCTGGTCATAGGGATACATCCCAAACGGTCCTTTGGACTGTACCACGACCGTGGCAAAATCAGAACCGACCGCCGTCGCCGCAAGCACCAACCCTATTATCCATTCGTTTCGCACAATTTCTCAATTCTGTATAACAACAGGGCCGGCATCCCTGCCGACCCGCATTGAACGGTTATTTATTTGCGCCGCATCCAGACTACACCGATTCCCAGCAACGCCAGCGTCAGCGGTTCAGGGACAGCCATCTGCCCAGGCTGGCGATTCGGCATGGACCAGTCCGCCGGATAATCCGTCCACACCCAGCTATCCCAGCTTCCATCGGTCAACATTCGCCCCTGCACTCCGACCATGCTAAGGTTCCACTCGAAATTATTATCGCTGATAAAGTATGCCCAGCCAGTATTGGCCGAACCATAATCCATCTCCACACCTCCGGGGTATCCAAAATCATACACCCAGACACCCCAGCCGTAGTCCATATAGGACATCTCAAATACACCCGCGGCATCAATAGCCTGCAATGCATCCCAGGCCGTCGCCTGCCCGTCCCATTGATACTGGAACACAAAAACCGAACTGCCGTTAAAATCCAATGCGATATACGCTGTATTCGCACCCGAGCCTGCAGCATATTCTACTGGATTGGAATACGTCGGGGCCTGCATCGCAACCCCCTGAACCGAAATCAGTGACACCAGCAACAACATCCACATCTTTTTCATACACATCCTCTCATTGGTTCCGGCTTTCAAATAGCCGGAAGTCTTATTCTCATTTTTTTTTGACTTTGAAGCTGCCGCGGCGGACGGCAGATCTGTGCCCGCCGCGACAGACTGTTGGAAATAGCAATTTTCGGATACATTCTGGTTCGGCTGCCAACCTCCTGTTCTGCGTCGGTCTTTGACGCGAAGACCCGTAAATAAAACAAAAAAGCCGCCGCTCCCACGCAGGAAGCGACGGCTTTGTATTCAATTTCTAAAAGGGACAGAATCAGGCTCTTGGGCCCAATTGCCATTTTCCATCCGCACACGCCTTGTTCCTTCTCGCGAGAACAACGTTACGCAATTGCTTTCCGGCAGGTTTTCTGGCTTGTACCCTACCTCAAGGCTCCTTCCCATCCTGTGTTGGACAGTGGAATATTGCCTTTTGGATTTGCCTGGTTTTGGGCATCGGGTACATACAGCGGCGCGACCGCCACGGACTTTCACCGTGTTCCCTTTTTCATTCGGCCCGAATGGGCCAAACCGTAAAGCAGATTCAAATTTCCAAAGAGCTGATTGTATTATTAATCGCCGATGCAATGAATTGCAAGCAAAAAATTCACACGTGTTCCAACAGAAAATACCCTGTCATCATAGCTGCTTTGAAGCACCATCCCGCTGTTTTTACCGTGTGGACGTCCAGATTTCCATCGCACCTTAGACTCCCACGAATCCTAAATTCGACCTTGACGGATTAGCAACAAAAAGGTATTCTACTGAAATAATACAATCAAATAGTACTACCTCCGGACTTTGCAAAACCTGCCGGGTGGGTATGTTGGCCAACAAGTGAATGGAATTAGTGTAGTTTTGAGTAAAAAGGGATTACATTATCATTATATCACAGCCCTTTCGGACCTGAAAGACTTCCTGGACAAACTCCGACACGTATCCGCTGTGGCAGTGGATATTGAAGCCGATAGTTTTCATCATTATTATCCAAAAGTCTGCCTGATTCAGATGAGCTTTGATGGGGAAAACTATGTGATCGATCCCCTGGTCAAACTGGATATGAAGCCGGTATTTGAGGTTCTGGAGTCAAAGAATCTGATTTTTCATGATGCCGGCTACGATTTGCGGATGCTTCGACAAAGCTTTGGATTTGAACCTAAAGGCGAAATTTTCGATACCATGCTGGCCGGCAAACTGCTGCGGCTGGAATCCTTGAACCTGGCCGGGATGCTTCACCACGTTCTCCAGGTCACTATCAGCAAGGGCAGCCAGAAAGCCGACTGGTCCAAACGCCCCTTGCCCGTCCACCTGCTCGAATACGCCGCAATGGATACTCATTACCTGCTGGAACTGGCAACCCGGCTCGAAGGCATACTTCAGGAACAAAATCGTACCGGCTGGCACCAGCAGATGTGCCGTCGTTCTGTGCGAGCCGCAATAAACCATAAGCCCGATATCGACCCGGAACGTGACTGGCGTATCAAAGGCAGCAGTCTGTTGAATCGCCGACAGCTGGCTTTTCTGAAAGAGCTTTGGCTTTGGCGTGAAAAACAGGCCCAAAAAGCTGATTTGCCGCCATTTCGCATCCTGCACAATGAACGGCTCATCGACCTGGCCATTCAGGCCGACTCGCATATCAACCCGGATTTTCGTCTCTTGCTCAGCTCACTTAAACATTGTAAGGGGAAACGTCTGGATTGTCTTGAACAAGCTCTCCAGAAAGCCTTCGCGATGGAATCCTCCCAATGGCCCGCCAAAAAGGTACCAACCCGTCAGCCTAAACCAGACCCGGAATTCCTCAAACGCATTGACAAAATTCGCAATTGCTGCAAATCCCTCGCTGAACAGCATCAAATCGCTCTGGAAATCCTGATGCCCCGCCATATCATCGGCATCATCGCCAAATCCGGCCCTGCTCACCTCAATGAACTGCTCAAAGAAGGCGTCATCGTCGAATGGCAGTATGAATTGCTGAAGGAGCCGCTCGAAAGCTGCTTGGGACATTCTCAATCTGATATGTCTTCTAATACCCCGTAATTCCATTGACTTTTTACTCCCGTTTTGATAGAATCCCCTACTACGCTGATTGGGCGGGGGGATACACCCAGTTTCTGGTAAGCCGACGGAGTGGCAAAAAAGCTCTTTTGTTAGTTTCAGAGTTGTATTGTCGTATTCTTGCGATAGAAACCCGTCAACACGGTTTATGGAAAGGGGACCTGTTTGAGTCTTACCGAGAAAACTCTATTTGCTGAAAATACAAGACGTTATATTATTCGCACCAGCGTTATCATGACCGTGGTTGTATGCGCTTGGATATGCATCAGAATGTGCATGACAGCCTCAGGTCCTATTCTGTTAAGCACTCGTATCCCTGTAGAAGGACAAACTGTATCAGTTTTACCGAATTTATCACCTATAGAAAATAGTGGTTTTGTGCCGGCAGCACCACAAGTTCAGAATCAGCCCCAAACCGATGATCAGCAGCTTATCGCCCTGCTGCAAAGCTGCCCGACTTCCAACGCTAATGGTTCTGAATGGAAAATCGTTCGTATGCGGGTCACGGGCTATTGCACCTGTCCGCGATGTTGCGGGAAATTTTCTGATGGCCTGACCGCGGACCTTCACAAGATCCGTAAAGGGGACGCGTTTGTTGCTGCCGATAAACGCATCCCGTTCGGGACTGAGATGATTATCCCGGGATATAACCAAGACCGTCCAGTAAAAGTCAAAGACCGCGGTCGTCTCATCAAGGGCAACCGACTGGATGTCTTTTTTAGCGACCACAAGACCGCCCAGAAATGGGGAACACGATATCTCGATGTCCTGGTCAAAGTTGAACCATAAAATATCACAAGGACTGGCTCGTAACCAGTCCTTTTTTATGTTATATACTCCAACTGATTCAAGTTTTTTGTCAATTCAACCGTTATATCCTTCATCGTGTGAACTGTTCGGCTCGTTTAGACTACAAAGGTATAAATCTGATGGCTGCTGCCGCGGATAAATAGCTTTGAAATCGATGAGTGATGTTTGGTCCGGTATCGCACTGGATCGCAATCCATACGGCTGCGGCATTCAAAGGAGTATCCCAATATGGTCATTACACGTCAAAATTTGACCCTACTGCTCAATATGGATCTTGAGCTGGAACAAACCGCAGCGATTCAATACATTCATCATGCCTCCACGCTCACTGGGATCGTTTATCGTCATATCGCCGGCATGCTTAAGATATTCGCGTTTCGAAAGCTCAAGCATGCCATGATCCTGACGGAAATGATTCACGAGCTTGGCGGCCATCCAAGTCCGCGCATGGGCACGATTCATCTCGCGGAGGACAATGAACAAATACTATGGCTGGATTTGGATGATGAACAGGATGCCATCCGCCGCTACAAAACCCGCATCGAACAGGCCGAACAGCTCAGGGAAACGAATCTGGCAAAACGGTTATGGGCAATCCTGCGAATGGAACAGCAGCATGCAAAATATATCCAGAAACATATTTTGTCCGGGATAACTCCCGAATACGAAGCCCCCTTTCGAGTCATGGATGTTGGCAGCCTCTCTCAGACGTGGGCCGAAAAGGCCGCTAATGTGCCACTCCGAATTAAAAGGCAAAATGCTACTGATTCGACTTGAAATGTCCTGTTTCGTCACAGCTAAATAGTTTTCATCTGCCGGCGTCCAGCAACACACGCCGTGTATCGATAGGGACAAAAAGATGCCATACTTGAGCTATTCGATCCGGTTTTGTGGTATTAGACAGATTACTGTAAACACAGTAGCGAGGCATTCAATTGCCCCTTTAATTTAGCAAGAATGGAGGAGTGCATCTGGCAGATGCGAGACTCGGACAATCCCAGTGCATCGCCGATTTCCTTCATCGTCATCTGCTCATAATAATACAGGATCACGATAAGCTGGTCTTCCCGTGAAAGCCCTTTTTTGATAAATTCCTGAAAGTCTTGTTTGTGTACTTCATTACAGGGATTCTGACTTTTCCGGTCGTAAACAGTATCTAATTCTGAAAATTCTTCATCTTCGTCCGATTCCGACATATTCATATTCAGTGAGATCAGAACCATTGCATTGGCATCTCGCTGAAAACAGTAAAACTGGTCCATATCCATCCCTAATTCATCCGCCAGTTCTGCATCGGCAGGAAGCCGCCCCAACAGAGCCTCCAGCTTCTGGGTTGCAGCGTGCAGCTGGTGTGCACGATAACGAACCAACCGCGGAACCCAATCTGTTTTTCGGATATAATCACGGATTGCACCCTGAATACGCTGAACACCATAAGTTTCAAATTTGGCATTTTCTGTGGGCTTGAAATTTCTAATCGCACTTAGCAAGCCGAATATTCCGGCACTATACAAATCTTCTACATCAACAAACCGCGGGAAACGAACACGCAGCCGTTCTGCGGTATATTTGACCAAATGCAGATAATGTTCTATTAGAATGTTTCGCGATTGAGTATCCCGGTTTTGAAAATAATGGTCCCAGACAGCCTGAATATTGGTTTTCAGAGATGTTTCCATATATGACCTCCGTGTCATGATCTTCTGGAAAATATCTATTGGAAAGATTACATCGGCATTTTCGCAAAATCCCTTGAAAGTGAAATACTCATTTAAAACAATCCCAAACTCATCACCCAAGTCAATACAGTAACGCGGCTTATCAGTTTAATGTCAGCCAGAAACAACACACAGCAATATGATCTCCAGAATTTTCTGAAGGAAATCAGTATAATTCCGATGGCTCCCAGAAAAACAAGTAGGTATAGATACAAAGGATAGCCTTTATCATTAATCATCCGAGGCAAATTAAACCGATCGGGCTTGAAATGTCTCGTTTCGTCGCAGCGAAATAGCTTCCAGCTGTCAGCAACCGTATCATCCCCGCAGCTGCGCAGGATAACGTTGCCCCGTGATAACGTACGGCATAAGACAGCCTGTGGTCGTCGCGGAATAACCATACCTGTTGGGTATAGTCATGGATTCAGAAGAACAATATGGAGATTGGGTGGGGATTGAAATGCGGATCCGAGACACTAAAATCCCAATCGCGCCGCTTCATCTTCCAGGCCATACCGTTTCATCTTCTTGTACAGCGTTGTCCGATTGATTTTCAGGGCATCCGCAGTGACCTGGCGATTCCACTGGTTGGCTTCCAGGGCTGCGTGAATAATCGCACGCTCCGGCCCTTCCAGTGCCTTTTTGAGACTAAGGCCTGTATAGTCTGAAGATCCGAGACGTTTGCTCTGACTGATGACCGCAGGCGGCAAATCCTGTTCTTCGATATAAGCCCCCTTGCTCAGCAGGACGGCACGCTCCATCACATTTTCGAGTTCACGGACATTTCCCGGCCAGCCATAGCGCTGCATACATTCGATGGCTTTTTCAGTAATCCCCAGCTTGCTGCGGTTATGGACCTGACAGAAATGCCGCAAAAAATGATCCGCAAGCAATGTAATATCCACCGGACGCTCGGCCAGTGGCGGCACGTTGACTGTCACAACATTGATTCGATAATACAAATCTTCACGAAATCGCCCCGCCTTGACTTCCGCAAGCAGGTCTGTATTGGACGCCAGAATGACCCGCACATCCACATTGATGGTGCGGTTGCTGCCGACAGGTTCAAACTGTCTGTCCTGAAGCACACGCAGCAGTTTGACCTGCATAGCCGGGGTCGCACTGGAAATTTCGTCCAAAAAGATCGTCCCGCCATCGGCAGCCAGAAACTTGCCTTCTTTGTCGCGGATTGCCCCCGTAAAAGCCCCCTTGACATGCCCAAATAGTTCGCTTTCCAGCAGCGTTTCGGGCAATGCCCCGCAACTGACTTCAATGAACGGCTTGTCCTTGCGCGGCGACCGGAAATGCAGTGCCCGCGCCAGCAGGCTCTTGCCTACCCCGCTGGGCCCGGTCATCAGGACTGTCGTCTTGCTGTCGGCAACCGCTTCGATCAGTTCAAAGATGCGAGACATTTTATAGTCCTGACTGATGATGTTTTCAAGACGGTAACGGTTGGTCAGCTGCTCACGCAGCTGGCGGTTCTCATCCATCAGACTCTGCTGACGCACTGCCCGCTCCACCGCCAGCCGCAGATCATCATCCACAATCGGTTTGGTCAGATAGTCATAGGCCCCCATCTTAATCGCTTCGACAGCACTTTCAATCGTGCCGTATCCGGTAATCAATATGACCACTGTTCCGGGAAAACTCTGCCGCGTCAGCGACAACACCTCAAAGCCGTCCCCATCCGGCAAATTTACATCGGAAATAATCAGCGAAAATACCTGATCCTGCAGTTTCTGGCGAGCCTGAGCAAGATTGCGTACGCCTTCGGCATGGTACCCCTCAATTCTGAGAAACTCACACAGGGATTCCAGGATAATCGTATCGTCATCAATTACAAGTATGGCATGTTTAGCTGACATATATGCACCTTAACTCGATATCGTCGTCAGGCCGGATGCTGCAGGCAGTCGAACAGTGAATATGCTGCCTCCTGTCGGCGGACATTCCACGCTGATGGTTCCATGATATTTTTCTACAATGTCTTTGCAGATGGCCAGCCCCAGCCCGGTCCCCCGGCCCGGGGTTTTAGTCGTAAAGAAGGGCTGGAAAATGGCCGTCATGAATTCCGGCGGAACCCCCGGCCCGGTGTCCCGAAACCGAACCAGCCAGTCGGTATCGTCTTGTCCCAGGGTAATCGTCAAAGTCCCTTTGCCTTCCATCACATCTGCAGCGTTTTTAATCAGATTGCAGAACACCTGACACAAATTATCATTGCGCATCATCAGGGCATGCCCGTGATAATCTTTTTCAACACAGACCTTGATTCCCGAAAGAACACCACTCATCATGTCCAGCGCATTATCCACAATTTTATCCAGCGGTGCCGGCTCCATCGCCTGATGTGTGCCGCGCGAGAATTCCAGCAGCTCTGAGATAATTCCCACCATCCGCATCAATCCATTACGACACTGGGTCAGATAATCACGGGCTTTTTCTGTATGTCCCTGCTCCAAAACCCGAATCGCCAGGTTCAGATAGCGCAAAATGCCATCCATGGGATTATTCAGCTCGTGGGCAACCTTTCCGGCCACTTTACCGATAGATATCAGTCGCTCCGCCTGTATCATCGCGTTTTCCCGCGCAGTTTTATCCGTTACATCATCCAGGACAACCGCCCCACAAGAGACCACCCCCTGTGCATCGAGAACGGGGGCACAAAGGATATCGAGTATCCGGTTTTTGCGTTGAAAAGAATACCGAACAGCCCTCAGACGTGTAGGACGCCTCTGTTCAAAAACATCCGACAATACCTGTTTCCAATTCACTTTGGAGTCCGTTCCTGCCGCGAGGGATAAATCAATCGTTCCACAAAGTTCAATCGTGCGAACTGCAGCTGGAGAACAATAGTGAATATCAAGCTGGGAATTATACAAAATAAAGCCGCTGTCGAGAGATTCAGCTATGGAGCGGAATAAGAAGAGAGCTTCAGGAGTAATCGACCCCGCAAGGTGACTATTTGTTGTTTTTTTGCCATTCTCTTCGATTGTTGTGACCAATACATCCGCCATAACAGCTAATAATATCTATTTTAGGTCTAAATGTCAACATTGATGTTGACAAAAAACAACAATCCCACTCAGTCTTCTGGAAAAACACCAGGCTATTGGTTCATAAGCATTGTAATTACAAGGAAATAAAATCAATTTTGCAGTGAATTATTTAATCTTTAAGCTAACCTCAGCGATAATAACTTAGAGAAAGATGTTTATTCTGTACATCGTTTTCTTTGAAATGACAAGAAACAAGCTGTGAACCGAACCTGTACAATATTCGTAAAAGGCTGGTAAATAAAGACTTGCAAAGATAACCAAAAGAGCAAATGAAAGCAACGTTTTTTGGCACAAAGATTGCTCTCCTAAACTGATAGAAAATATCAATATTCACTGCTTCGTTGCATGGAGGCAACCCAATGGACTCGGATCGAAGAAAACACAAACGATTGCCACTGAAGTTTACCGTACTGTGTCAAAAAGTCGGACTCAGCGATGGCCGGCTGTATTCAGGCAACACCATCAATGTCAGTCCGGGTGGAATGCTGGTTGAGGTCAACAACGCCAAGCTCCGTGATGGCGAACTGGTTAGTGTAGAAATGACCGTTCCACCTACCGAAGGGTTGCTCGAGTACGGCGGAAGCTTTTCCAGCTATGCCCGTGTCGTTCGGGTCGGGTCCCCCGATTTCATGGTACGCCCGTCGAATTCAATGGCCAGCTCGGTCGCTATCGAATTCTGTGAATCACCACGTTTACGGGTATAATCTATACACAGGCCGCTGTTTGCCGTTTGACACGATATAGAGGGGCTGTATAATAACCTCTATGCGAGTGACTATTGTTATCGTGTTGATCAGTGCTCTTTTTTATCTAGCTGGCTGTATGCATACCCCTGCTCAGGCCAATGCCCAGCTAACGCCTAAACGCTTGACACTGCAGGATTTAGGCCCTGTCAAAACACCCCATTTTCAAAATCAGATCAGTTTTGATATTGTCACCTTTGAAATCGAAGACACCCAGGTGGAATTACTGAATAAATCGCTCCAGACATTCCGTCCCAAAAATATTACCTTTCAAAACCAGAGTCTTTATCCCTCCAACGGCATCGTGGTTGGCGAAGGTAAATCTGTGCGGGGACCAGAACTGGTTGAGATACTCTCAAGCGTAGGAGCGGTTCGGGTCGCTCGAAAAGTCCTGACAACCCTCGATCAGTCGTCTGAATTATTTGCCACCATTACTCTGCAACAACATCGTAACGTTTTTTTCTCAACGAACACTCAGACATCCAGGACCTTTGATCCTGGATATATCGGGTGGACAATAAAGCCTAAATTAACCTCCCGAGAAAACTCCATTGAGCTCCAGATGACCCCGACGTACTGCCCTTTAGTCAAGCTCCGTCTGCATCAGACGAACTCTGATGAGGACTATCGGGGAATCCACCTGCCCCCCGGCAGACTGGATTGCACCCTTGAACAGGGGGATTTCCTCATTCTGGCTCCTGGCCGTGTCCCGACCAGCACGACCATCGACGCGATGCTGTTTAATGTCGAGCAGAATCCAGGCAAAATAAGGCTGTACGTAGTCATATTTAATGCTGCAGAATATTCCTAATAACAGCCCTGGTTTTACTTGTAAAAAGCAATTATTCTCTGTTATAATTCAGTATCGTGGATTTGGCCTCGCCTCCGGTGGTCAATCTCGTATAGCAATGAACCCATTTCAGGTCAAGCGATGAAAGGAACTGGAAATGAAAGTACGAATTGACGACAACTGTACCGCATGTGGACTGTGCGTGGATACCTGTCCGGAAGTCTTTACCATGGGCAATAATAAGGCCGAAGTCCTTGTCGATACGGTACCCCCTGAATTAGAAGAAACTGTCCAGCAGGCTGCCGATGAATGTCCCGTCGAGGCAATCCAAGTGGAATAGAATGACTTACGACTCTAATCTGTGACAAGTGAATTGCGGTCATTTTACCACCCCAATCTAAACGTTACTTTTCCGAAATGAATTCCTTTTTTGGCGGAGAGCTTCTGTGAACAATACGATCAGCAATATCCCCAAACCAGTCAATGAACCGGTCTATTCCTATGCCCCTGGCACCAAAGAACGGACCCTATTGAAACAGGCCATTGCACAACTGGAGTCACAGCATCTTGAAATCCCTCTGATCATCGGGGGCAAGGAAATCCGCACTGGCCATATCGGCACATGTATCCAACCGCACAACCACAGCAGCATACTGGCTACGTATCATAAGGCCGGTCCCAAAGAAGTCCAACTGGCCATCGAAGCATCTCAGAAAGCCAAACACGATTGGGAAACGCTGCCCTATCTGCAGCGAGCCTCGGTCTTTCTGAAGGCCGCCGACCTGCTCAGCGGCAAATACCGCTATATCCTCAACGCCGCAACGATGCTCAATCAAAGCAAAAATGCCTATCAAGCGGAGATTGACAGTGCCTGTGAATTAGTTGATTTCTGGCGGTTCAACCCTTATTATATGCAGGAACTTTACAAAGACCGCCCCTTGTACTCTCCCTATGGCAACCTGAATTTTGTCGAATACCGGGCCCTGGAAGGATTTGTTTTTGCCGTGACGCCGTTTAACTTCACCTCCATCGGCGGCAATCTGAGCACGGCCCCGGCCATGATGGGCAACACCGTGCTGTGGAAACCCGCCTCGACCGCTGTTTATGCGGGGTATTGGATTATGCAGATTCTTCATGAAGCCGGTCTGCCCGATGGGGTCATCAATTTCATTCCAGGTTCCGGGTCCAGCGTTGGCACTCCGGTCCTTGATTCTCCTCTGTTATCCGGTCTGCATTTTACCGGCAGCACTAGCGTTTTTCAGGGTATGTGGAAAACCATCGGCGATCAGATTTCCAAATACAAGACCTATCCCCGCATCGTTGGCGAAACCGGCGGCAAAGATTTTATGGTCATCCACACTTCCGCCGATATTGCCGCAACCGTGACCGCGATGATCCGCGGTGCGTTTGAATATCAGGGCCAAAAATGTTCAGCCCTTTCGCGGGTTTATGTCCCCCGGGGCATCTGGCCCAAAATCAAGGCCCAGCTCATCGACCAGCTCAAGACGGTCACAATCGGCCCGGTCCAGGACTTCCGCAATTTCATGAACGCTGTCATCGATGGTGATTCCTTCAACAATACCAAAGGGTTCATCGAGCGGGCCCGCGTTTCCAATGAAGCCAAAATCCTCTTCGGCGGCGGATGTGATGACACAACCGGGTATTTTATTGAGCCTACCCTAATTGAAACAACCAATCCTTACTATGAATCGATGGTCGAGGAAATCTTTGCTCCTATTCTGACTGTGTTTGCTTATGAAGATGCCGAATACGAACAGGCTCTTGAGCTATGCGATCAGAGCAGCATCTACGGTCTGACCGGCTGTGTTTTTGCCCGCGACCGCTACGCAATTGATCTTGCACTGGATAAACTGCGGCATGCGGCTGGCAACTTTTACATCAACGACAAGCCTACCGGTGCCGTTGTTGGTCAGCAGCCCTTTGGCGGGGCTCGCGGCTCCGGTACCAATGACAAGGCCGGCTCGATGATGAATCTGACCCGCTGGGTATCGCTGCGGGCGATCAAGGAAAACTTCATCCCCCCGACCGATTACCGCTATCCGTTTATGGAATAAAAACAAAAAGCCCCGCCTGATACAGGTGGGGCTTTTTTATGCCTGCGAATAACATTTAGCTGTTTTCGACTTCTTTGGACAGTTCCATACTTCGCTGCCGAGCCCGCTCAAAACCAGCAAACAGCGTATCGCCCAGATTCAACTGGCCGAATACCTTAATCGCCGCTTCTGTCGTTCCGTTGGGTGAGGTTACTTTCCGCCGCAGTTCGGCGGGGCTTTCCCCGCGGGCATAAGCCTGTTTAGCCAGCACTCCGGCCCCCTTGGCAGTCTGATACACCAGGTCTTCAGCAATATCCACCGGAATCCCCATCCTGACTCCCGCCTTGACCATCTCTTCCATCAGCAGGAAAAAATACGCCGGGCCTGATCCGCTGATGGCTGTCACCGCATCAATCAGTTCCTCCTTATCCACCAGGACCGCCCGTCCCACCGCTGAAAACAGCTTGAGTGTATGGTCAATGGATTCTTTCGATGCATTGGCGGAATACAGTGCCGTAGCCCCCTCGCCAACCATCGCCGGGGTATTGGGCATCACACGAATAATTTGACAGTTGCTCAGACGCTGGGCCAGATAAGCAGTAGTAATGCCAGCTGCAATACTAATAACCAGCGTATTGTTGCGGGTCTTACCCTCAATTCCGTCGAGCATCTTCTTGACATTTTGCGGCTTGACACAAATCAGCAGGACGTTGGCATGCGTCACCAATTCCTCATTATTCAGCGTCGTTTTAATCTTATATTCTTTGGCAAGAAATTCCAGCCGCTCCGGCCGGACATCGGAGGCCATAATATCCCGAGCTTTGTATATACCCGACCCGATAATGCCTTTAATAATCGCCTCGGCCATGTTCCCGCCGCCGATAATTCCAATGGTTTCCATGCATATCTCCAAAATTTTCAGGGATAAAGTCGATATAATATAACTAAATACCCTTCCCCAGTAAAGCCTTTTTTCCATCGATACCCATACCACGGCACGGAACGGTACCAACGTGATTTATTCTATCCCCGTCCCCCGATGCTCATTTAACCTCATAGGGAAGGATGTTCTATTGCCTCTTTAAGGCGTTGGAATTGCTGGCAGAGTTCAGGATACTGTTGAAGTGCCCATTCCGCTTTTCCGACCTTGCATGCCTGTTCCATTGCAGCCGCCAGATCGCGCAGAGCTTCGCCGCCAATATTGGCCGCCGCTCCTTTAATGCTATGAACAACGTTTGCCAATGCAACAGGGTCACAGGCATCCATCGCTGCTTTGACAGCTTCAAGCTGTTTGGGTATATCTTGCAGAAAGATGTCCAGAACGACTTTAGCCGTTTCTTCGTCACCCATCAGCCGTTCCAGGAACCCAGCTCGGTCATAAACCACCGGGACCTGCTGACCCTCCAACGGCTGCGGCGCAGGCATTGGCGAGGTCAATGCAGGCTTCGCAACGATATTCTCACAGGGAAGCCACAGGGCCAGTTTCTCGGTCAGCGTCCCGGCAGTCACGGGTTTGGTTATGTAATCATCCATCCCCGCCTCAAGACACTTCTCCCGATCTCCCTGCATGGCATGGGCAGTCATGGCAATAATCGGAATCCTGTGATTCAAGACCCTCGATTCGGGATGTCGAATATGGCGTGTCGCTTCCAGCCCATCCATCTCGGGCATTTGAACATCCATCAGTACCAAATCGTAGGGAATAAACTCGAGGGCCTTGATTGCTTCAACACCGTTGGCAACAGCATCCGCATGAAGTCCCATCTTTTTGAGCATACCGATAGCCACCTGCTGATTGGTAATATTGTCCTCCACCAGCAAAATCCGCACAGACTTACTCAGTGTCAGGGGTTCGGTTCGAGTGTGTGTATGTGTCCTGGAAATCCCTGGATTTTTGACCCCTGTGATGGCCGTCATCAGCCTGGCATACAGCTCCGATGGACGTATTGGCTTGGTCAGACTGGCTGCAAATCCCAGTTCTGCCAATACAGTGCTGTCTTCCTGGCGGCCCAGAGAGCTCATCATCATCAGGCATAGCCCATTAAATCGCCAGTCCCGACGAATCGCCCTGCCCAGCATCAGACCGTCCATCCCCGGCATCTGCATATCCGTAATGACAATATCCAACGGGGCTCCCGCCCGGTATGCCTCGTCCAGTATTTGCAGGGCTTCCAGGCCGCCGGGTGATTCAACCGCCTCGGCTCCCCATGCGGACAGCCGTGCAGCCAGAATCTCACGGTTGGTGGCGTTATCATCCACAATCAGAATACGCTTGCCCTGAATCTTGGTGCAGGTATTGCGGGGACAGTCCTGTTCGGGCTGCAAGCCCAGTTTCACTGTAAACCAGAATTCAGATCCCTTGCCCTCCTGGCTGATGACACCAATCTGTCCGCCCATCTTTTCTACAAGCTGCTTGGAAATCGCCAGTCCCAGGCCGGTACCGCCGTACTTGCGTGTCGTTGAAGCATCCACCTGGGTAAACTTCTCAAACAAAGAATCCATTTTATCGGCCGGGATACCGATTCCGGTATCACGGACCCCAAACCGCAGCACCACCTGTTCGCCAGTTCTGGATACGGTTTCCACACGGACCGCCACTTCGCCCCGTTCCGTAAACTTGATTGCATTTCCTGTTAGATTGGTCAATATCTGACGCAGTCGGCCCGGGTCGCCATTGACATAGGACGGCACATCCGGATTGGCCGCACACACAAATTCCACCCCCTTCTCATGGGCCTTGACCGCAATCATCCCGGCAAAATCCTCCAGCACATCCCGCAAATCAAAGTCCAGGGCTTCCAGTTCCAGCTTGTTGGCCTCAATCTTGGAGTAATCCAGAATATCGTTAATCAGGCCCAGCAGCGACTCCCCGCAATTCCGCACAATCTCGGCGTATTGACGCTGTTCCTCGTTCAGATCGGTATCCAGCAGCAGGCCGGCCATCCCGATAACACCATTCATCGGCGTGCGAATCTCATGGCTCATATTGGCCAGAAACTCGCTTTTGGCAATGCTGGCCGATTCGGCCATCGCCGCCATCTTGTTGGCATAAGCCGTTTGCTCTTCCAGATAACGGTTCAATCGTTCGGCTTCGGCCAGGGCATTTCGCAAATTGGCTTCACTTCGCTTGCGATCTGAAATATCCCGGCACAGACAGAAAACCAGTTTCTGACCACTGCAGACGGCAACACTGCTGCTGATTTCGACATCGATAATACTGCCGTCTTTTCGACGATGCCGTGTCTCAAAGTGATTGCCGGTAATCTGGATATCTCGCACTCGCTGCAATAACTCCTGGCGTGTCCACTGCGCATCCCAGTCCCAGAGATGCAATTGATACACTTCCTCCAGAGTATAGCCGAGCATTTGGGCATACTGGGGGTTGGCTTCATAGACCTTGCCATTCTGGTCCAGCACAACAATCCCGTCAGGAGACTGTTCAAACAGGACACGCCGTCGGATGGTTTCATCGGCCAGAGACTCTTCTGCCTGCTTGCGGGCAGTGATATCCGTAATAAAGCCTTCCAGGGCAATCACACGGCCGTTTTCATCATAAACCCCATGCCCCTGTTCCCAGACCCACTTGATGGTTCCATCTTTGGCACGGATACGGTATTCCTCCGTCAGCCGTTGCCGATTCGCTAAAACCGCTTGCCACTTGTCCCAGAGGCTGTCCCGATATTCGGGGAGAATAATATCATTAAATGACACGACCGCGTTATCAATCAGCTCGGACGGTTCATATCCGGTTAATTCAAGGCAGCCTTCGCTGACAAAATTCATGGTCCAGTCACGATCATTTTTGCACTGATAGGACATCCCAGGCATGTTCCCCATCAATGATAACAGCTTTCGTTCACTTTCCCGGAGTGCCTGCTCCACCTGCTTGCGCTCGGTGATATCGCGAACCACTGCCTGAAGGGCTGGTTTCCCTTCCAGTTCAAAAACACTCAAATGAACCTCGGCAGGAAATACCTTGCCATTATCCAGCCGTTTGTGGAGCCAGTCAAAATGAACACGGCCTCTTCGCATAGCCTCATCAATATACCGATTGGCCAATTCCCTTGAATCCGTCCCACAGGGTTGCTTTTCCGGCGATAACAGCCCGGGATGATAGGAACGGAACTGTTCTTTGCTGGCACAGCCAAACAGCGACAGCGTGGTCTCATTGCAGTCGATAAACCCTTCTCTATCGAGCAGCATAATGGCATCACCGGTCAAGTCAAACAGCGAGCGATATTTTTGCTCTGAACGGCGCAACTGTTCTTCGTACCGTTTGCGGTCGGCGATAAAACGGGCTTGCTGCAGATTCTGATAGGCACTTTTGGATAACTGGCTGGCCATGGTAAACAGCGCCCGACAAATCACTTCGAATCGCTGTCGTGTCATCATCGGGACCTCACGAAAGGCCTCAAGAAAGGCTTTTTCATCAGCTCCGATCCGACGGGCATAAACCAGCATCTGCTCTTCGGTTTGGGTCTGATCCCGGACCTGCCCAATCAGCCAGTTGGCAATATGACGCCCGCCCACCGTGATACTGGCGCCGCCATCCCACAATCCCCCGCTCAGGCACGGCTGAATGATGGGACCGTCGGGATTATGCTTACCCAGACACGCATCGGAATGCATACAATTTTTCAGGCCTTCTTTCGTATTCCGGATAATATCTTTACATAATCGACAGAAATGGCTGGGACGTGTGATGGGTCTGCCGTCGGGGGTGGTAATAACCGAGGCAACGCCGGTGGCGGCGGCAAAATCATCCTGAATTCGCTGGATTTCCTCGATATTAAACAAATCTTCAAAAGCAATGTGTTCTGAATGATCCAGCGGCTGCGTCAGTGCCCCGATTCGCTTTTCCAGCATTTGTTCGGCGTCTTTGCTTCGCTTGATATCCAGATATACAATACATGCAATCAGCCCCAAAAACACCCCGCATAATCCTAATGCTCCGGCCATCTGACGCCGGCCATCGGCCTGCGCAGCACGCTTTACGCTATCCAGGGGGATCCCCACCAGGTCAATGGAAACATCCCCGATCGTACGTCCAAAGCCGGCGGTGTTCCCATAACGGGAAACCATACTGGCCGGAGCCTCGCTGGGCTGGCCATGACAGCGCAGACAGCTTTGTTCAAACCGCCGCGGCAGTGCACGGACATAGTATGTCTGTCCCTCATGAATAAGTGTTCCGGTCCAGAGAGAGGCCTTTGGATTGTTTTGAAAATAGCGAATAATATCTGCTTCCTGTTCCGTTGCCCTGTTAGCAGGATTGCGGGGATTGGTCGAAGGAAACCGCAGCAGGTATTCGGGAAATTCTTTGCGGACACTGTCAAATACACTGCGAGCTACGAAGGATGTGGACATCGCCTCAACGATAAATTCATCCGGGCCAATCCGTTGTTCCAACTCCGGACGTATATACTGGCCAATATAATGACGAATGGCGGTGTCGAATACGGCTCCCAGTCGGGCCTGTTGAGCAGACATTTCTTCAATATGCTGATTGGTCCAGTGCTTCGTCTGCAACAGAACAAGACTCAGAAAAGCAATCCCCAGCAGCCCCAGCATAACCAGCATGGCCGTCATTTGCCGCTGACGCTGTTTTGCTATTATGTCAGAAGATGAGGATTGGCTCATCCCAATAGTCCTTTAGGTATCATTGCCTTGCTTTGGAACATGAATGCTCCAAAACAACCATTTCTATAGCATTACACCGTGTCTTGCATTCTGGATTCTTTATCGTCGAACACAGGGGGAGACTTAGCTGTTTTTCTGTAGTCCGATAAAAAGCCTCAAGATATCCAATATTTGTTTGCCACCTCGTCTGGCCGGCAGATTGGCACAGCAGAATTGAATTCATGGTCCGAGAATAATACCTCACCCGTTGGGCGATAAATACCACCACAGGACAAATATGCTTGACCATTCGGGATAATGCTGATACTGTATAGGCCAATTATGACACTAACCTATGACATTCTATTGCGTGCGGTTGGCGGGCTGGCAGGCATCTACCTGTTGCTGAGCCTGTTTAATGTCCATTGGTTGACCCGACTTCGAACGCTGGGGGCAATTCTGGTTGGACTGATTCTTGTCGGCTGGCTGGGCTGGCCCCTGGTTCGTCCCGCAGATCCCCTCGGTGCAATATGTCTGGTCGAGGGGATTGTCCGTCCATTTCATGGACTCTGGTTGTGTGTGCTGGGCTTTGCTGCCGGCTTTGCGGCCTACTGGGCTGGGTATCCTGAAGGTATCTCGACAGCCCCACTGGCAGTTCCGGCCGGGATGTCAGCATGGTGTTTCGCCTCTGGCGACATGCGTACGCTGCTGATTACCAATTCCACCCTTGTTGAACGTCAGAAAGTGTATACCATCCTTGGCTGGGAGGGTTTATTCTGGCTTTTGCCGGTAATTGCGGGCTTGCTGGGTATGCTTGCGGGCTGGGTTCTGCATAAAAAGAAGATGCCGGAACTGACTATCAAAAAATTGTCCGACGAAGGCAAACCGCTGTATGTGCTTCTGGCGGCTATCGCATCGGTGGTTATCGTGCAGTTTCTGATTTCTATCCTGGCTCAGGATGTCCGTCAGCAGGACCCCCAGCTCGGTCAGGTCATCGGTCAGCCCGGCAAAGGACAGGTTGCCTTTGCGGTGTTCGTTTCCTTTTTAGCCGCCGGTTATGTCGTAAAGTATTTTGCAAAAACAAGTTATATCATTCCCACACTCTGTACCGTTATAGCGACATTCCTGGCTATGCGATACGCAGCCAGCCCGGCAGTAGCCGAGCAAATGACTCGATACTGGGCGGTTGCCTATTTTCCCAAAGCCATTTGTGCGATCTTGCCCTTGCAGATGGTCGCTTTCGGTGCATTGGGGGCATTCACAGGCTTTCAGTCAGCAAAAAAGGTCTTGGAATCCCCAAAACAAGGCTGAAAAAGTCCTATAATATTCATCCCTTTCTCAAGCACAAAAAAAACAATATTTTTCAAATAAATCCATAACCGCTTGAATATAAATGCGTTATAATTAAATCAGTACGACTTTATCTGAAAAATATAGAAGACCGCTAAAAAAAGCATTACTTAAGCCAACCTGAACTGCCGAAAAATGATGTGCCGGGCAAGAACCTGAATAGTACCTGTAAAAAACCTGTCCGGATACGTTTGGAAAACGTATGAATAATAGACCGTTGGAAATTGCCAGATAAGGGATTTAAGACAGCGGGGTCAAGGAGACAAGTATGCTGGTTTTAAGCAGACAAAAGGATGAGTCAATCATGATCGGTGACGAGGTGGAAATCACCATCGTCGATGTCCGCGGCGACAAGGTGCGGCTGGGAATCTCAGCCCCCCGCTCGGTAGCAGTTCACCGAAAAGAAATCTACCTGGCGATTCAAAAGGAAAAACAGCAAGCTCAGGACTCAGACGCCCATAAGGATACCGGTGATGCGGACCCTCACGCGGTCAACTCCAAGGCCTCCTAAGCTTTAAGCAATCTACCCGATAACCTGTCAGGCCCCCGTCCTCGCGTTGACGATGGGGCTTTTTTTTGCGCTATGAAATCTCCTCACACACGGACTAAGCTGTACACCTTATTTGTTTGGTTTGTATCTTGAGCACAACCAGGCATCCACCCGACAGGTATTCATCATAAACCCATTTCTATTCCAGCGTAATGTCCAGATAGACCGAATGACGGCTGTATATTTCATAGAAGGGTTTGAAATTCACGCCATGGGAGCTAAACCGCAGCGTGGCAGGTTCTCCGGTGAATGATTTGCCGATATCCTCGGCATTGAGCGTCATTTTGCGCCAGGATGTGCGGGAAGCTGGTTCTTCGACAGCCAGCAGAATCGGCCCGTAAAAAATACTGGCAATATTAGGCTGATCCATTACTGAAACCAGGTGGAAATACATCGGCATCGTCAATTCGATGGTATCGCCATCCTTCCAGGTCTGCCCCAGGTTCAGATAGCTGCCCGGACTTGCCTGAACCGTCTGCGGTTTACCGTTGATCTTGACCATGAATCCCCGGGTGGCCCATGCCGGGACACGCACATAAACCGCGAAGGCCCCGCCGCCGGTCAGCGTCAGAGTGCTGGTATCTGAATAGGGAAAATTGGTCGATTGCTTCACCGTAACCTGTTTCTGAGGCCAGGTCAGAGTCGATGGGATATATAAATTGACATATAATGCACTGTCATCAGCAGCCCTGAAATAGATGGAATCCTGAAGCTTGGTACTGCTTTCCAGGGCCGTCCCATTGCAGCAGGTAAACCCATCCATCTGTGCATTGCCAAAGCTTTTGCGGGCCCCCGGATTAAGCGGGACATGGTACGTATTACCCGGATTGTCCTCATCCACCGAAGCCAGGATATGGTTGTACAAAGCCCGCTCGTAGTAATCCATATATTTGGCATCCTGCTCGAACATAAAGAGCTGGCGGCTAAGCTTGAGCAGGTTGTACGTCGCACAGGTTTCGTTTTGTCCTGCTTCCGAGAATCCATTGGTAAACAGGGTATCAGGCTGAGCAGTAAAACATTCAGCATTATTTGGGTTTCTGGCTCCGGCTACACCGCCAATGGAGTACATATAGCAATGCGTACAGATATTCCAGAAATTCTGCGCCACACGGTAATAGGCAACATCGCCGGTCCCTAAATATGTTTCCAGCGATCCGATAATCTGCGGAATATGCTGATTGGCGTGTTTGCCGCGGAGCGTATCGACATTTTTCGCCAGACCATGTTCGTGTGCCGCATTACCAAAGAAGAAACTCGTATTATCAAACAACCGGGCACATTCCAGAAAACGCTTATCGCCCGTCAATACATACAGCCGGGCCATTGCCTCATTCATTCCACCGTATTCGCCGGCAATGTAGCGATTCCACATCTGAATACGGGTTTCCGCAGGCAGGATCCTGAGACGCTGATAGACCCAGATTCCCATCCCTTTGGCGATATCCAGGGCTTTGGGATTGCCCCCCACTTCGTAGCAATCCATCAGACCGGCCAGGATTTTGTGGAGGGTATAATAGGGCGCCCAAATCTGATTGTTGCGGCCGCCATAGCTGGCTCCCTGTTCCAGCATAATGAACTGGTCAGGCGGATAACCACTGATAAAGCCTTCTCCCCAATTCCAGTAATCCGTGCGAATCCCCTCGCGGCTCAAGTCTGAATCATAGCCGCTTTTGCCGGGCCCCGGCGGAACGGTTGTCGGGTCGGAATTGCATGGGCCGCCGGCAGTGACAGGCTTGCCGGATTTCTGCGACAGGTCATACAGGACATTAACCATATAGTCCATCTTTTGTGAAAACTTGGCATGCAAATCCGCATCATAGGTTGTACTGGCATACGCCTGAGCAATGGCCGTCAGATAGTGGCCGGTGGCATGACCCCGCAACCGGGTGGTCTGGCTGTCCCACCCTCCTAACGGGCGAACACCCTCGGGCTGTTTCTGGCCAAAGGCATCCCGGAAATTGTAAAGGAAGGTATTGGGGTCAGTCCTGGCCAGGCCTTGAATAAATTTATTGCGGTTTTTGATAAATGGGGTATCTCGCCCCTCTTTGTCTGGATCCAAAGTGACCTGCCCCAAAGCAAATGGCTTTAAGACAAGTTTCGCAACCGGTTCAGTGCGGGGCTTTGCCACTACCGTAACAATCGCCTTGGGCTTAAATGATGTGCCGGGGACAGACCCTATTACTGTGTAAGTTCCGGTCTGCAAGACATCGCGATTGTCTGTTGGGGCCGGCCAGACGACGCGAACCTGCGGCCCTGAGGCATTATCGCGATAGGTTCCAGGGATAGTGAAAGGCAGGTGGGGCAAATGTCCTACAGTCGTTTCAACTGCGATATCCGGTACACCAGTCAATCCTTTCACTAAAATACGGCCTCCCTGTTCCTGTTGTTGTACTTCCGTTTTTTTTGGGGGGGTGCTTTCTGTAATGGCCATCGGTTCATCCGAAATTGCATTGTGGTGGATTACGGCGACCTGGGCATCGGTCAGAGCAATACTGTAAAAACGAACATCATATAACCTGCCTGCCAAAGACGCATCGCCATCAAATAAAGATTTGCCAAGATACAACTTGTTGGCAGAGGGATTATCCTGATTCAGAATGTCGGTCAACGACCAGGGTACATCCGTGCCCTGTCCCACCCGAACGCCATTGACATAAAGACTCAGCGTTTTTTGGGCTGCATCCAGCACAGCCGCTAGATGGACCCATTGGCCCTGGGACACGGCAAACGCAGCAGGCCCCATCTCCTGACCATATCCCCGGGCGGTCATACGAACACGACAGCCGCTGGACCGTCCCTCACCGACCGGGGTACAGTACAGATAGTGTTCCGTATCCTGCCCCAAGTCAAAAAACCGCTGCCAGGGAGCCGTTTCTCTGACCTGAATCCAGCCGGTCACACTGAGATTTTCGATGTCCACCAGGGCCTGACCAGGAATCTGAACATAAGCCCCCTGCGTCCCCCCCGGCAGGGACAGGACTTTGCCAAACTGTTCATCGTCCACAAATACGCCCCCCTGGCCATGCAGGACGGCATGAAAACTGTTGCGTGACCGATCTTCGAGATTTCCATTGAATAAATAGCGGGCAATCAATGCCGTCTCGCCAATACCATCGAGGAACTGGTCGCCCTCTGCACTGCGAACCTCCGGGCAAATCAGACAGGACAGAATTGCTGTAAACAACAGGTACACGGCCGACACTCTACACATGTTTAGACTCCTATAATGGAACGCTTTGATGCCCATAGTGTATCCGCAGGGAAAGAGTTTGGCAAGCTCTCTGAAAAAAAATCACTGTGCAGGCTGAATCCATACGGCCTGTCCGCCGCCAGCCAGAAGCGGCACGTCCAGAACGGACCTGGAATCGACTGGGCGTCTGTCGATTCTGACCTTGGTCCGGCTTTGAACGGTTGGGTCATCCGCATAGACGCTGGCAGTATACGCCCTGTTTTTATCCAGAAAATGCAGCGGTATCTGCAACTGACGAGGCTGCGAGTTATTAATCGTGCCGATGAACCACTGGTCACCGCTGCGGCGCGCGATAATCGCAAATCTGCCAATCTCACCGGCAATAACCTTCGTTTCATCCCAGACCGTCGGCACCTGGCGGAAGAACTCCACTTCCGGCTCATCTCGGTACATAGCAGGTTTATCGTACCAGTAAATCCATTGCAGCGGGCTGAACGACACGACTGCCATCGCCAGCTGGTGGGCGTGGGTGGTCTTAAGCCGGCTGTCATAATAGCAAATAGTATAATCGCCGATACCTGCAATATACCGCGTAAACGGCAGGGTGCAGTTATGCTCCGGCGTTGGCATGTGCTCGTTGCCCCGAATCCCCTCCACTGTCATCAGGTTGGGGTAGGTGCGGTTATTGCCGGTTGCCCGATAGCCGTCATGGATATTGAGCATAAGATGATGGTCAGCTGCCCTTGCGATAGTTTCGGTGGTCCAGAGGCTTTCCTGCTGCGGTCCCACCTCAATAAAGCCGATTTTGACCCCCTTAACACCCCACTGTTCGTAGAGTGGAAACAGAATATCCCGCTGGCTTTTAATCTGGCGCCGGTCCACATACACCATAAGCCCCACGTTCTTCTGCCGGCCGTAACGGATGATCTCCGGAATATCCAGAGCCTCCTTTCGGGCGGTCGTTGCATCTCCAGTTTTCGCATCTTCGGATCCATACCACCCTGCATCCAGGAGGACATAGTCCAGTCCGCCGACCGCTGCAAAGTCAATAATCGCCTTCGAATTAGCAGTGCTCAGCATGGTATCCCGCATCACCTTGCCTGGCTTAATCCAGGATGTATCCTTCAACACACACGGCGGATTGAGATTCAGCATCAGATAGTTGCGTTCCAGCAGGTCGCCGGGCCGCTTGCCAACGACCAGCATACGCCAGGGCGTACCCTGGCCCGCTTTGAAGGTCACAGTCGAATCGTGCCGCTGACTGGGACGGGAGGTATTGGATGTCCGACCACCCAGTGCACTAACCAGTGCTCCCGGCACTCCTTCCAGCGGTGACAGCAGCATCCGGGGATAATCCATATTGGCCGCTTCCGCCAGCGAGGCCCAGTGTCCCTGGGCATATTCCAGTGTCAGCGGTCGCTCGCAGTAAGGTTGAATATCCGCAATGTTCGACCGCTGGTACTCCCCTTCCGTTCCCTGCTCCTGGTAACCCCACGTGCCTTCAGGCAGTCGAAACTCGGTTCTTTCGTCCGGAAAAACAAACGTTTGCTTTTCCTGCTTTGGGAAAAAATACCGAAATGCAGCGCCTTCGTTGTATGCCCGAAAGCAAATTTGCATCAGACACCCGCTGTCGTGTTTTAGGTTTACGACCATCTCACAATAATTATCCGGCACAAGCCGACGCTCGCCGAACTCATTGGTCCAGTGCCCCTCATGAGTACTGGTTGAGGTGTCGATGACTTCAAAATTCTGATTAAAATCGCCCTGGAAGCCCAATCGGGATTCGAGTACCAGAGGTTTGCCCAGATAGTCTATCCTGTAGGTCGGGATTCCTCCTGCCTGCAGTGTAAAATAAATAACCACCTGCCCGTCAGGAGACTCGGCCCGGCTGCCGCTTTGACACCACGCCGGTGTCCGGCACAGCAAAACACCGAACATCAAAATACAGGTTCCGATTACACGTTGGGGACACTGTGTCATAAATAACCTTTCTTACCTGTCTATTTGTTAAACCCTGCCTCCATATCGCTCTGCGGTTGCAGAGAGCAGTGAACAGAACGATCAGAATTGGCCCCGTTATTCTTCTCAACATCTATAGAGCCGTCATTACCATCCTGTTTAATATCAATCGGAGCCCGTGAAAACAACAGCGTTCCGAATCCGCAGCAGTCGGCATTGGGACCAGCACCTTCGGGACGGACCTTTTGGACGGCCTGCTTTGTATAGGGACAATCGATCCCCCTGCGGTTCTGGTAATGATTGTAAACCATCTCCCAAATCGGACGAAGTCGTCCGCGTCCGTCATCTGAGATCGTCTTGTGGTCATATTTGCCGGTTTTATCCCGCCAGGAAACAAAGGCAACGTCATAGCCCAAGTTAAATTGGGCCGTATATTCAAATCCCTTGAGCAGGCGATTGCCCGCAGCTCCATACAAGTCCAGGCCCTGATTCCATGCCATCTCGCAGGCTTCTGCCAGATGGGCAATCCCCAACTGCACATGCTGCTGGTCACGTCCGCTTTCCTGACACTGCCCCTGTTCGTTGATGATATAATGCGTCAGGGAACCGTTATCAGTGCCGTTGTAATACCAATCCACCGCCCGGTCAAAGAGGTCCTGATTATCACAAAAAATACCGATAGCCATCATCGTCTTGACACAGCCGGTACTCCAGTTGCCATTGGCAAAAACCGCAAAGTCCCGGATGACCGGATAAAAGACCTCCAGCAGCAGATGTTCAAAGCGGTCGATGTCGGCTGCATCCCACCCCGCGTCAGTATGGCGAATCAATTCCGCGGCATACACCAGCTTGGCTCCATTCAGCGACGCCATGAGAATCTTATCCGTACCGATGATTTCCTTGAGCGATGAGGCATAGGCATTCAAAATCTCTTTGGCTTTATCCGCATGTCGTCTGTCGCCAGTCAAACACCACATCAGGGCATTATAATGGGCCGCATTGCAGTCGGCGTCGAACTCGCTTTTGTGCATGTTGTCACCCTGCCGGTTACCCCGTCCAACTACGGTATACCCGCCCTTGATTGCATAGCTATAACTCGACTGTGGATGCCTGCAAAGCTGTTCATAGCCGCTCAGCCAGGGCTGCTCTTGTGCCTTGACCTTAGCTTTGACAAAATCCAATTGCTCTCGAGTATGCAGTAGCCCCGGATGGATAAATGCCGCCTGGGCCGGCAGAGTGAAAATCGCCGTCCAC
The DNA here is from genome assembly GCF_050689095.1 of Anaeroglomus insulsum. NCBI lineage: Bacteria > Pseudomonadati > Planctomycetota > Phycisphaerae > Sedimentisphaerales > Anaerohalosphaeraceae > Anaeroglomus > Anaeroglomus insulsum. Next base: position 70,891 of record NZ_JBOGCL010000013.1, read on the forward strand.
AGTATCACCCACACATTCATCTGTTTCCATCCAGACATAGTCCTGTTCCCAGAAATACCAGTGACAAAATAATAGAATAATAGAAAATAATAGGGACAGTGGGGCTGTTGAAAAAGTCCCCTTTATCCTATTTAAATTTTCTTATGGCGTAAAGCAAAATATAACTGAGGCAAGCCGATAAAATATATTGCCATCCCAAGATACATATACAAAGAAATATTTAACCAGATTGATTTGTCGAAGAGGTATTTCACAATCAATATACCTAACAACTGCGATAACGTTATCAATAATACTGCCAAAAACCAGAAGAAATATGGTCTCAATATCGGTTTATTGCCAAGAAGATTAAGCGCAGTAGTACACGTCATTGCAGGCAACACGATACTAATAGTGATTATTGCTCCCCTTAAAGAAAGCGAATAAAGCAATAGAGGTGAAAATATTGCACAAATTGATATACACAAAACATAGATAATGTAATGTTTCATAAACCCATCTCCTAGAACCACTCTCTCGTAACAGACTCTAACCTGAGCGACGCCAGAGCTAAGCGCCCTTGTATTTCTTCTGTTTTACTTCCTTCCTGCAATCCCTTATCTGCCCAGGCATCAAACGCGCCTGCAAGTAATGCCGTAGAAACTTCTCCAATCAATGCCTTTGTTCCAAATGTGGCCCTTATAGCTGCTGGACCACCTATCCCAGCCAAGAGCCCCCCTGTTGCACCTATAGCCGTGCCACCAATAAGAAAAGTTTTAACTTTTGCTGTAAATTCGGCATCCGTCAATTCCATTCCATTCATACTGTGTAGGATTAAATCTTCTTCAAGTGCTATCAGTCCACTTGCAAATCCATGTATCGCTCCCAGAGCCGTTCCGATGCTCATGTTTACAAGAAGCCCGGGTATTGAAAACTTACCCGTCCAGTCCACTCCATATGTTGGGCTGTTTATACAATAAAGATACTTATGTAAGGTTAGAGGTTCTTGATATTTCCCCCTCACAGGATCCCTTGACGTGAACCGCATCATTTTGGGGTCATACTGGCGGGCGCGGAGGTAATACTGCTCAATCTCCGCATCGTAATACTGGCCGGTAAATTTCCAGGGATTATCCACGCCTGCGGTTTCGACACATTCGCCGTCATAGAACGCCCCATACGGCCGGTACGTATAGCTGCATACCGCCGCACCGGTATCATCCACCACCATCCGCACACTGCCCAACCGGTCATGCACATAAAAATACGGCGTATAGGAATTCGGATCAACGGGGTCATGCACCCGCTGACTCAGGATTTGCCCATCGGCATAATAATATGATTTTTTCAAAGAGCTGCTTGTCGCATCAATCTCGCACAATATTGTCGGCAATTCGCCGGAAATGTCAACGATATATTTCCGGCCGGCAGCCACCCCATTGACGACCGACTCTCTCCAGATTCAATTCCCCATCGGGTCGTATTTTGCCGTGTATTCCCATAACAAAACAAGGTCCATAGGTGGGTTCTTGGCCCTTGACTTTCAAGCTGGCTGAGCCTACAATCCCTGACTTTTACAGGAAACCATGCTGAAAATCGGCTCAATACAACTGAATAATCCGTTTCTGCAGGCGGCGTTAAGCGGCTATACCGACTACCCCATGCGGATCATTGCCCGGCGGTTCGGGTGCCCCCTGACCTTTACCGGCGTGATGCTGGACCGCATATCGCTTCATCCCAAAGCCATCAAACAGACCAAATTCCATTGTCTGGAAAATGAACACCCGGTTGCCGCCCAGATTTTTGGACATGATCCAGACACTATTGCACAATCCGCAGCCCAATTCCGCCGGCTTGGATACGACATGATTGACCTCAATTTTGCCTGCCCGGTCCCGAAAGTACTTCGTCGGGAACGCGGCGGCTGGCTGATGCGCAAGCCGGACATCGTCCGGCAGGCCTTTCTCCGCACACGGGAAATGGTGGATTGCCCTGTGATGATGAAATTACGGATTGGATTTGACCATAGTGAGGCTGCAAAAGAAGATTTCTGGCGGATTGTTGATAATGCAGTCGCCGATGGCGTCGATGCACTGGGGATTCATGGACGGACCGTAGAGCAGAAGTATAAAGGCAAGGCAGACTGGTCGGTGATTGCAGAGGTTAAAAAGAGACACCCCAATTTAACATTATTCGGCAGCGGCGACCTGATGGACGCCCCTACCATTTTACAGCGTATGCAGGAAACCGGCGTTGATGGCGTGCTGATAGCCAGAGGGGCTATAGGCAATCCATGGATATTTTCCGATTGCATCGCCCTGTGGGAAGGCAACCCCCTGCCCCAGCCCCCCAGCCTCAAGGAGCAGGCAGAAATCATGCTCCAGCATTATGAAATGATCAATCAGGAACGCCCCGGACGACGCGGCGTGTCCTTTTTTCGCAAATTTTCCGCCCGTTTTGCCCACCGACACCCCGAACGCAAAAAAGTGCTTCTGGATTTTATGCGGGTCAAAGAACCGCAAAAACTCCGAGACCTGATCAATCAGTGGTATATTCAGTACGCCTGAACCGGCAGGTTTGTCGCAAATCCAGCCAATTAAAGATAATACCTTGCGTCTATTAGATATATATACTCTGTAACCCGCTATTTCTGTATCTCGTCTAAATTAACAGAATTTGGGTTAACCACTGGAAATCCCGAAGGATGTTAATATAATATTGGATATCACAGGTTTTTATATGATCAATAGAATCAAATATATCGCGTTGATTTTAGTCATTGCGGCTGGCATTGCTCCAATTTGGGGGGCACCGTTGAATCCCGCCCAGATCAATCGCCACGCCAATTGGGTTCTCCACGCCGACATGGATACCTTCAAATCCACCACGATGTTTTCCTTTTTGCGGCAGAAATCGGCCGAGGCAGGGCTTGAAGAAAAGATGGAGCAATTCAAAAAAATGTACTCCTTTCATCCAATTGACGATGTACATAGTGTTAGTATTTATGGATTCGATAATGAACAGGATCATGCAGTTGCCCTGATTCACGCGGAATTTAATGCCAATAAGCTGATCAGCCTGCTGACTCAACCGGAGATGGTAACATACGGGCCTCATACGATTTACAGTTGGAAAGCCCAAAATTCCAAGAAAAATAAGCGTGAATATGGCACTATCTGGGGTTATAATCTGATCATTATGTCCGGCTCGCTCGAATCCGTGCAACAGGCCATTGACGTGCTGGATGGGACGACAGAAAATGCGGCAACAGGGTCTTATTTGTCGGGTTTCATTGCTGAACCCGGACAGTTTTTGTATGTTCGGGCCGACCAGGTTTATGAAATCGCCAAGAATGACCCAGACGACATCATGATGAAGCACATGGAACAGCTTCTGATGACCGCCGGTGAAGTTAATGGGCGGTTTCAGTGTCGTGTTGATGTCGGGATTCCATCCCAGGATAAACTCGTGGAAATTGAGCAAATTTGCCGGGGTTTACTGGCGTACGGACTGCTGGATGTCAAACAGAATAATCCGGAGCTGTCGCCGATACTTCAGGCGATTCAGATACAGCCCAGCGCTGGATTAATGAGTGTCTGGATGGAATACAAAAGCTCGGATTTTGTGGATGCACTGAGCAAGGCGGCCAAAAGGATGACCGCTAAAGAGAACGCGACTGCTATCGGCACCAGCAACAAAGCCGTGAGCAATCGCAATTAATCTTTTTTGAAAGGCTGTGAGGATGGCCAGTTCAGATACAACCGTCAGTTTTGTTCTGGGGCAGACCGTTCTGGCAGGCGAGGCGCTGGATGCCGCTCGCAAGACTGCCAGTTCGAATCGGCGCGAGCTTGTCATTGCCGCCAAGGCCGGCTGCAAAGACTCGTTTGCTGAACTCGTGCGGCTGCACACCGACAGTATCCTGCGATTCTTTTACGCCAGGCTCCGCAATCTTGCCGATGCGGAAGACCTGGCCCAGGAAACCTTTCTTCTGGCGTGGCGGAATATTGACCAATGCCGACAGGACAGCAGCTTCAGCGCCTGGTTATTCACCATCGCCCTCAATCAGCTCCGAACCCGGATGCGGCGAAAAAAAATTCTGCTGCCGCTAACCAATATCCTGCGGTGCACCAAACCCGGCCCCAATCAGAGTGTCGAAGGCAAGGAAGAGAATCAGCAGCTTTGGGATATTGCAGAAAAACATCTCAGCAGTGACCAATATACCGCCATGCTGCTCCGTTATCGGGCGGAATTGTCCACGATGGAAATCGCCGAAGCCATGAATAAAACCCATTCGCATGTCAAGGTACTGCTGCATCGGGCCAGAATCAAGCTTCACAGCCGGATTGAGCGGACCGGGTATAGCGAAGCTGCCGCGGAATAAAGAATGGGCAGTCATTGCATTGACCGAGACAAGAATTGGATAGAGTAACACGATGATATGCTGGTATTACAAATGGAAGATTTCAAAGCTCGCCGATGAAAATGATACCGTGCTGTCGCATGATGTCGCGGGCCACTTGAAACATTGCGAGCATTGCCGACGGTTTTATCATCTGTGCCGTGGCATCGAGCGGGAACTGAACATGGAAATGTCGCTGCCGGCCAGGGCTTCCCTGGAGGTTCAGCATAAAGTCACCGAACATCTCCACAGCACAACGATCAGCCAGAAACGGCGGATAATCCATCGTCGGCATCGCTGGTCTGCGGCTGCAGCAATCCTGCTGCTGGCCGTTCCCGCGGCAGTCATGTGGACGATTTCGAATGATTTGACCATGATGCTTCAAAAAGAACGGGTTCTGGGCCAGGATATAACCGCCCTGCCGGCGCTGGTCAATCGTCAATGGATTGATGAACACAAACAGATTATCCCTTCCGAATACACATTAGTCAGCCCCTTCCGGCAGCAGGTTCAGGAATTGACACAGAGCGGACGTCAGGCGGCAAAATTCATGTTTGCCTGCTTAGACCCGGGATTGGGGATGACAGAAGAGGAATCGGAAGACAAGGAACCAGTCATTATTGACTA
>NZ_JBOGCL010000014.1:0-58770 GCF_050689095.1 Anaeroglomus insulsum
AGGTTATGAAATGGCTTCTACCTACCTGACCCCTCGTCAGCCTAATTAGATTTTGTATTTTACAGTCAGCCCGGCTATCGGGCTGTTTGTATGCAGTCCTGATGTATCAGAGGGTTAGTATTCCTTTTTGTCAGTACATAGTCCCGGTCGTTACTTTGTTACAGCCCGGTTAAGGACAAACAGGATTGGCACATTCCAGCCATGCAGCCGCCATCTGGGCCAGATCATTCATATCCACAATGCAATCCCCCGTGACATCCCCATCCAGGGCACATTGGTACACTGCAAATGCGGCATTGCTGATATCGTAAACACCGGGATTGGCCATATTGGATACTCTGATGCGGCACTGCTGCGCATCAATCAGAGGCACAAGCCATGCGTAAGAACCGCTGTTGCCAACATTAGCAGGATAAACCTGTGACCAGGACAGGCCGTTGTCAATCGAAAACTCAATCAATACTGCATCAATCGTACCGGTGGAACTCCAGGTAATCGTCTGAACAGTACCAGCCTTAAGCATTTCCATTCCGTTGGGAGAAAGCAATGTCAGCGATGACGTGCCGGGAGCTATTTTGCGCAGGGTTTCCAGGTTTTGTATTCCCCATTGATTGGGAGCACCGAATGTGCTCAGATTTTTGGCACCATCATAATCTGCAGAATTAGCTGTGGTTGCTGCCGAAGGTGTCGCTTCCAGTTTAAAAACTTCATTGCTGCCAATTCCGGATGCGGGACTGACTCCTTCACCTGCAGGACCATAGACAATAACACCGGAGGCATTTCGGATACGAAGCTGCCAATTGCTGCTGTTGACAGGAAAACTGGAGGCCTCAATATATAATCCATCGGATTCATTATTAGCCTGAACATTGATCCACCAATCACCCGCTGCGGGATTATAACTGATATCACTGGGAACATTTTCGGAGACCGTAATGATGGTTCCGCTTCGCAGGTCGGACCAGATGCTGTGGCCGGTCAAGTCGAGTGTTTCATCAAGCAAACCATCGGTATAAATGTCGAATTTCCAATACCGCATATCCAGATGATCCGTAATGACCACTAATTCAAACCAGTCTCCGCCATTGCCAGCCACTCTGCCGAAATAGATATCAGAAGCTCTTCCGCCGGCTTCATCAACCAAGGCTGTTCCACCCCCTAAATATTCAGCATCATCGACTGCGTTGTATTCATTCAAAATGACAGGCACACCCAAAGCAATGCCGGCAAATACCAGTATTAAACTAAATAAAGACAAACAAACTCGCTTTAACATTGTAAAATCCTTTCACTAAGCAGAATGCTCCTGTGCTGGAAAACAAATACCCCTCATATAAAATGAATTATATCAAATTACCCCTGTTTTTGTCAAGATTATTATCCTGTTTGCCTAATATTGGATAATCTATTTCGTAATATATATTTTTATAATGTCCAACGTACAACTGTTTACTTTTTAAGGCTTTTAATGATAATTGCCCTGCCAAGAACCAGCAGAAGCAAAACAGCACAAAGGTTGCCAAACCAGGCGGGAAACATAGCACTGTGTGCACAGATAGTCTCTTGGGGGACGCTGCGGAAGAACAGATCAATCAAAAATCCGGCAGTAAAGGACGCAATTACAACAGATACCAGATATAGTACGGCAGTCTTTTTGCCCAATACCGACCATAATGTTGTAAAGGCCGCGGCATTGGTCGCCGGGCCGGTCATCAAAAAGACCATCGCCGCCCCCGGATTAAGCCCTTTGGCAATCAATGCAGCTGCAATCGGAACCGAGGCAGCGGAACAGACATACATCGGAATTCCAATCAACATCATCAGAATCATCGCCAGGATTCCGCCACCAAAAGCCAAATAGGTGGAAAAGAAATCATCCGGCACCAGAATGGAAATCACAGCCGCGATTACCAACCCCACCAGCATGGCTTTGCCGATGTCAGCAGGGAGCACAAACAAGGCATAGCGTAATGCTTTGAAGACGGGATTTCCTTTCTTCGCCTGCTTTTCTCCGCTGCCGGATACAAGCTGACTTGAATGTCTCTCATGGCGGTCAAACAGACTCACTACGGTTCCGCCAAAAAGGCCGCTGAGCATGGCCACGATGGGACTGAAAATCGCAAAGATCGGCCCCAGCAAACTATAGACGATAAAAATGTTATCCAAGCCGGTTTGAGGAGTCGAAATGAGAAAGGAAACGGTCGCCCCTTTGCTGGCACCGTTTTTATACAGTGACATCGACACAGGGATTACGCCGCAGGAACACAACGGCATGGGCACGCCGAACAGCGAGGCTTTCAAAATCGACCAGAATCCTTTTGAGCCAAGATGACGTTCAACAGTCGCAGAGGAAACAAAAACACTCATGATTCCGGCCACCAGAAAACCAAATAACAAATAAGGCGACATTTGAGTCAGCGTCGCCCAGAAATTACTCAATACTAATTGGATCGATTCCCACATATTATTCAGCTGTAAACATACAATTTTATCAGGATATTATACGCTGAAAATCCATCCCCTGTTCAGATGCCCTGCGGGGACATCCTTGCTTTAAATCATCCCTTCAGGCGTTAAATATTTCGCAGGCAGCGGCTTAAGCCCATTCATCCGCATTGCCCAGCCGCGAATTTGCAGATAAAACAAAAAAACCTCTTGATATAAAGAGAGATGCTTTTTGTCTGCTGCCAGAACAAGACCCTGTTGATTCACATAAAAAGCCATCGGTGTCCGGCCTGTTTTATTTTGATGCCGGGTGATTGCCTTCTGAATTACTGTCCTGTCCGGCTGCTCAATCCACACGATGCCGCCGGCCAGATACGTAATTTCTTCCGGAGTAATGATTCCCTTGAACCATTCTCTTTGGGGCGATAAACCATCGGGGGTATGTATCCGATTTCCTGAAATCGGCTTGACAACCATCGAAGCACTCTGCACGCCCAGGCTGTCACATATCCTGGCAGAGGCTATGGACAACTGGTTGCGTTGAGGCAAACACGCGGGCTTCAACACAGGCAGATTTTTTCGGCACAGCTGAATGACAGTACCAACCACTTGTCGGGCTTGTTCGGCTGAATCACAACTGACAATCAGGCCATGATTAGACAGCAATACCAAGGTGGGGGCTTGATGATCTAATCGCCCTGATCGAAGATGCCGTTGAATTTGGCCGGCAGTGACGACTCCCAGTCCGCGGAAGGGAATCCATTGGAACGCATACAGCCAGCCAAGAGCTGCCTGAAGCAACTCTTTTCCTGCCTGTGAACACAGATACGGCAGCAGGTAAACGGGGTGCAGGTGAACAACACATCGTCCCAGTAAAGCATGAAAAAAAGTTTCGATGGAAGGCATCGCGGTGGAATTCAATCCATCACAACAGCACGCCAGCAGGCCTTGGGTGATCCTGGCAGATGTTGTTTTTGATTGAAGCAGATGAGTCAGCAGCACCTTGACTTTGGCAACATCCACTTTTCGCCAGCCTCGGGTTCGCGTCATCCTGCCCAGCTCTGAACCACTGGCTTTGATCAACATCTCCCCCTTGTTGGTTTTAATGGAAATGTTGCCGCCGCCCTTCCAGACCAGTTTCCGGTCTGAGCCGAGTGTGCGTGAAATGTGTATCAATTCACGAAGTGATTGTTCCATCCATTCGTCTTTATTTCTGATTGGGGTCTGACATCTGAGTCGTCGACTGGGCAGAGGCCGCAGAGGAACCCGCCGCAGGCAGACTGATTCGTCCCTGACGCAGCATACGTGCCTTTAGCACCGTCACTGCCGCCGAAAGCTGCGGGTCTGCCGCAAATAAATCTCCATGCTGGAAATCCGGTCCGGCCTTTTCGCCCAGTTTTCGCCGAAACTCCAGCAGCGATTTAATCTCACCGCTTTTTAATTCCACCTCCACAGCCGGCGTAATTCCCCAGTCGGTCCGATTTTCACGCTCGGCCTGATACCGGTTTTTGACCGGGCTTCCATCCGGCAGATAATAAAATGCCGTGGTGTATTTTAATTCGCAACCCTCCCACTTGCCCTGAACAATCTCCTGAACAGAGCCTTTGCCGTAGCTGCGTGTTCCCACCAGAATGGCCCGATCATATAACTTGCACCCCAGCGCCCCGGCGACAATCTCAGCAGCACTGGCAGTGCCCGAATCCATCAGAATAACGACGGGGTATTGACGCCCTTTGCCCTGTCCCTTGGCCGACCAGAGTGCTGTCTGTCCCTTGCGGTTTCGACTGGCCACGATGGCTCCCTCATCGAGAAACAAGCCCGCTAACTCCGCTGCTTCATTGAGCAGCCCCCCGCCGTCACCTCGCAAATCCAGTATCAATCCATGCAGCTTTTTCTGTTCAAGCTGAGTCAGAATATCCAGCGTCTTCTTGGAAATGCCTTCGGTGAAGCTTTGCACCTGGATATAGCCAATACCCAGGTCTGCGTTCAACAGATAATCCCATTGATTTCCGGCCGTATCCCCGTTGCTCCGCACGGTTCCCTGCACTGACGGCACGACGATGTCGCCTCGTGTCAGTTGAATATCCCGGGGCTGCTCCTGCCCCCGCTGAATGGTCAGTGTCACCTGGGAATCCTTTGGGCCGGAAATCTGCTTGACCACACAATCGACCGGGACACCCTGGGTGCTTTGCCCGTTAACCGCGATAATCAGATCCCCGGCAAGAATATCGGATTTCCATGCCGGTGAATCCGGAATAATGCTGACAGCTTTGATATATTTCTCATCCCGGGCCAATTGAATCCCCACGCCGGAGAACTTGCCGGTCAGCTCCTTTTCAAAATCCGCCACCTTATCCGGCCAGACAATATCGGTATAAGGATCCAGGGCTCCCAGCGCGGCATCTGCAAATTGCTCCACAATGACCCCCGGAGGCAGCTTCAGCGTATTTTGATTATGCGTCAAAACCGATTGAAAGGTCGTTTCGAACTGCTCGCGCGTCACAGGCGTTGTCTTCTCCCGGTACTGTTCCATCAGCAATTCGATTTCAAGCATCCAGTCATCCACCTGTTTGGAATCGGCTGAAAACATATACTCCGTATTGCTTTCGCGAAAGACCTGCCCCAGCATCAGACATCGCAGCAGGGCTTTTCGGGCCATCTGCCCATAATCCGGAGGCGTTACATAACCGCCGTCCAGGGTTTTTACCACCTCCAAAAAGATGTCGGGGCGAATGGTGTCAAAGCGGCTGATGTCGCGACAAATACTTTTCTTTATCCCGCCTGATACAATCCTGAAAGATTCGGCTTCTTCGGCAACTTGCGAAAGAAAAATATCGTTCGGTTCAAAAATTTGCAAATAGGCATAGCCCTGCATGGCTTCAATCAGTTTCCCCTGTTCATAAAAAGCCCGGCTTTTCTCACGAATGCCATCCAAAAATGATTGAATCTTTTGATGACCCAGAAGCTCTTTTTTTTGAGTGTCATCCGCGGCATATTCATATGCCTTTAATAACCGATCCAGTACCTCTTTATCACTGCGATTGGGATCGGTACGCTCCAGCAGCTCGAACAACTGCCGAGTCTGGGTTTGATAAACAGATTGTCTCTGGCTGGCTAATTCTTTCTGGAGGTTAAGATAATCATCAATCATCCTGGCCAGCCATTCACTCTCCGGCGTGACGGGTGAAATCGCCTGGATGGCTTTTTGTGCCTGTTCAAATCGCCCCTGTTCGATTTGGAGACATATCGAGGCAATGGGTTCGGACGGACGGGCAGGCAAATCCCCGGCTGCCCAACTCCAACCGCAAAGACCTGCCAGCAATGCTATCGATATAATACCTGTATAATATAGTTTATGATTCTTCATTGTCCATTTCTCATTATCTAAAGAAACGACACTATACAGGCCTTGTAACTAAATTTCGAGAAAAAAATACCTGTCCACGCAACAACAAACCCCGTCTCACTCTGGTGAGGCGGGGTTTGCTTTAACTCCATTTGCTATACAGATTTATGGTCCAAAAAGCCTTCCAGCTTCCGTGCCCGGACGGGATGCTGAAGCTTGCGGATGGCCTTGGCTTCCACCTGGCGGACACGCTCACGGGTGACCTTAAAGATTCGCCCGACTTCTTCCAGCGTGTAGGTATAGCCGTCGCCGATACCATAACGCAGCTTGATGATTTCGCGTTCCCGGTAGGTCAGGGTTTTGAGCACCTGATCGATGCGTTCCTTAAGCATTTCCTGGGTGGCCGACTGCACGGGCGACTCGGCGCGTTCATCTTCGATGAAGTCGCCGAAATAACTGTCTTCGCTTTCGCCGATGGGCCGATCCAGACTGAACGGATGCTTGCTGATTTTCATCACGCGACGGGTCTCGGCCAGACTCATTCCGGCCGCTTCAGCAATTTCTTCCAGCGTCGCCTCCCGGCCCAGTTCCTGCATCAGGTTTTTACTGACAGTACGCAACTTGCTCATCGTCTCGATCATGTGTACCGGAATACGAATCGTCCGGGCATGGTCGGCAATGGCACGGGTAATCGCCTGGCGAATCCACCAGGTCGCATAGGTACTGAATTTATAGCCGCGGCGATATTCATACTTATCAACCGCACGCATCAGGCCGGTATTGCCTTCCTGAATAATATCCAGAAAACTCAGACCGCGGTTGCGATATTTCTTGGCAATGGACACAACCAGTCGCAGGTTGCCGCCGGACAACTCCCGCTTGGCCTGCTCGTACTGACTGAATACCGCTTCAATTGCTCGCAGGCGTTTATCCAGCAACCGAGGCGTCTCCAATACCAGTTCCTGAAGCCCCATCAATTCCTGCCGCATCGCATCGATGTCCTCGACAGTGTAGTCTCTGCCGGGGCCGGCCTGAATCACCTGTTCCAATTGGTGCATCTTCTGCTGAATACTCTGCAGTTTCTTCATCATCGGCTGAATGCGGCTGGTCCGCAGGCCCAGTTCTTCCAGCAGCGTGGCAATTTTGCGGCGATTGCGATGCATCTGCTTGAGCGGCTGGCGGGCTTCTTCAATCGTCTTGGCCGTAACAGACTGCTCAAAATACATGCTGTTTTTATCCAGCAATTTGGTTACAGTCGCCAGATTCATCGGCATCCGGTTTTTCAGCGTCGTCCGGACGGGCATTTCGCTGGATCCCATCTTCATCGTCCGATCAAACGGCAACGCCCCTTCATCCACCTGCTGGAGGATTTCAACAGCAGTCCGCGCACAATAATCGCATTCCAGCACCTTGCGGCGGAAGGCCATTCGCGTCAATTCAATCTTCTTGGCCAGGCTGATTTCCTGATCGCGCGTCAGCAGCGGTATTTCGCCCATCTGCGTCAGATACATCCGCACGGGGTCATCGATCTTGCGTCCTTCGGTCTCGGCCAGCTCTTCTTCGAGGGTCAGGTCTTCGACAGCAATCTCGTCTTCCGGGCCAATCTGAACAGGCTCTTCGAATTCCTCTTCTTCAGGAGCCTTTTTGACGTTGGCTTCATCCAGTAGCTGAACGCCCATTTCATCCAGCGTCATCAGCAGGCTGTCCAATTGATTGGGACTGATCACCTCATCAGGCAAATCATCGTTGAGCTCCTCATAGGTCAGGAAGCCCTTCTTTTTGCCCTTTTCGATAATGGACTGAATCGCCTGGTCCACTCTCTGACGGGCGGTTTCGTCCGTTTCAAAAGGGTCCGCACCACTGAGTAAGGGGGTATCCAGCGGATTGGGCTCTGAGGCATAATCTTTGTCGTCAATATCCATCTCCGGCTCTCCGGCCAGTTCCTTTTTCACAGGTGTTGGGGTGTTACTCTCGTTTTTCTTCTTCTTTTCCGACATATTCCGTTATTACCTTACGATTACTGATGCAGCACCACGCCGACACAAAACACGTCCATGCACCGGTAGGCTGCCTTATTTTCGAACTCCCGGGCTTCTGAGATTATCCTTTCTCTGCAAAAGCATCTGATTTATTTTTTCAAGTGATTCCACATCATCATCACTGAGCGTTTTACTGATATCCTGGGTCTGCCGGCGCATCAAACAGTACTCAAACGTTTCGACAGCATCATTTAAACGCCGTGCGAAATCGCCTTTTTGTCCAGCCAGCTCATCCAGACGCATTAATGCCTGGGCCGCTTGCACCTGTTCAATCTGTCCCAGAAGCATCGTCAGGGACGGCTCATGCCCTGCTTCAAGCAGTGCAAACAACGCCTGGGCGATAGTCCGAAGATGCCCCTCAAACAGATCCGGGCTAACGCGTCCCTGAATCCGGCCAAACAGATCGGGCTGCCGCAAAAGCACTTCAATGATTTCCGACTGCGATTGAACAAAAATATCGCTTTGCAGCAGCTCCTGGTTGGTCGCGGACACCATCGGCTGGGCCTGAGCATCAGGACCTTTTTGCTTGCGCCGAACCAGCCTGGCCAGTTCACTGTCAATTCGACTCTGCGAAATGCCAATCATTTCACTGAGTCGGGCAGTCAAAACCGCCCGGCTGATGCTGTCAACATGGCCGGCAACCATGGCGGATGCTATCGTGGCCAGAAATTTTTCAATCCTCTGCGATTTTTCTGTCAAGGCCCTGTCCCCGGCAAGATTTTCAGACAAACCCTTCCATGCGTATTCCATCACATCGACGGCTTTATCTAAAACCTGCCTGAAGGCATCCGCACCCGCAGCAATGAGAAAATCGCAGGGATCCTTGCCTTCCGGAACAAAAGCCAGACGCAAGTCCAGCTTCTCAGCCAGGCAGACTTCCAGCGCACGCTCCGCTGCCGACATCCCTGCCACATCACTGTCAAAAACTAAAATGACACGCTTGCCGTACCGACGCAAAATCCGGGCATGACCAGTCGTAAAACTGGTCCCCAAAGCCGCCACCACATTACAGACGCCATACTGATGGGCCATAATGACATCAGTATAGCCTTCCACAATCACCGCCGTCTCGCTTTCAGAGATGGCCTGGCGGGCCTTGTCCAGCCCAAACAGCGAATGACTCTTGTCAAATAGCACTGTGGACGGAGAATTCATATACTTGGCCGGGTCATTGGCCAGTGTCCGTCCGCCAAAAGCAATTACACGACCTGTTACGTCGTGTATTGGAAACATCAAACGATTCCGGAACTTGTCATAACAACCGCCGTTTTCACGTCGTACAACAAGTCCCGCATCGACTAAAATTTGCTCACTGATCCTGGACGACAAGGCCTTTTGGGCCAAATCATCCCAGCTATCGACCGCCAGGCCCAACTGCCAGACTTTTGCCGTGGCTTGACTGATTTTTCTCTGTTCCAGATAACTTCGAGCCTGAATGCCCTTTTGTTCATCCCAGAGATTCTTAATCCACAATTTCCCAGCCCACTCATTCAATTTTGCCAGTCGATTCGCATCGATTGCCGACACAGTCGTTGCTCCCTGCGAAAGACTGTTGGGGCGTTCCAAGCGAATTCCGGCCCGCTGAGCGAGCCGCTCCAGGGTTTGCGTAAACGAAAGGTTTTCTTTCATTTGCACAAACTTCAGAACATCCCCGCCCGCCCCGCACGCAAAGCATTTAAATATCTGTTTGGCCGGATTAACATACAGACTCGGCTTATGGTCGGTATGGAATGGACACAGACCCACCCATTCTTTGCCCTTTTTGGTCAGGCTCAAATGTTCCGATATCACGTCAACGATATCATTGGCCTGCTGTATCCGGCTGATTAGACTGGCATCAAACTGCATCGGCAAACCCGTTCCCTTGGCTCGAAATCTATCCATGGCATCCTGATTCGGGGCCGATTGTTGGAAACAAAGCCCATCACATTACCAAAGCCCTTCTTTCACCCGGCTTTTGGATTTCATTTGCTCCGAATGAATAAAAGAGGCAGATATTATAGTATAGATGAAAAAGTCAAAAAGTCAAATTTTTGAGAACAAAATGGGATTTTGATATTAAAAAAACTATTTTTTTGTTATAATGGACACTTAGCCATATATACAAATAGATTATCAGACCCTGTAAGGTTGCAAACACTTGAGGGCCTACAGTCCATTGGAATTACATATTTTTTTTAGATCCGAAATAGCCAATTTGTCGAGTCGGTCGATAACAAAATCCGCAAATTGGGCAAGATGCTCTCGGGGATAGGTATTGGTTACAGCAATTCGCCGCATTCCAGCTGCTGCAGCAGCCTGCAAACCCCAATGAGAATCCTCAATAACAATACAGCTGGAGGCTTCAATCTTGCGGCCCACCTTCTCATTGAGCCTTTTTAGGGCCAAAAGATAACCTTGCGGGTCGGGTTTGCCTTTTTCGACGTCTTCAGCGGTTACCATCACACTAAAGGCACTGGCAAAACCGCTATGTTCCAGCATAATACGGATATCCTCCCGCATCGCCCCTGAACAGATCGCCAGCGGGTAGCCGTGATCGGACAGCATTTCGACAAATTCCTCAACACCATCGATAATGGGGGCTTCAGTCCGAGCCAAGGCGTGAAATTGAGCCGTTTTCAGCTCGATAATCTGCTGAATCTCCTGTGACGACCAGTTCATTTTATAATCGTCATTCACCGCCAGCACATTTTCCAGATCGGTATACCCCAGATACTTCTGCCAATGTACCTGTTCAGGGACATGAACCCCTTTTGCCGCAAAGACCTGGTTTAAGGCCTTGTAATGGAGCCGCTCGGAATCCGCCACCACCCCATCAAAATCGAATATTACCGCCTTAAGCATGAGATTTTCACCCTAATTTTTGTGTTCGTTTGGTCTTGATTACATCGACAGTATAAAATAATTATTTTGCTTTGCCAGTCTTCTTTGTCAAAATTGAATCAATCTGCCCCGCCAAAATAGTGGCAAATCCAGCCTTGCTATGTCCTGTATCATCCGCAAATCTACATTTTTCAGGACAACAGGACGCCGGATAGATTTTTCTTGACTTCAAGACAGCAAATTTAGTAAATTAATAATATCTTTAGGAGAAACTTATGTATTGTAAACGTTTAAGAGGTCAATTTTTGTTTACAATACAGCCAATCGCACGCTGGAGAGGGCCGAGTGTGCTTGCGCTGCTTGTAACCATTTTTTCTAATGGCTGCGGGGCGGATTGGCCTAATTCAGACACCAGCCTGGATTCACATCACATTTCTGATGCTCAAACCATGGATATTACACGATTCGTCGGTTGGCTACCGAGCTTTTTTGGGTTTTTATCCGCCGGTACTTTTTTACCAGGTTAGTATTGGGAAATCGGTAAGCGCGGTTTTGTAATGATTCAAGCATCACGATTGCACAGCACGGACTAAAACAAAAAATGCCATTAGCAAGGTCAGGCGTACTGGTCTTGGGTAGTGTTGAATAATTTTTTGTTTTAAGGAGAGCAGAAATGAAAAGGCTATGTTTTGTTCTGATGTGTTTGTGTTTTGTATCTCCCCTGTTTGCTGTCAATTTGCTGGTCAATCCCGGATTTGAGACGGGAACTACAGAAGGCTGGGGCCCCCGCTTTGGCGCCGGTGCTATCCAGGTCATCACCAGCAATCCCACACCTCACAGCGGCAACTACTGTGTCCGCGACTACAACCGATCTGCCACATGGCATGGCATCTGGCAGACGACCAACTGGGTGGGTAAACTCACTCCCGGACAGGTATATCCGGCATCCGCGTGGGTTCGAACCAACACCAACGAAAAAGTCACAGTGGCCTTGACCATGCAGGAAAATGGCGGCAATCCCACACCAAGATATATTAATGTGGGCACCGTTCAGGCAGACAATAGTCAATGGTATCTGGTATCAGGCAACTATACCTGCCCCTCCGATCCCACAGAAATAACCTTTTACATTGAAGCTCCAGGGTCCGCATCCTGCGAAATCTATGTTGATGATGCCTCTCTGGGCCAGGATGATGAACTGCTCGGTCTGCCTTATGATCCTCAAGTGACTCCTGAGAATGTGGACGGATCAGCAGGAACTCCCATTGAGGTCAGCCCCGGCGTCTATTCCGTTAATGATATTGTACTTAGCTTTAAAGCTGGTCGTGACCTCACCGGAGCCAATGTGGTCAATCCTGCGATTCATCACCACAATGTCTACCTGCAATCCGGGCTTCCAAACGATGCAAACATGATTTTGATCAAGTCCCTTCCGCAGGTATCACTGACCGATCCGCAGCAGTCATTTGCCCTGGCCGACCTGGTCCCTCCGATCAAACTCAAACAGGGTACGACCTACAATTGGCAGGTCCAAATGGTCCTGCAGGATCCCAATGGTGTTCCTTTCCCCACCGATAGTCCTGACAACATCTGGGGATCCGTCTGGTCGTTTAAAACCGCGAATGCTGTTCCTGCCATCACAGCCATTTCGGATCATATGCTGCTGGTTAATGGAAATACATCCTTCACCATCACAGCCACCAATGTTGCCAACAACTTCCGCTGGTTTAAAGTAGTCGGCAATCCGGATACCGCTGCAAACGGAGAAACCAATGATATCATGCTAACAGATAGCGGTATTTATTCCGGCACCACAACGAAAACGCTGGTTATTACCGGCGCCGCAGCGGACGGGTCCGATGATGCCCGAGTCTATGCCATTGCCTACAATGGTGTTCCCAATGCAACAGGCACACAGGCTTCGGCTCCTTCCGCGGCACGCTGGTTCTGGGCTCCGCGTTTAATGAATTTGTACCCCTTCGAGACCGTCAATGTCGTGGACGGTGTTAAGGTTACGCCGGACCTGATCAGCGGCTATGATATGAAACTGCTGAGCAATGACACGGGACCTGATGTGCCGTCTCTGGATGCAGGAATACCGCCGGCTCCGGGTATTGCAGGCAACGCGTTTTCATTGAAGTTCCATAATCCGCGTTCCTCACCGGCAGACCCGAACAATGGCGATACTCAGTATGGGGCGGTTTCACAGGGATGGGCCGGCGCTTATAAGGACATTACCATTAGCGCCTGGGTTTATAACAGCGGCGGTTCCAACTGGAACCGAATCCTGGACTACGGCAACGACACGAACAACTATATGTTCCTGTGCGTCAATCCCGGAAGCGTCAATAATGCTGTGCGTTTCGCGGTTAAGGTCACCGGTACCGAGCAAACCGTTACTACAGCCGCTGAGGCACTTCCAGTGGGGCAGTGGACCCATGTGGCCGCAACCCTGACAGGCACTACCGCCCGTATTTATATCAACGGGGAGCTGGCTGCGACCAGTACTTCCATGACCAATGATCCGATCTCCTATGGGCCGTCTGTGAACAACTGGATCGGGCGCAGTCAATGGGGCGCCGGTGATGGATACTTCAATGGAAAGCTCGATCAATTGATGATTTACAACTATGCCCGTTCGACCGTCCAGATTGGACAGGATTATCTGGCAGATACGCTCAAAGACTATGTCTGCAACCGGCTCATCTACGACCTGGGCAACTATGATACCAACGGCAACTGCCTGCTGGATTTGTACGACTTTGCCAGCATGGCCGCACGATGGCTGGAAGACGACCGTATCTATCCGGCAAAGTAAGATTGAATCCCTTTGTGTCGTGTCATTGAGATACAAGAACAGATTCCGGGTGTCCCCAGGGGCACCCGGAATTTTTATGTGCGATTGAACTATCTTACCCTATTTCTGAGATCGGGTATTCATTCCAGAGCTTTGGCGAACCCCTGTTTCAATAAAAAAGCCCCGCACTGTCGGGTGGGGGCTTTTTAAATCTTTTGCGATTGCGGTTTTATTGTGCCCTGCTCGCGGCTATTTACTTGGTCAAGTTACCAGCTGGTTCACGCGGCACAATTATGCCCGTTGGGCATTATCCCAGTTCCGGGATGGGACCGGCCAGGATTTCATACTGGCGGAAGGATGACCGGTCGCCGGATTTGATTTCCTCGGCCAATGCCCGAATCATCGGGGCATTGCGAGTTATCCAGCGGCGAGCCAGCATCTTTTTGCGGTCGGTCATCGGGATGGCCTTGATAGCATCGGCCTGACCGCTGTCAGCCACGGGAGCAAGATACTCAACCCGGCTGGAGGCCTGACCACAGAATAAATACCCAATGATCAGCCACATGGCAATATCCACCAGCTGCCGACCATACAAGTCCATATAGTCCACGCCCTGCTCTTTGACAAACGCAGCACATTCAACCATGGTCTTGCGACCTTCGTCCAGCAGTGCAATCAGATCTTTGACTTCATCGCAATACGGCATCGCGGCCAGTTCTTCGAGGTATTTTTCGGCCGTACCGGCACAGACACCGCGAACCGCCGCGACCACCTGCAGCTGGGTTGTGCCTTCGTAAATCGTCGTGATGCGGGCATCGCGAGCCAGCCGTTCACTGGCATAATCCCGCATATAACCACTGCCGCCAAGTACTTGAATGGCATCGTAGGTTACGCGATTGCACATCTCAGAGCAGAAGCCCTTGCTCATCGGGGTCAGCATTGCCGCCAGACGTTTAATCTTCTTGAGCTGCTGTTTGGCTTCCCTGGCCGCATCCTTATTCTTTTCGGCATCGGGGCCTTCGGCAATCTTACTAAGCCCCAGTTCGAAATCCACAATCCGGCTGGTCTCATAGAGCAATGCCCGGCCGGCCTCGATATCCATCTTCATCTTGATCACCAGGTCACGCACGGCCGGCAGCTTTTCAATCGGCCCGCCAAACTGTTCGCGACTGTGGGCATAATCACGGGCGATCCGATAGGCCGCTTCGGCAATCCCCATGGACTGGCCGGCGATCCCGATACGGGCACCGTTCATCAGGCTCATCACATACGTGACCAGACCTCGCTGCCGTTCGCCAATTAACCGACACGGCGTATTGTCAAAGAATAATTCGCAGGTCGGCGAGCCGTGAATGCCCAGCTTGTCTTCGAGACGACGGACATGCACAGTCGGCCCGCGGTCGCAGACAAACAGACTCAGGCCCAGGCCGCCGCTGCGATCCATTTCACTGCGAGCCAGCACCAGAAGCACTTCGCCGCAGCCGTTGGTGATGAAACGCTTGACGCCATGCAGATACCATTGGCCGTTGTCATCCTGGAAAGCTCTGAGTTTGACCGCCTGCAGGTCAGACCCCGCATCCGGCTCAGTCAACACCATGGCACCGGTCACCTTGCCGGAGGCAAAATCGGGCAGATAATGCTTTTTGATGTCTTCGTCGGCAAAGAAATTGATCGTTTCGGCAATCCCCTGCAGACCAAAGATATTCATCAGCGATGCATCAGCTCGCGAGACAATTTCAATGGCCATGGAGTAAATTGTATTCGGAAAATTCAGCCCGCCAAATCGATAGGGCAAGGTAAAGCCCATCACATCCATTTTTGCCAGAGCATTCAGCGACTCGGCAATGCCCTTGGCATAACTGACCGTGCCATCCGGGTTAAGCGTGTTGCCTTCGCGGTCGATTCCCTCGCTGCGGGGAGCAATGAAATCACCGCTAACCTGGCCCAGGGCATCCAGCACCATTTCATAGTTTTTCCGGGCTTCGGCGGCATCGGCGGGGGCATAATCACACTGGCCGGCGTATTTGAACCCTTCTTCCGAATAGCCAGCTATGGTTTCCAGGTCCAAATGCTTAAACAGAAACTGTATATCGTCGTTATCACGAAAGAAATTAGCCATAATTATTTTCCTTGTCCGCTACGGGTCAGCGTTATTTAATCGTCTTTTCCTTGAGAGCTTTGATCATCATCGGAACAACCTGGTTCAGATCGCCGACAATCTTATAATGCGCCACGTTGAAAATCGGGGCAGATGGGTCATTGTTGATGGCGATAATTTTCTGGCTTTCCACCATACCGGCCTGATGCTGAATCGCTCCACTGATGCCAATGGCCACATACAGGCTGGGGCGAACGGTCGTACCGGTCTGACCAATCTGGTGATCCCGGTCAATAAAGCCCAGGTCGACGGCAGCTCGGGTTGCTCCAGGAGCCCCCCCCAGGCAATGGGCCAGATCCCAGATTAATTTGAAATTGTCCTTGCTGCCCACCCCGGCACCGCCAGCCACAATGATGCGAGAGGCCTTCAGGTTGACTTTCTTTTGCTGGACATGTTCGCTCAGAATTTCCAGAGCCAGATCCGTCTGGGTCAGCTGAACTTTCTCGGTTACGATCTGAGCCCTGCGGTTTCCATCGGCCACCGGCATCGGCATCACGCCTTCGCGTACCGTCGCCATCTGCGGCCAGCGGTCATAATTGATAATCGTCGCAATGATATTGCCGCCAAAGGCCGGACGGATCTGGAACAGCAGATTGTCATAGACTTCATTGGTCTTCTTGATTTCGTGGGTGCCGATCTGCAGGTCCGTGCAGTCTGCCGTCAGTCCCGCCTTGACCGCACTGGCAATCCGCGGAGCCAAATCCCGGCCCGTGGGAGTTGCACCATACAGCACAATCTGGGGTTTATATTTGTGAATCAAGTCATCAATGACTTTACTGTAGCTGCTGGTCTGGTAATGCGCCAAAAGCGGATGCTCGACCAGGTAAACCTTGTCAACACCAAAATGACCGAGTTTGACGGCCAGTTCCCCAACACGGTCGCCCAGCAAGACCGCGCCCAGCTTGACCTTGAGCGTATCGGCCAGTTCACGCGCCTTGCTAATCAACTCCAGCGGTGTATCCTCAAGTTTGCCGTGATGCTGTTCGGCAAATACCCACACTTCTCCCTGCTTATTGACTTCAATCATCGTCTATTCCTTAATATCAGACAGCCCGTCGGGCGTTTTGATCTTTTTTATTCACTGCGTCGGCCTGGATGTTAAACATCAGACCGGCACAAGTCCATCTTAGCCGAGCGTATGGTCCACAATCAGTTCGTGAATCATGGCATCCACTCCCGCCTGGGTGGGTTCAACGGTTTTGCTTTCCTTGGCAGTCAGCACCACACTCTGAATCCGATGCACCTTGGTCGGGGAACCGTCACGGCCGCACCACTGCAAGTCTGCTCCCAGCATATCCAGATCCCATTGCTCAATCAGCAGGCCTTTCTGCTTAAGCTGGGCACATTTGTCTTTGGCCATCGCCTGGATCTGTTCGTCCGATGCTCCGGGATTGGCGGCACGAATCTGGGCCTCCACTTCCAAACCACAGGCAGCGGTTTTACACTTCATCAGCCGCTTGGCACATCCGACGCGGGGTTCATTAGCGGTATCAATCACCGTCAGCAGCACGGGCAGCTTGCCTTTGACTTCCTGCCAGCCATTGCCAAGATTACGCCTGGCCACGATCGTCTTGCCGTCGAGCTTGATTAATTGCTCGACATAGGTAATCTGCGGAATGCCAAGTTTTTCAGCACACTGCGGACCAACCTGGGCCGTATCCCCGTCAATCGCCTGACGACCGCACAACACAATATCCGGATTAAGCTTCCTGACACCACAGGACAGAATATAGCTGGTGGCCAGCGTATCGCTGGCCGCACAGCGACGGTCCGTAATCAGGATCGCCCTGTCAGCCCCGCGATAAAGACCCTGGCGAAGCACTTCTGCCGCAGCCGGCAACCCCATCGTCATCACTGTCACCGTGCCGCCATATTGGTCTTTGATGTTCAGAGCCAGTTCCAGCGCATTGAGGTCTTCCGGATTGAATATCGCCGGAAGCGCTGCGCGGTTGACCGTGCCGTCTTCGTTCATCGCCTGACCCGTAATCCGTTTGGTATCAGGCACCTGTTTGACCAGTACTACGCAATGATATGCCACGTACAGCCTCCATAGTTCCTATATTATAGTTCTTTCTTTCACAAAAATAAGACCGCATAGTTTATACCAATCATACAACTTGTCAACAAAAATCATCCGCTCATCCCAGGTAATGGACAAACCAAATCTCTTTTTGTTTAACAGATGAACGGATAATCAGGGAAATGACAAATACAAAGATTCAAGGTCTTGAGTGTCGCATTACATATACACCCTACCCATCTTTTTTCTGTATGAGTGGGTTGAGAATACCCCAATTTCACAGAGAGCTATGTCTTCCTATCGCTTCATCGACACGACATCAAAGACCTCCTTACTCGCCTTCCATCTGCTCCTTTATTTCCCCCAGCAGATTAATCGCCTCAATCGGCGTCAGGCGGTTGACGTCAATTTCTTTGAGCTTATCCAGCACGGTCTTGTGTTTGCGGATAAACAGCAGATCCTCATCTGCGGCAGTCTTGTGCTTGGCCAATTGGGTGCCATGAGCCTCTCGCGTAAAGGTGCTCTCCAGATCGGCCAGAATCTCAGTGCTGCGTTTGATAATCTCCTTGGGCAGCCCGGCCAGCTTGGCCACGTGAATCCCATAGCTCTTATCCGCCCCGCCGGGGATAATTTTATGCAGAAAAACCACTTCACCGGCCCACTCCCGCACGGCCACATTATAATTGCGGACATTGGCCAGCAGTTCCGCCAGCGCCGTCAGTTCGTGATAATGTGTGGCAAACAGCGTCCGACACTTGATCCGGTTGGCGATATGTTCGGTAATCGCCCAGGCCAGGCTCAGGCCGTCGTGCGTGCTGGTGCCGCGTCCCACCTCATCCAGAATCACCAGCGACCGGTCGGTGGCATTATTCAGGATATTAGCGGTTTCGGTCATTTCGACCATAAAGGTACTCTGTCCGCGGGCCAGTTCATCAGCCGCCCCGACACGCGTGAAAATCCGATCCACGATGCCGATGGTCGCGTCAGCCGCCGGGATAAACGATCCGGTCTGGGCCAGCAGTGTCAGCAGCGCCGTCTGGCGGATATAGGTGCTTTTGCCCGCCATATTCGGCCCCGTGATAATCATCACATCCGCCCCATCAACGCCAAGCTGAACATCATTGGGCACAAACTCCGCCCCCAACATCTGAGCCAGTACCGGATGCTTGCCATCACGGATTATCAGCTCGCGTCCCTCGGTTATCGTCGGACGAATCCAGCGATTCTGGCGGGCCAAGTATGCCAGCGCTGTCAGGCAATCGGTCTGAGCAATCACCTGAGCCAGAGCCTGAAGCCGTCCGGTAAAGCCTGCTGCGTGCATCCGAAGCTGCTCGAACAGCCTGGCTTCCAGATCAACCGCTTTTTCCGCAGCCCCAAGCGCCTCATTTTCATATTCTTTAAGCCGCTCGGTAATATACCGCTCGGCATTTTTGACCGTCTGCTTGCGGACATAATCAACCGGAACCTTATCAGCCTGTGAATGATTGATTTCAATATAATAGCCAAAAACCTTGTTAAAACCAACTTTCAGATTGGCAATACCCGTCCGCTCAATTTCCTGCTGCTGGTACTGAGCCAGCCAGCTTTGCCCATTGCGCGAAATCGACCGATATTTATCCAGACGCTCATCAAACCCATCACGAATCACACCGCCATCCCGCAGATGCGCCGGCGGCTCCGGCTCAATCGCCCGCTCCAGCAAATCCGCCAGTTCATCCATACTGTCACAGCCGCCGGCAAGCGTTCCCAGCAGTTCTGACCGACAGCCTGCCAATCGCTGCCGCAGGGCCGGTATCGTTCGCAATGTCGCAGCCAGTGCCACCATGTCTCGCGGCACCGCCCGGCCGGTTGTAATCCGTGCGACAATTCGTTCCAGGTCAAAAATCCCCTTCAGCTGTCCGCGCAAGTCTGCACAAATCTGATCCTCTTCAACCAGTTCTCCAATCGCCTCCTGCCGCCGGATAATCGCCGCCACATCACACAGCGGCATACAAATCCAATACCGCATCAGCCGAGACCCCATCCCCGTCAGCGTCTTGTCAATACAGTCCAACAATGTCCCTTTGGTTGTCTCACTTCGCATCGTCCGCAGGACTTCCAGCGACCGCAGCGTTGTCTGGTCTATCTGCAAATATGCCGTACGGCTAATTTTCTTAATCGACTGGATATGCCTTAGCGAAATCTTTTGCGTCTCATCGAGATATTCCAAAATGGCCCCCGCCGCCGCGATGCCCTCGAAATCATCGGCAATCCCAAATCCTTCCAGCGTCGAAACGCCAAAATGCTTGAGCAGTTTCTGCCGGGCACCATACGGGTCAAAATACCAGCCCGGCCGCTCGCTGACAATCGCCCCGGAAAGCTGACGAATCTGTTCGGCCAGCTTCTTTTGCTCGCCAGCGAACAATTCCGCCCGCCGCTCAGCCAGCAGCACCTCCCGCACTCCCAGCCGTATTAACTCATCCACCACCTGAGAATCCCGCATCGACTGGATAAAGAAATGCCCTGTCGAAATATCCACCCAGCTTATGACCGCCTCTTTTCGCCCCAGATAGACCGCAGCCAGAAAATTATCCTCACGCTCGTTGAGCAGCATATCATCCGTCAGCGTCCCGGGCGTCACAATCCGCACCACATCCCGCTTGACCACCCCCTTGGCCAGTTTGGGATCCTCAATCTGCTCGCAGACGGCCACCTTATAGCCGGCCTGAATCATCTTCTTGAGATAGCCGTCCACCGCATGAAACGGCAGCCCCGCCAGCGGGACCGGGTTATCGCTGCCCTTGTTCCGGCTGGTCAGCACCAGCCCCAGTACCCGCGAGCACGTCTCGGCATCCTCATAGAATGTCTCGTAGAAATCCCCCATCCGGAAAAACAGGATGGCATCGGGATATTTCTTCTTGAATTCCAAATATTGCCGCATCGCCGGCGTCAGGTTGTTCGGATCGATCGTCATGGCCGCAGATTATACCACCAATGCGGATTTTCTCAACTCAAAGTGTCGATTTTTCACAAAAGTCAGAAAGAGGATTTTGGCCTGCATTTTTCCGCAAACAAGAGCGCCTTTAGCTATTATCCGATAGTAAATACAGTTGAAGCAATCACAAACGATTCATTTAAGCGAACGGGAATGTCAACAATCTGGTTCAGTTTTACCTTTTGAATTTCCTTCTTATTCCTTTGTCCAGATCCGCGTGTTCAGATTCAGCTCATCCACAATCGACAGACCAAACCGAAGCTGGTCATAATACTCCTTGATGGATTCAAAGCCCGCTGCGGAAGAAAAGAACTTTGGCTCAAACAGGTTGGTGTCCAGCGGAATCGCCACATGCACCTTCGAGCCGACAAACGACAGGTACAGCCCGTTTCGCAACCGCCGGCGGAACTCCAGAATCCGCTCCATCAGGGCCGGCGACAGGATATACCGCGACTCCACCTGATCGGTGCCATAAACCACAAACTCCTTCTCAAATTCGACATCCTCCAGCCGAATCAGTTCATCCCGCGAAGGATTCCACGATTGCAGTGTCTGGCCAAACAATCCGAAGGCCTTCTGGGCCGTATCCGGCAGGACCACTGTCCGCCCGCGAAAATGTTTGTTAAAATCGGCTACGACAAACAGCCCCTTGAAAATAGTATGCCATTCCGTCCGCCGGTTCTTGCCCGTCCCCGAGGTTGTTTTATTCTCAGCATGAACCTCCGAAAACATAATCTCCGTCTTATCCACCTTGCCCCGCACCAAATCCTCACAGTGATAACGGTCAATGGAATGCGTGAAGAGCTTTGAACCCGTAAAAACCTCTTCACTGATGCCCCCCTCGGGCCAATACTCCAACCCCGGCTCAGCAAAGGTTATCAGCTTATGGATAATCCGTGATTTATACCTTGTTTCGTAATTCTTATTGGCAACAGAAAATGCCCCCCCAGCAATTGCCACACAAATCACAAGAACAACAATCAGCACCCTGGGCGACACCCCCTGCTGCATCATGAACAATCCGCCCACCAATCCAACCACTCCGATAATCCCGGCAACGATCATGGCTTTGGAAATCATCTTTTGGCGATCCTGTTCCATCGCCGCAAGAGATTGCTTCAGCTCCGACTCATAAAACTCCTGTATTTGTTCCAGTGTTTTCATGGCCGTAGCCCTTGTCTGCCTTAGAAGCCAATCGTTGGATTCTGACGTGCCTGGGTCTCAAACTCCAGCAGGCCCTTGCGCTGAAATCCGAAGATCGAGGCAATAATATTGGTCGGGAACATATCGACGGAATTGTTATAATCGGTCACCGCCGCGTTGAATGCACGGCGGGCCGCGGAAATCTGCTCTTCCAGTTCATTGAGCGTCCGCTGCAGATGCAGAAAATTCTCGCTGGCCTTCAACTGCGGATAGTTCTCGACCGTCGCCCGCATGACTCCTACCAGCTTCGACACAGCATTGTCATACTGCACCATCTCGTCAGCGCTCATCTGCCCGCTCATTGCCCGGCTGCGGGCCGCGGTCACGTTCTCAAACAGCGACTTTTCGTGCTGGGCATACCCCTTGACCGTCTCCACCAGATTCGGCACCAGGTCCCAGCGTTTTTTCAACATCGCATTCATGGTGCCAAAAATATTATCTACCTGGTTGCGTTTGCCGACCAGACTGTTGTACATCAGTACCGGCAACAGAACAATCGATCCCAGAATCACTATTCCCAGAATCACCAATCCAAACAAAAACCGCATATGAGCCCCTTTCTTTTCCTGAAAACAAGACTTTCCCAGAGCCAGGGTTGTTCCAAAAAGTACCTTTTCAGAGCAAATTCGTCAACAAAAAAACAGCTTTATAGAGTGCCCCGTAATTGCCGCAAGGCAATCTATTGTATAGTGGAGTGGAATCGGGTATAATTGCCGGCTATGAAAGAACGAATGACAATTATGGATTTTATGGCGGCCAAGCAGCAGCACAAGCCGTTTTCGGCGGTCAGCTGCTACGATTACGCCACAGCCCGTCTGGTTGCGGCAGCAGGAATAGAGATGATTCTGGTCGGGGACTCAGTCGCCCAGATGATGCTGGGGCACGATTCGACCCTGCCGGTAACGATGGACTTTATGGTCACGCTGACGGAGGCCGTCCGGCGGGCGGCACCGCAGACTTATCTGGTGGCGGATATGCCGTTCTTGTCCTATCAGACCTGCATTGCCGATGCCGTCCGCAACGCCGGACGGTTCATCCAGCAAGCCGGTGCCCAGATCGTCAAGCTGGAGGTCAAGCGCTCGCAGTTGGATATCGTCCGGGCTGTCAGCGACGCCGACATCCCCGTCATGGCTCACCTGGGCATCCGGCCGCAAAGCTCCGTAATGAAGGGCGCACTGCGGGCTGAAGGTACCACCGCCGAGCAGGCCTATGAACTGATTACTCTGGCCGACGAGATGGTGCGGGCCGGGGCATCCATGCTCCTACTGGAAGGCACCGCCCGCGAGGTCGCCGCACTGGTCACCCAGCGAGTACCCGTTCCTGTCGTCAGTTGCGGCTCCGGCCCCGATTGCGACGGGCAAATCCTGATTATTCACGATATTCTGGGCCTCAGTCAACAGCCGCCGAAATTTGCCAAAGCCTTTGCCGGCCTGGCTCCCGTGATGAGCAAGGCCCTCGAAAAATACGCCCGGCAGGTCGCCGCAGGCCGATTCCCCGACGATGCCCACAGCTATCATATCAAGCCCGGACAGCTGGACCTGCTCAAGACCATGCTGGCCGACAGCAATGGCAAATAGACTGCATTATTGAGTATGACTGAAAACATCAACACCCTGCATGCGGATCGCACCCTCATCCGGCCAGTCATTCTGGTCGATGAGTGGATCCTACGCTATTACGGTAGCTGCGTGCGGCGGATTCTGGTCGGACTGACCGGTTCGGCATATGGCGCGGTTCTGGTGGGACCGGAAGGCCAGGATACCCACAACGTGCTCTATCCATCGGTGGAGTTTGTCCGCTATCCTGAATTTCAACTGAAATTGCTCAATTTCAAGAACCGCCAAATTCTGCTCGATAAACTGGCCCGCTTTAAACCTACTCTGCTGCATTGTTTCTGGCCTTGCGATGGCCATCTGGCGCAATATCTCTGCCGGGGACTGAATATCCCGACCGTAACTACGCTATTTGAATCACCGTCGCGGACGGCTCTGGGCCAGATTCCCCGTAATAGTGTTCTGGCTGCCTCATCAGACCCTATTTACGGCAGTCTGATGACAGGCCCCGTACAACCTACCCGGGTTATCCATATTCCTCTGGGCACCTTTGTGGAGGATGATACCGCCTGTTTTGCCGTCCCGGGCCAGATGCCCAGCATCGTCATCTGCGAATCGCTCAACCAGGTCCTGGATTTTGAGCCGCTGCTCAATGCCGTCCGCCACCTGCTGGCCGACGGATTCGACCTGTCGGTGGGTATTATGGGCGAAGGCCCTGCTGAACGTCCCATTCGCAAACGAGTCCGGGAACTGGGACTGACGTCAACCGTCACGATTGTCCCCCCGCTGCGTCCGGTTCGCCCCGTATTTCAGGGAATGGATATCTTCATTCATATCAAAGACCGCAAACGCTGCAACCTGGCCCTGATGGAAGCCATGAGTGTCGGCCTGGCCGTCGGTGGATGCATGGATACCATGACCGGCCTGCTCCAGCATGAAAAAACAGGCCTGGTCTTTGACCCCTCCGACCCGATGAGCACCTATGCCGGCCTCAAACACCTGCTGTCGTTTCCGGAACAGGCCCGCAGCCTCGCCGAACAGGCACGCCTCTATCTGCGTACCCGCCATAGCGTCAGCGGCATGGTCGAAGGTTATCTGAAAGCCTACCACATGGCACTCCAGGGCGGACAATAGGCACCCCTTCTTCTGCCGCACGCAGAAAGTAACATCGTTGATATGGCTCTTTCCTGCTATGAAAAACCAGGTGGTGTAGGGATAGCATTTTTATTCTTTTTTGCCGGTAGAGACTGTCTGCTTTTATGAAGGAAAAAAACTCAGACCCAATTTGCAAAAACAAACCCGGTCGATGTAACGATGCTGGAATATCACTTGATCCGCAGGGGAGCTGATTCAGGGATGGACATTTTTCAATGCTTTGCAAGAAGACTGGTATCATCCTGTGGCTAACAGTAAAGGGCGACTCACTGCACCCGGCGCGATTCGAACGCACGACCTACGGTTTAGGAAACCGTTGCTCTATCCTACTGAGCTACGGGTGCTTAATGTGAAGTGTATTATTTTTGGTTAATTTTGCAAGCTTTTTGGCCTGATTCTGCTGCTAAATCGGATGAATATCCTGCAAAATGCTCATTGCAACTCCCTTAATCAGCGATTCTTCGCCGCACCGAGCCGCCATGATACGAATATCCCTCCAGGGTGAATCATAAACAAGCTTGTTCATTGCCAGACGGATACTCTCAGCAAAATAGCCGGTACATTGACGACAGACATAACCTGCAAGGATAATCGTATCCGGATCAAAGGTATTGATTGCAGCTGCGGCGGCACGATTTAAATGTTCTGCGACATAATCTCGCAGCTGCAGAGCATATTTATCTTGCTTTTCGATCGCCTTTCCCCACAAGTCTATCACATCCTCCGGCATCTCAGAGGGCTGTTTGGCCAGCCAATCCGACAGGATGGATTGAGCACCATTGCGGACATCTTTTCGTATTTTATCCGCCAGGATTGGTCCTGATATCAGAGATTCCAGACACCCTTTATGCCCACACCCACAAACAGGCCCATCGGGGTCGTATATAATGTGACCAATTTCCCCGCAGCGCCCTGTTGCGCCGGTCATCAGCTTGCCATCCAGGTATACATTGGCTCCGACACCATTTGCGATATTGATATACAAGATATTGCGAGATTGCAATTCCGGTTCTTGAGCGATTTCAGCCATCAGCCGAACACGAGTTCCATAGATTAACACCTTGTTTTTCAGACGTAATTCCAGCATCTCCTTTAATGGAACCTGCTTCCAGCCCAAGGGGCTGGATAGCTGAACAGTCCCCTGGGGCGACACAGAACCGCTCAAGGTAACCCCAATTCCCAGGATTTTATCCCAATCCCCATTTGTTTTGTTGAAAATTGACGGAAATTGCCGCTCAATCGTATCCAATACATAATCCACAGTATGACTGGCAGCAAGTTGAAGTTTGCTTTTTACCAACAGCCCTGCTGTGAAATCAAACACTCCGATATGAATATAACTGGGATTGATTTCGATACCTGCGACGTATCGCGCAGAGGGATTGATTTTCAGTAAAATAGGTTTTGGTCCGCGTTTGTCACTATGCCCCTGTGTTTCGATGACAAGCCCCTTGTCACGCAATCGTGATACAATGCTGCTGGCTGTCGAACTGCCCAGAGCAATCATACGGCAAAGCTGGGTTTGTGATAATTCACCATGCTCTCGTAACAGAGATAGAATCAGCCGTTCATTTCGCTGGCCAGCAAGTTTGGAATCAATTGGAGTATTTTTCATGATCGTGGACCCTGATACTCGTTTTAAACTCACAATATTTCAGATTATTGTAATTTTCAAGAATTTTATATCAAGTATTAGAAATTCTATTATATCTATATTTATATAAAAGGATTCATCAGTTTGATGTCACCGGATAGGGAATAGCCATACGATAAATAGCGTCTTTCTTACTTGCATTTGTACCTTGTTGCGGTAGAATAATCTCAAGTCGTGGAGAATTAATGACGCAATTCGGAGCAATTGTATCTTGTTCCATCAAATATAGCGAGACGAAGTTCTAAAATTAAGGATATCCAAATGAGTGATTTATTCAGTGTAAAAGATAAATGTGTTGTTATCACTGGCGGAGCGGGTGTGCTGTGCGGTGGGATTGCTGAAGACCTGGCCAGTGCTGGGGCAAAGGTCTGTATTGCTGATTATGATGACAAACGGGCCAATCAGGTGGCCCAGAAAATTACCGCCCAGGGCGGCTTTGCCCTGCCAATCAAAATCAATGTGCTGGACAAAAATGAGGTTGCCGATGCCTTTCAATGTGCCCTTGACAGTATGGGCCGGATTGACGTCTTGATCAACGGAGCCGGCGGGAATAAGAAAGAGGCTACCACCTCCGATACGCTGAAGTTTTTTGATATGCCGGCCGAGGCGATGAAGGCTGTGATTGATCTGAATTTTATGGGTACGCTACTGCCCTCGCAGGTTTTTGGAAGGTATTTTGCCCAGCAGAAAAAGGGCATCATCCTGAATATTTCCAGCATGAATGCCTTTCGGCCACTGACTAAGATTTGCGGCTACTCGGCGGCAAAAGCTGCGGTCAGTAATTTTACACAGTGGCTGGCAGTCCATTTATGCCAGAATTATTCAACCGATATCCGGGTGAATGCCATTGCGCCGGGGTTTTTCCTGACCGAACAAAACCGCTTCCTGCTGACCGATGAGACAACCGGCCAATTGACCCCCCGCGGCAAGACCATTCTGGATCATACTCCGATGGGCCGATTCGGCAATCCCGACGAACTGTATGGTGCTGTCCGTTGGCTGATCAGTGATGCATCTCGATTCGTAACCGGTATTGTTGTACCGATTGATGGCGGATTCAGCGCCTTCAGCGGTGTTTAACTGTATTATTGTTGCGCAGCCCTGTTAAAGAAGATAAAATATGCTGTATTATGCACGCGGAAGCGAAACAGACCAACTCAATAGTCAAGATCTCCAGCAAGGTCTTTATGAGGCCTTGCATAAACTGGGACCAAAACGCAAAATATTGGCAGTCCCGCCGGATGGCACACGATTTTATTCCCGAGCCGGGGATCTGACCCGGCTGGCCTGGCAGTATTACGGCGACAAAATGACCGATATTCTGCCGGCGCTGGGTACCCATTTTGCCATGACCGAAGCCGAAATCAAGCGGATGTTTGGGGATATTCCTCTGACGCTGTTCCGCAAACACGACTGGCGTAATGATATCGTCACCCTGGGACAGGTGCCCGCTGAATTCGTCAAACAAGTCAGCGAAGGAAAGCTGGATTTTCCCTGGCCGGCACAGGTCAATCGTCTGCTGGTCGAGGGGGGATTCGATTTGATTTTATCGCCAGGGCAGGTTGTTCCGCACGAAGTCATCGGGATGGCCAATTATAATAAAAACATTTTTGTTGGTACCGGCGGCTCGGAAGGAATCAATAAGAGCCATTTTCTGGGCGCTGTCTATGGCATGGAACGCATTATGGGCCGGGCCGACACACCGGTTCGCCGGGTGCTCAATTATGCTTCCGACCACTTTGCCAAACATCTTCCGATTGTTTACATCCAGACCGTCGTTGAAGCCACTGGTACAGGGCCGATTGTTCGAGGGTTATTTATCGGGGACGATGTTGAATGTTTTAACCGGGCTGCAGCCCTGTCGCTGAAAGTCAATTTTCAGATGCTGGACGAGCCGCTTAAAAAAGTCGTCGTTTATCTGGATCCGCATGAATTCAAGAGCACCTGGCTGGGCAACAAAAGCATCTATCGTACCCGAATGGCCATGGCCGACGGCGGTGAACTGATCGTCCTGGCTCCCGGCCTCAAGGAATTCGGTGAAGACCCGGAAATCGACCGGCTGATTCGCAAATACGGCTATGTTGGCACGGACCGGGTCTTGACACTGACACGCGAAAACGCCGATTTACAGAACAATCTCAGTGCTGCGGCACATCTGATTCATGGCTCCTCGGAAGGCCGATTCAGCATCACTTATTGCCCGGGTCAGATTACCCAAACGGAAATCGAATCGGTCAATTTCCGTTACGCGAACTTAAACGATATGCTGAAAAAATATAATCCCGAACAGATGAAAAATGGATATAATACCATCCACGGAGAAACGGTTTTCTATATTTCCAACCCCGGCATGGGATTGTGGTCATGGAAAAACCGATTTACAAATACCCAAGGGGTATGATTACTCCGCAAGGGCTCAGGCCGTGTTATGCCGCGCGCATTCACGGGGTTATGTTGCCCCAGGCAGTCGCGGTGATACCGCTGCAGGCAGAAGCTGGCGTCCGCAGGCTCTTGAGCCGCGACGAAACAGAAAGTATTAAGCAGAATCAGTATAATCAACAATAATCCTTATTTCAGGAGTGATACCATGTCAAAAGCAGATATCGCAGTCGTGGGACTGGCCGTGATGGGTGAAAACCTCATCCTGAACATGGAAAGCAAGGGCTTCACAGTGGCCTGTTTCAATCGTACCGTTTCCAAAGTAGATGATTTTATCAATGGCCGAGCCAAAGGCAAAAATATCATCGGATGCAAATCTATCGAAGAGCTGGTGGCCAATCTCAAACGCCCCCGCAAAATCATGCTGATGGTCAAGGCCGGAGCGGCGGTGGATGAGTTTATCGATCTGATTTTACCCCATCTGGAAAACGGGGATATCATCATCGACGGCGGCAACAGCCACTTCCCCGACACCACCCGTCGCACGCAGTATGTGGAAAGCAAAGGCAAACTGTATATCGGTACCGGCGTCTCCGGCGGCGAAGAAGGTGCCCTGCTTGGCCCCTCAATTATGCCAGGCGGTTCGGCTGCGGCATGGACTTACGTCAAGCCCATCTTTCAGAAAATCTGCGCCAAAACCGACAAGGGTGAACCCTGTTGTGACTGGGTTGGCGAAAATGGTGCCGGACATTTTGTCAAGATGGTGCACAACGGTATTGAATACGGCGATATGCAGATGATTTGCGAAACCTACCAGATGATGCGGCAGGGTCTGGGGATGACCAATGCCCAGATGCATGAAGTCTTTGCTGAGTGGAACAAGGGCGAACTGGGATCTTATCTTATTGAAATTACCCGAGATATCCTTGGCCACAAGGATGAGACGGGCCACTACACCGTCGATACGATCCTGGACACGGCAGGCCAAAAAGGCACCGGCAAGTGGACCGTCCTTGCGGCTCTCGACAGCGGTCAGCCGCTGACACTGATCGCCGAGGCGGTATTTGCCCGCTGTCTGTCAGCCATGAAAGACGAACGCGTTGCCGCGGCTAAAGTCCTCAATGGCCCCAAAGAAAAATTCCTCGGCGACAAGACCACTTTTATCAATGACCTGCGTCAGGCCCTGTATGCCTCCAAGATTGTCAGCTATGCCCAGGGATATCAACTGATGCGTGCTGCGGCAGTCGAATACAAATGGAATTTAAACTACGGCGGCATTGCCCTGATGTGGCGCGGCGGCTGCATCATTCGTTCCGTCTTCCTGGGCAAAATCAAGGAGGCGTTTGACCGCAATCCGAACTTGACTAATCTCCTGCTGGATCCCTTCTTCAAAGAGGCGGTGGAAAAGGCCCAGTCCAGTTGGCGCCGGGTGGTTACTGAAGCGGTCCGGATGGGAATTGCCATACCTGCCATCAGTTCGGCACTGTCCTACTATGACGGATATCGCAGTGCGGTCCTGCCGGCCAATCTGCTGCAGGCCCAGCGCGATTATTTCGGCGCCCACACCTATGAACGCACGGACAAGCCCAGAGGTCAGTTTTTCCATACCAATTGGACCGGTCGCGGCGGGAATACGGCAGCGTCAACCTATTCTGTCTAAATGGAACTCGACAAGGCCCCGGAGTGCGGGGCCTTTTATTTATTTCTTTTAGAGGTCGAATAGCCCATTGCGGAGCATAACCATGATCTATATGCATGACAATTTTCTGCTGCACAATAAAACGGCAGAATACCTGTATCACGAACACGCCGTGAAAATGCCCATTTACGATTATCATTGCCACTTGCCCGCGGCCCAAATTGCTGAAGACAAGCGATTCGAGAATCTGACGGCAATCTGGCTGGCCGGAGATCACTATAAATGGCGTGCGATGCGCACCAATGGGATTGATGAAAAATATATCACCGGCAATGCCTGCGATTTTGAAAAATTTCAAAAATGGGCTGAAACTGTACCTTACTGCCTCCGCAATCCGCTGTATCACTGGACCCATCTGGAGCTGAAAAAACCCTTCGGTATCACCGATAAAGTCCTGAATCCAGACACCGCCAAAATCATCTATGACACCTGCGGCGAGAAGCTTCAGACCGCTGCATTCAGCGTCCGCAATATTATGCGAAGCTGGAATGTCAAGCTGGTCTGCACCACCGAAGACCCCACTGATACGCTCGATTATCATCAGGCCATCCGCAAAAGCGGTTTTGAAATCGCCGTGCACACCGCATGGCGGCCTGATAAGGCTATGTCGGTGGACAATCCTGTCCTGTTCAATGCCTGGACGGATAAACTGGCGGCCTTAACGGACACCAACATCAAAGACTTTGACAGCTTCCTGTCGGCAATTCGCAAGCGGCAGGAATACTTCCATGCCAATGGCTGCCGCCTGTCCGATCACGGCCTCGATCAAATATACGTCTCTGACTATACCGAAACAGAGATCAGGAATATCTTTATCAAAGTCCGCAGCGGGCACTCTGTTTCTGCTCATCAGGTGGAGCTGTTCAAATCCGCTATGCTGTATGAATTATGCCTGATGAATGCCGAAAAAGGCTGGGTCCAGCAGTTCCACTTGGGCGTTCTTCGCAATAACAACAGCCGGATGTTTGCCAAACTTGGGCCAGATACCGGCTTCGATTCCATCGGCGATTTTAACCTGGCTGCCCCGATGGTCAAGCTCTTCGACCGGCTCGACAGGCACGGCAATCTGTGCAAAACTATCCTGTATAACATTAACCCCAAGGATAATGAGGTCATGGCCACCATGCTGGGCAATTTCCAGGATGGCTCCTGTCCCGGCAAGATGCAGTATGGATCGGGCTGGTGGTTCCTTGACCAAATGGATGGCATGATCAAGCAGATGAATGCCTTGTCCAATCTGGGATTATTAAGCCGTTTTGTGGGGATGCTGACAGATTCTCGCAGTTTTCTGTCTTATTCGCGGCATGAATATTTCCGACGAATCCTGTGCAATCTTCTGGGAGATGAAGTCGAAAAAGGATTCTGGCCCAACGACAAAAAATGGCTCGGCCAAATTGTCGAGAATATCTGTTATCATAACGCCCGGCATTACTTTGATATGACTCTGCCGGGCGTTTGAGGAGTGTCTTAACGTCTTTGTTGATTATTTTTCGTGGGCAATCAGATCGTCATAGGTCTGACGGCGACGAATGACGGTGTACTGATCCCCATCCACCAGCACTTCGGGCAGCAGTGGGCGAGCATTGTAATTACTGCTCATGGTATAACCGTAAGCTCCGGCCGTGAAGATCGAAATCAAATCCCCGCGCTTCACCGCAGGCAGCGGACGTTCTTTGGCGAAGAAATCAGCCCCCTCACAAATTGGACCGACAATATCCACTTGTTCGCATCCTTCCGGATTAAGATACCGGAATTTCTTCGGGGGTACCAGAGAAGGATCCACCTGTGCAGGCCAGATAAAATGGAAGGCATCATACAGCGGCGGACGAATCAGGTCATTCATGCCCGCATCCACAATGACAAATTTCTTTTTGCCGCCCTGCTTCAGATACAACACCCGCGTCAGCAAAATGGCGGAATTGGCAGCAATGCTGGCTCCCGGTTCAAGAATGAGTCTTAGTCCTTTATCCTTAATCAGAGGAACAATTACGCTGGCATAATCACTGGCAGAAGGTGCAGTTGAGGTTTCATAATCGGCACCATAGCCCCCTCCCATATCCAGCGCCTCGATGGTAAACCCATCCGCCCGCAGTTCGTCAATCAATTTGACCGTCTTCTGCAACGCCTCGGCATAGGGCTGCACGGATTTGCCGGCAGAACCCAGATGCACGTGTACCGCACAAAGCTGGACAGTACCATTCTTGCCATATTTGTTGAAAACCTGGCGGGCCCGTTCAATATCCACACCAAACTTGGACTCTTTCTTGCCGGTGGTGGTATAAGTATGGGTACGGGGGTCCACATCGGGATTGATCCGTAAGGCGGCCTTGGGAGATTTGCCAAGGTTGCGGGAAATCGCAATCAGATTTTCCAGTTCAGCTTCAGATTCGATATTGAAATAACCAATCGGAGCATTCAGGGCTTCGATGATTTCCTTGTCGGTTTTACCAACGCCTGCATAGACAATTTTCGTCGTATCAACCCCGGTTTGCTTGGCCCTGAATAATTCCCCGCCGCTGACAATATCAAAACCGCTGCCGGCCTCCGCCAGCACTTTAAGGATATGAATATTCGAACAGGCTTTGATGGAATAGCATATCAGCGTATCCAGACCCGAAAAGGCATCCTTAATTCGATTAAAATGGTTCAGAAAGGTCGCCTTGCTGTAAATATACACCGGCGTACCGACGACTTCGGCGATTTTTTCAACAGCCACGTTTTCTGCGTACAATTTACCTTGTTTATATCCGAAATAATCCATAAATAATCCTTTAATTGGTCCATCTTGATAGAATGGGGTAGTATACCGCATTTCTCATCGGAGGCAAGTCCCCAGTCGACTAAAGTCTTGATTCCTGTCAAGAAAAGGCTGTAACAGAATATCAATTCAGGTATAATTTATTTTTTGAATGAGACTTGAACAATGTGATTATTCAATTACAAGACAATAATACTCCACTATGAAGACAAAGATCAAAGACCAGATTGAGCAGCTCCGCGCAACGCTTCGCCGGCACGATTATTTGTATTATGTCTTGAACCAGCCAGAGATTTCCGACCAGCAGTATGACCAGTTATTTGCTGAACTGAAACAACTCGAAACCGAATATCCGGAATTGATCACGGCTGACTCCCCCACCCAGCGTGTCTCGGAACATCCCATTGAAGGCTTTGCTCAGGTTTCACACAGTGTACCAATGCTCAGTATCGATAACACCTATAGCGAACAGGAGTTGCGGGAATTTGATAAACGCATTCGCAAGGGGCTGGAGTCGGACGATTTCGAGTACGTCGTTGAATTGAAAATCGATGGACTGGCCATCAGCCTGCATTATGAATCCGGCCGGCTCGTTACGGCTGCCACGCGCGGCGATGGGCGGACGGGTGATGATGTGACGGCCAATATTCGAACTATCCGGGCCATTCCGCTGGAGCTGATGAATCCTCAACATTGCCCTGCTGTATTGGAGGTACGCGGGGAGGTCTATATGCCCAAAAAGGCCTTTTACGAACTGAATAAGGCAAAGATGGAGGCGGGCGAACCGGAGTTTGCCAACCCCCGTAATGCCGCCGCCGGTTCCCTGAAGCTGCTGGATGCCCGAATTACCGCAACGCGCAAGCTGTCGTTTTTTGCGTATTCGCTGGGCAAGGTCAGTACTCCGCTGGCACAAACCCACTGGGATTCACTCGAACAATTGAAGACCTTTGGCCTGCCAACGAATCCCCATGCCTCAAAAGCCAACAATATCGACGAGGTCATACGGATTTGCAACTCCTGGGCAGATAAAAAAGACAAACTGGACTATGCAGTGGATGGCATGGTCATCAAGCTGAACCGCTATGACCAGCAGGATATACTGGGCATGACCGGCCGCAGTCCGCGATGGTGTATTGCTTATAAATTTCCTGCCGAGCAGGCAGAAACAATTGTGGAATCCATTGAGGTTCAGGTTGGCAAGACTGGCACGCTCACTCCGGTAGCCAACCTGAAACCCGTCAAACTGGCCGGAACGACAGTGAAACGGGCCAGTCTGCATAACTTCGATATGCTAAGCAGACTGGATGTCCGCTGCGGCGACACCGTCATTATTGAAAAAGCCGGCGAAATAATTCCGCAAGTGGTGTCTGTCAAACACAAACAGCGGAACTTGTTCGACAGCAAACCGTTTGCAACCCCCACACACTGCCCTGCCTGCGGACAACCCGTTCGGAAAGATGACAATGGCGTTTTTATCCGCTGCGTCAATGCTCAATGTCCCGCCATCCTGAAAGAACGGCTGATTTATTTTGCCGGCAAAGGGCAGATGGATATTGACAATCTCGGCCCTGCACTCATTGAACAGCTGGTCGATAAAAAGCTGGTCAGAACCTTTGCCGACCTATACAGACTCACGTTCGGACAACTGGTACAGATGGAACGCATAGGTGATAAAAGCGCAGCCAACGTGATGGAAAGCATTGAACAAAGCAAAACCCGACCATTATGGCGGGTGATTGCCTCGCTGGGTATTCGTAATATCGGCGGCCAGACAGCTCAGATTCTGGCGGATGAATTCGGGTCCCTGGATGCTCTGATGAAAGCGGATGTCCAACGGTTACAGTCCATCGAGCAGATTGGTCCGATTGTCGCTCAGAGTGTGTACGATTATCTCCATGATCCGGACAATATTCAGGCGATTCGCGATATGCTGGACGCCGGTGTCCAGCCTGCTGCCACAGCAAAGAAAGCCAGCGATAAGCTCAAAGGCCAGACTGTTGTGGTCACGGGTACGCTGAAACACTATTCGCGTCAATCCATCGAACAAACCATCAAAGACCATGGGGGGAAAACGTCAGGTTCGGTCAGTAAAAAAACCTCGTTTGTGCTCGCAGGCGAAAATGCCGGCAGCAAACTGGACAAAGCCCGCCAACTGGGCATCGAAATCATCGACGAAGACGAATTTCAGAGGCGAATCCAATGACCACACCCCGGCACATGGAATATATGCGGCGTGCCCTTGAGCTGGCAGCACAGGGAATCGGCTCGGTGGAACCCAATCCCGCCGTCGGCTGTGTGATTGTCAAAGACGGGCGGATCATCGGGCAGGGGTTCCATCAGCGTTTCGGCGGACCTCATGCAGAAATCAACGCCCTGGCAGATTGCCGCAATCGTGGGCTTGACCCGACAGGGGCCACAGTCTATGTCACGCTGGAACCCTGCTGCCACACCGGCAAGACCGGTCCCTGTACCAGAGCCTTAATAGAAGCCCAGGTCGGTGCTGTTGTTGCAGCGGTTCAGGATCCTTCGGATAAAGTCGCAGGCAAGGGGTTTGCCCAGCTGCGCCAGGCCGGAATCGATATCACGGTAGGAGTATGCGATGCTCAGGCGCGTCGTCTCAATGCCCCCTTTTTCAAACTTGCCAAAACCGGCCGCCCCTGGGTGATAGCCAAATGGGCTCAAAGTATCGACAGCAAGTTAGCCTGGCACAATCCCCCCGCCGAGGGCAACTGGATTTCCGGCCCTCAAAGCCGGCAGGACGTTCATCAGCTCCGCAAGCGATGTCAGGCCATTCTGGTCGGTGTCAATACGGTACTTGCAGATAATCCTCGCCTGACTATCCGCATTCCCGGACACGCTGTTGAACGCCCGCCGTTGCGGGTCGTGCTGGACACACATCTGAGAACTCCGCTGGACTGTCATATGACAACAACAACCGAGGCCCCGACAGTGATCGCAACCTCCGACTCTGCCATACAAACAAATCCAGAAAAAACCGCTGCTTTTCGCAAGGCGGGTGTGGAGGTCTTGCCTCTATGTCAAAGCAATCAGCATCCGGATTTATCCCACCTGCTGGCTGAACTGGGGCGGCGCGGCATTCAACAGCTTCTGGTCGAGGGCGGCCCGAAGGTCTTATCCTCTTTTTTTAGTCTGAATCTGGCCGATGAACTGTGTGTATACATCGCCCCAATGCTGCTGGGGAAGGATGGGACCGCGGACATAACCTCAGCTATGAATACATTAGCAATGCAAAAGCTTTGCGATGTAAAAATCGCCCCCGTTGAACAGGACGTCAAAATATCGGCTCTGCTGGATAATGAGTATACCAGAACAGTACTGCATCCATTCTGAGTCTCAAATACGGAAAAGGCATCTTCTATGCAAGCAATGATCAGACGAGTCTTGATTCCCATATTAATTATCAGTATGCCGATTTCGGCCATGATTGCTTATACGCTGTATTATCAAAAAGCCAAACGGCATCGTATGGAACGGACCCAACCGCACACTGCCCTGGTGTCTTTCGGCACCCAAAACTGGGAAAGCTTTCGCGGCAATCCCGCCCAGACCGGCACTTCAGAAGGCCCATTACCAGCCCGGCTATCAATCCAATGGACATTCCATGCCAAAGACGCCGTCAAGTCCACACCTGTTGTCAAAGATGGAAAAGTCGTTGTAACCTCCAGCGATAACAATATCTATTGTCTCTCATTGGACAAGGGTGAACTCATCTGGACGTTCACAGCGGGCGATGACATTGAAGCCAGTGCTCTAATCATCGACAACCGGGTCTATGTGGGTTCCCAGGACCGTACTTTGTATGCAATTGATGCCGAACGGGGGCGGCTTGTCTGGACCTGTAAAACCGGCGGCAAAATTACCGGGTCGGTTAATTATCGTACGGTCAACGGCGCAACAGAGCTTTTTGCCGGCAGTTATGACGGCCTGCTTACCTGCCTTGATGCCCAAACCGGCACAAAAAAATGGTCGTATGAAGCTCACAATTACATCAATGGCTCACCTGCCATCGACGACGGCCTGGCCGTCTTTGGTTCCTGCGATGCCAATCTGTATCTGGTTCCGCTGGACGACCCCAACAGCACCAGGACCTTTGACAGTGGGTCTTATATTGCAGCCAGTCCTGCGATTGCCAACGGCAGGATTTATGTCGGCAATTTTGACGGCCGGTTTTTCTGTGTAGATATCGAAACCGGAAAAGACGTGTGGGTCTATCAAGAGGCCAAACAGGCTTTTTTTTCCAGTCCTGCTGTGAATGGCAACTATGTCGTCGTCGGCTGTCGGGACAAAAAAGTATATTGTTTCGAGGCCATGACAGGAAAACTCCTCTGGACCTTTTTGACAGGTGATGAAGTGGACAGCAGTCCCGTTCTATGCGGCGACCAAATTCTAATCGGCAGCAGCGACGGCAAACTCTATTGCCTATCTGCTGCCGACGGCAGACTCATCTGCTCTTTTGATGCAGCCAGCGCTATCCTGTCCGGCCCCGCAGTTGCAGACAACTGCATCCTGATTGCCTGTGAAGACGGCACAGTCTATGCCCTCCAGCAGGCCAAGTAAAGAAGCCCCCGGTTTAACGCCTGAGATACAGTCCGCCGGGCAATTGTTTAATCAATCCCTTCAGCTGCAGGCTGATCATCGAAGCATGAACCTGGCCTGCCGTTAAGCCGGATTTGGCAATCACCTGTTCGGTATGCAGTGGGTCTCCATCAAAGCTGTCCAGGATTGCCTTTTCAACTGCCGATAGGGTGATCCTGGTCATATCAAATAAGGTCGCCCGGGCTTTCTGTTCGGCCTGTACCGCGGCATCAGCAACATGCTCTTTGAGTCCCTGCCCTACACAGCCCAGCGTATCGAGGATATCATCGAGTGAATCAACCAGCCGGGCCCCTTCTTTGATCAGCTTGTGACACCCGCCGGACAACGGTGAATCAATCTTGCCGGGAATAGCCATCACATCCCGGTCGTATTCAAGGGCGGCTCTGGCCGTCAGCAGAGATCCGCTGTTGTGCGGCGCTTCAACCACCAGGGTCCCCAGTGACAATGCCGCAATAATACGGTTGCGCGCCGGAAAATTTTCAGACAGCGGTTCATATTCCATCGGCAGCTCACTAACCACCGCACCGGATTCGGCAATCATCTGGGCCAGCTTGGCATTTTCAGA
Organism: Anaeroglomus insulsum; assembly: GCF_050689095.1. Taxonomy (NCBI): domain Bacteria; kingdom Pseudomonadati; phylum Planctomycetota; class Phycisphaerae; order Sedimentisphaerales; family Anaerohalosphaeraceae; genus Anaeroglomus; species Anaeroglomus insulsum. The sequence goes on from NZ_JBOGCL010000014.1 coordinate 38,186, forward strand.
CGGAAAAACCGTTGCCAGTCCGCAGCCTTGCACAGCCAGCGTTCGTCCTTTGGCAGACAATGCCCCCCGATGCGCAGCCGTATCTATTCCGCGGGCCAGTCCGCTGACGATGGTAAAACCGGATGATGCCAGAAGATGGGCAAATCGCGACGCCTGCTCTGAACCGTAGGCACTGCATCGACGTGAGCCGACAATCGCAACCGACAACGCATCACTGCGGTCCAGCGTCCCCCGAACATACAGGACCGGCGGCGGATCATACACACTTTTCAATGCGGCTGGATAGCGGACATCATTCCAGTGAATCAGGGTCACGCCGTGCTTGTCGGCAAGCCCGATTTCTTTGGAAACGTCATAACTCAAACGGGAGCGGGCAATTTTTTCAGCGGTCGCATGACCAATACCTTCTACCCGCATCATCTCGGACACCGAGGTCTGCAGTGCGTTTTCAACCGAACCAAACTGTTGAACCAGCCGGCCAAATAATATCGGCCCGACCCCGTCTGCATGGGTTAGCCGCAGATAATCCTCAATGCCTTCCGAATGGCATTGTCCGCCCGACCCCATATGTCTACTCCTTCTTGGAAATGGTATTTTACATGGTCAGATGCCGCTCAATAAAGCTCGTATCCACTTGATTTTTTACATATAGATTATGCGAGAGAATCTTCAGGCATGCCGGAATCGTCGTCTTGATCGGCTCAATCTTGAATTCCCGCAGTGCCCGTTTCATAGTAGCAATCGCCTCTTCGCGCGTCGGCTGATGGACAATGAGTTTACTGACCATTGAGTCATAATACGGCGAAATGACCGCATCCTGACACAAATACGTATCCACCCGCACACCGGGTCCGCCGGGAGTAAAGAACTTGGTAATTTTGCCCGGACACGGTGCAAAATTACGATCCGGGTCCTCGGCATTGATGCGGCATTCCATGGCGACGCCGGAATGCTTGATATCACGCTGACGCAAATCCAGCGGCAGTCCAGCGGCTATCTTAATCTGCCACTTGATCAAATCCTGTCCAGTCACCATTTCTGTAACCGGATGTTCCACCTGAATACGCGTATTGACTTCGATAAAATAAAAATTCTTGTCCTTATCCAGCAAAAATTCCACCGTCGCCGCATTGTAGTACTCGGCATGCTTAATCAGACGAAGAGCCGACTTGCAAAGCTCCTCCCGCGTCCGCTCATCCAGGACAGGACACGGCGACTCTTCAATTAATTTTTGATGCCGACGCTGAATGGTACAGTCGCGTTCGTAAAAATGCACTGCATTGCCGCTTTTGTCGGCCATGACCTGAACTTCAACATGCCGCGGCTCAAGGACGTATTTCTCGACATACAACGTTCCATTTTTAAAAGCTGCTTCTGCCTCCGCCTTGGCTGCCGCAAAAGCCTTGTGCAGACTGATATCATTGTGGGCCACACGCATCCCGCGTCCGCCACCGCCGGCCGCCGCCTTGATAATCACCGGATAGCCGATTTTATTGGCGATCTTGACTGCTTCCGCTTCGTTAGCTATCGGCCCATCTGAACCGGGCACCAGAGGCACACGGGCCTCCTGTGCCAACTGCTTGGCTGCAACTTTATCTCCCAGTTTCCGCATCGCCGCAGGACTAGGACCAATAAAGGTAATTCCGCATTCGTTGCAAATTTCAGCAAAATGGGCATTTTCCGCGAGAAAACCGTATCCCGGATGAATTGCATCCACATCCGCCACTTCCGCAGCACTGATAATAGCAGGAATATTGAGATAACTTTTCGCACCCGCTGCAGGCCCAATACAAATGGCTTCATCGGCCAGTTTAACATAGGATGCCTCTCGATCGGCCTCAGAATAAACCGCAACCGCTTCGATTCCCAATTCATGACAGGCACGAATAACTCGAAGCGCAATCTCACCCCGGTTGGCAATTAAAACTCGTGAAAACATATCTTGATTCCTATTATATAAGGAAGTGACTGATGCACTTAGGGTCGCACTTTGAAGAGAGCCTGGCCGTACTCGACCGCTTGCCCATCTTTACAGCAGACCTCAACAACTGTACCGTTCATCTCAGCCTTGATTTCATTCATTACCTTCATTGCTTCGATGATGCAAACAACCGTTTCCGGATTAACCTGGTCGCCAACCTTGACAAAGGGTGCTGCATCAGGACTGGGGGCCATATAAAATGTGCCAACGATGGGGGACTTGATCAGCTGGAGGCCAGAATCGACCGCTGCCGGTGCTGATGCGGCCGCGGGCGCAGGGGCTGCAGGCGGCGTAACGGGGGCAGGAGCCGGATAGGATGGCACAGGCATCGGTCCACCCATGGGTTGATATTGAATTAAACGAGCATCCGCACCGGGACGCTTTAGATGAATCCTGGAATCGCCATCAACAATCTCGATTTCGACCAGGTCATTGTCTTTCATCAGTGCGACCAGCTCTTTTACTTTCTGTAAATCCTGTTCCTGCTTTTCAGCCATGGGGGTTCTTCCTTAATTTTACATTATTCTTAGGGAGTCCATTTTCCAGCCCAAAAGTTTAGTCGGATAGTATACCCAGCCCGCTTAATAATTCAAGCATTTTATGCAAATTAGAAGGCTATAACATATCCAATTTGTCTTTATAGGAATTATGTTTTTATCTGATTATTGCTTTTTTTTCAGAAATCGCCATAATACTGTTCTTTTTAAGCACTACATTCAGCAGGACAATTTGATCGATGAAAACAATAACTGAACTTCTGCAACAGGCCGTTGTGATTGCCGATGGGGCCATGGGGACGATGCTCTACCAGCACGGGGCGTTTCTCAATACCTGTTTTGAAGAGCTGAACCTGACACGCCCGGAACTGGTCGGGCGTATCCATAGCGAATATATCGAAGCCGGTGCGGATTTCATCGAAACCAACACCTATGGAGCCAATGCATTCAAGCTGGCCCGGTTTGGTCTGAGTGACCGCAGCGATCAGATCATTCATGCCGCAGTGGAAATTGCACGACAGGCAGCAAACGATAAGGCTCTGGTGGCCGGGGCAGTGGGGCCGCTTGGTGTGGATTTGCCGCAGATTCCTGAGCATCTGCGAAACGCAGCTTATGAAGCGTTCGTGTCTGAGGTTCGTTCACTGGATTCGGCCGGGGCCGATTTCCTTTTGATGGAAACGTTTTCCAGCTCCGACGAACTGCTTTTAGCCATCCAGGCGGCCGCTGATGTCTGTACAAAACCGATTTTTGCCCAGATGACCTGCGGTCCCAAGCAGGAAACACGATATGGCGTACCCATTCAGGATGCCATTGCCCCTATCGCTGCACACCCAGCCGTAATTGCGGTCGGTTTGAATTGTTCGATCGGTCCGTCGGATATGCTGGAGGCGATTCGCAAAATCCACCGTATAACCTCCAAACCGATTATCGTCCAGCCCAATGCTGGTTTTCCGCGTCAGGTGGAAGGACGCATGCTGTATATGTGTACGCCGGAGTATATGGCCGAATATGCCAAACGGTTTCTTGAAATCGGCGTCAAAGTCATCGGCGGCTGCTGTGGCACCACCCCGGCCCATATCCGTGAGATTGCCAAGGCCGTCCGTCCCCTGGCCCGCATATCGACTGCCGGCCCTGTCCCGGTCTCTATTTCCGCTGTTCCCCACAAAAAGAAGCCTGAATTCGAAGCCAAGCCGCTGGCACAAAAAAGTCTTCTGGGTAAAAAAATCGCCGAAGGTGTTCCGGTTTTCTGCGTGGAATTGACCCCTCCCCGTGGTACCGACAGTGCCAAATTGGTACAAAACGCCAAAATCTGTGCCGATTACGGAATTGATGCTGTTAATATTCCCGACGGCCCGCGTGCCAGCGCCCGTCTGAGTCCTTTGGTCTCAGCAGTAAAAATCCAGCAGGCCGCTCCCATCGAAACCATCCTTCATGTGTGCTGCCGGGACAAAAATATCATCGGCCTGCAATCGGATCTGCTGGGGATTGATGCGATGGGTATCAAAAATACTCTGTTGATTACAGGTGATCCGCCAAAGCTGGGCGAATACCCGGATGCAACGGCAGTCTTTGATCTGGATTCGGTTGCATTGACTCGTGTCGTCAGCAACCTGAATCGGGGGCTGGATATTGCCGGCAACGCCCTGCCTGCCCCGCTGACACTGACTATTGGCGTCGGAGCCAATCCCGTGGCGTCCGAACTGTCTCGTGAAATCAATCGGTTTAAACAGAAAGTGGCTGCAGGCGCAGAATATGCCATTACCCAGCCGGTATTTGATATCGATATGTTTTTTGCATTTCAGGCCGCAGTGAAGGATTATCCTATCCCGCTGATTGCCGGCATCTGGCCGTTTACCAGTTATAAGAATGCGGAATTTATGGCCAACGAAGTCCCTGGGGTTGTCGTACCGCCAAAACTGCTTGAACGGATGTCTCGGGCCGCCACGCAGGACCAGGGCCGCAGAATTGGGATACAAATCGCCCGCGAAATGATGGAACGTCTGGCCCCCCATGTAGCCGGCTTTGCGGTCAGCGCCCCGTTTGGAAATGTGAAAATCGCCCTGGCAGCCATGGGACGGCTGGATCCGGATCATTTGGACTGATGAAAACAGAATGGCTTGATTATCATTTGCCGCCGGAGTTGATAGCACAAACCCCCGCTGAAAAGAGGACTGCTTCCCGGCTGCTGGTTTTGCATCGGACCGATGGTCGATTGGAAGACCGAATGTTCAGTGATCTGCCGGAATACCTGCGGCCAGGGGATTGTATGGTATTTAACAATACCAAAGTACTTCCCGCCCGTTTCTATTTCCAGCGTTCCACCGGGACGCGTATGGAAGCCCTGTTTCTCAGTGAGGTCCAATCCGGGCAATGGGTGGTCATGATCAAAAATGCCCGCCGTATCAAAACTGGCGAAACCCTGGTATTCCTGAATCGCGACAATACCCCCGGCCCGACCTGTACGGCCCTGGAGCGTGTTGAAGAGGGACACTGGCGACTGCAATTACACCAGACGGCGCCGGCCGAAAATGTCCTGCAAACCATCGGTTTTGCACCTTTGCCGCCTTATATTAAGCGTGATGGACAACACGATCCTATCATGGATGATTTATCCCGTTATCAAACCGTCTTCGCGGAAAAACCGGGTGCTATTGCTGCCCCCACCGCAGGGCTGCATTTTGATCGGGCCCTTCTGGATAAAATTTCAGCGATACCTATCTATCGTGCCCACTGCACCCTGCATGTCGGCACCGGCACATTCAAGCCCGTCCAGACAGCCATACTCGAAGATCACCCCATGCATTCTGAATTTTTCGATATGCCCTCCGATGCTGCCCAGACCATCAACTCTGTCCGACAGGCCGGCGGTCGCATTATTGCGGTCGGTACAACGTCGGTCCGTACCCTTGAAAGTGTTGCCTGTGAAGGCAAAGCAGTTCCCTCTTCAGGGCAAACACGCCTGTTTATCACTCCCGGATATCGATTCAAACTGGTCGACGGCATGATCACCAATTTTCACTTGCCACGATCTACACTGTTATCTCTGGTGGCTGCCTTTGCCGGGCTGGATAGGATTCTGAATGCTTATCGCCACGCTATTGACAGGAAATACCGGTTTTATTCCTATGGCGATGCAATGCTGATTATTTAAGGCGCTGCGGAAGCCTATTATTGTGCAGGAAGACGCGGCTCCACATCGGGCGTCTGATCATTGTTATGCCACCGCAAATACCACCGGTCTTTCAGAGCTACGGTTTCGATGCGTAAATCCCGCATAATCAAATTGACCTTCATCTGGTGACCCTCGATGCAAAAACAACACATATACCGGGCATTGTCAGGCAGTTCGAGGATTTGAATTCTTTCAGAAACAGGGGTAGATTATCCAGTCTTGAGGCCACCCAACCCACCCCCCTAATAGATAGACGCCGGATGAGATGTTTAGCCAGTCCCCCGGCATAGTGTCTTTACCGGCAGGCCTGTGAGACCTGCCGGTAAAGCGTTATTATTCAACCTGGTTACTCGCCGCAGGCGGTTTGCGGATAAAGACCGCAACTGAGCCAATGGGAAGCAAACGTGGCAAAATCAGCCAGATCAACGCGGCAGTTGCCGTCATAATCATAAGCATTCGCATAAGGCTTCAGACACAGCGCTGCATCCGGCTTGCCAACCAGATACATATCTGCAATTTCCAGTCCGGTTAACCGATAATTATATATTTTCACATCATCAATGGCGCCAGTCAGGAAATCCGTCACGACGCCGCGGTTATTGTTGGCGCCGATAATCATCGGGTAATCCCACGGTTCAAATGTCGGACTGGATGTATAGGCATCAGTCGCCCCGAGGGGCTTGCCGTCCAGATACAACTGAGCGACAGCGCCTTTTTCATAGGTTGCCGCAATCAGATGCCATTGGCCGTCTCCGGCCAGCGGGGCAGCCGCGGTACCGCTGACGTCAGGCATATCGACATCACCACTGTTTTGACGCAGGCGGAAATGAATCTCCTGCCCATTCGTTCCTGAAAGCCACATCTGACATCCCGGTCCTGTACCATCATTATGGGTCCCCAAAATCATGGCTGCAGGGGCATTGATACTGTCTACGCGTACCCAGCAGGCGATTGTGCCGGCTTCCAGCCCCCCTCCCAGACTGCTCTTGGGGTAGGCTTCGGTGGTTAGCTGCACATATTGTGTTCCATTGAACTGGATTGCCTGGCCAAGATTTGGTACCCCCGTAATAAATCCCGGCAGCAAGATATTATTCGGCTCACCTCTCAGTGTGCCATGCACCGTTCCCGCAGCGTCATTGGCGTTCCCATCAAAGGGATAATATGCCACCAGCCGCTGAACAGTCAAGCCCGCAGACAGGGTGGTCTGGGTTTCTGCACTGCTATTGGTCACTGAACAGTAATAATAAGCCTCATCTGAAATTTTGGTGTTGGCAACAGACAGGGTGGCCGTAAAGGAACCACTGCCAAGACTGGCCACTGTCACAGTCAAATCCCCGCTGGTCCTGGTACCGGGGCCCGTCTGAGAAACCAGCAGGATATCCGGTGTCCCCGCTTTATACCAGCTCACCGTCGGCATGGTCAGGCTCTCAAAGGCAGCCGAAAACACGGCCGTTTCAGACACTTTCACAGAGACATTTTGGGGATTAGCCGTGATCACGGGAACACTTTTGACCGTTTCAAAAAACCAGACAGGACCTGTTACCGTGTTAGGATCCGCGGGGGTGGAATTGTGAATGCTTTCATCAACCCGCCAATAATAAATTGTATCCGTCTTGAGGCCTGAAATGGAAGCCTCAATCGGTTCCGTCGTATCTGTAATCACCATCGGATTGACAGCCATATTCGGTTCACCTTCCACCAGGTAAAGATAGTGCTTAGTCACTCCGGCCAGCTCGGCGGTATTCCAGACAAGTTTTGTTGTGACAGCGGGATTGACAAACTTCTGACTATTGGCTGGAATCGGATTTCGAGCCCAGGGAGTGGAGGAGCGGAGCATCATATCACCAGCAGTCCGGGCAATATTACTGATGCGGACCTCATCGATTAAGCCTTCAAAGTTTTCCGTCCCGATCCCTCCGGTAGTGCGAAGCTCATTGCCAATGGCAAACTTGGACATCACCGTACCGGTCAAATCCGCCGTCAGATTAAACGTGGTGCTTCCCACCTGCTGGGCTGCCGTGGCCGTTCCCAGCTCGGTCCAATACAGTTTCAGATTGCCCGGGGTATTGGCATTGCCATCATAGGTAACCGCAGCATGGTACCATCGGCCTGCGGTATAGGTAATCGGGGCGTCAAATGACAACACGCTTCCTGCCAGACTTTGGAATCGCAGCATCGTGCCGCCATCCTGAATGCGGAACTGAAATCCCCGTACGTCGTTGGCGCCATCGGATTCGGCACAGATAATTTCCATGTGGGTCAATTCAGCACCCGGCTCCATATCCGGCCTGACAATGGCTTCAAAAGTGAAAGCACCATCTGCCCCCATAAGCCGTGAAAGGGCGATTGCATTCACCGCATCGCCGGCATACGGAGCAACTCCAGTCTTGCCGTCGTAGGTGTTCAAGGCATTTCCGTATCCATCCACAGACAAGGACAATGTCGCCCCGTTAACAAGCGGCAAATGAAGTGGGTTGACTGTTACCATGTCTGGCACATTTGATCCGCTTAAAGTATCAAAATGCCATAAGTGCAGGGTCTTTGCGTCAACCGGATAGGGGCCGACCGCAGCAGCCTGAGTGTTTGACACAACAACAGACACTATAAAACCAACCAGCAGCCATGTTCTCATACTACATCCTCCACATTAAAGATTTCTCAATTTCACTTTTTCGCTAAGATGAAACCCTGTCTGCATACACGCACAGGTTAAGGTTCAAGATACAAGTAAGGCTCTGCAAACAATGCCCAGTCATTAAAATGCGTCCCATCGGGCCCCTCCGTCGTAATCAGAGTCAAATAGCGATCCTGACTGGAAATGGGGATATGAACCACGTCACTTTGTCCGGCCGGAATATTTTTGGAAAATTTGAGCTGCCCGTCCAGCAAGACATGGAATCCGGCAATCGGCAGCGGCTCATTGGGCCTTTTTTGGCGTATATTGCCAATGTAATCGAGAATCGATTCTGAAATCCCGCAGACCGCTTCAAATCGATGGATAGCAAGCCCAGGAAAACGCTGCCGGATGGCGTTCAAATCGAACGTAATCCCCTGACTGGCGTGCATATAAATAGAGGGATTTTCAGTGTTTCCATATTCCGTTCCCCGCAATTTGAGATGATGACGGGGGACGGAAAAATTGGCAGCTTCATGCCAGCCGCCGTTAAATATCCCATTCCAGTAATCACCGGCGGATTGCGGAAAATGATCCACGGTATGTCCTTTGGAAGAAATGGTCAGTGTTCCGTTCTGGACAATCGGAATGAAAACCCCATCAATCAGAGGGTTCTCCGCCACCGGCACATACTGGGATTTACCCTGCAGGGATGTGGTGGCTTTTTCAAAGAGCCTGGCTTTGCCGGTTGCGACATCAATACCCTGATTGATAGTGCCTGTACCCAGGCCATCTCCCCCGCCGACAATGTCCGCCAAATTCACCTTCTCACCATGCCAGACAAAATTGGCACGTGAATCCAGGGCCCGAACGAAGCCGTTTTGATTGAGGGGAATATCCTGAAGCTTGCCAGCGAGACTGACCCGCTTGGCCTGCCCCGTTTCCAGAATACAGCTGGTTTGAACATTACCCAGTACTCCGGCCAGCAGCGAGGTCTTGCCGTGAAACATATGCAAATTGGTCGAGCCGGCAAAATCCACTTCGACACCAAATTCCGTCCCCAAATCAATAATACTGGATGACGGTGTCATCACAGTAAAACCGGTGGCCTTAACGGGCACACTGGCATACATACGTCCTGACTCCAGAACCAGCTTGTCGGGCGAAACTGTTTTAAACGTAACCGGACCCTCAAGAATGACTTTGGCTCCATAGGCAAACTCCATTTTGACAACACCTGAAAGCAGATGTAATGGCTCGTTTTTGCCGTATAGAATATCTCCTTCAGCCAGACTGGATGCCGAATTAACCCATTTGGCATGGTAGGTATCCATAATCGTAGCGGCCGGCAGCAGGGATTTGGCAGGATTCAGATATGCCAGGGCAATCAGCAGAATTAAGGCCGCAGAGGATACAACAGCAGTCAGCAGGAAAACCCGGTTCACCGAATGGGTGACTCGCTCCACCTGGCTATCACGCACCGAGAAATGCTTGTTTTCTTCCGGCGCCGGCTCGGTTTCTGCAACCGCAGGTGAACTCTTTTCAGTTTCGGCCAGCTCATTCCAGAACTGCCAGTTGACTACGGCGCTATCAGAACTGGAAGCCCCCAATGAAGGTGTTTTCGCACGAGGCGCAATGATGGCATGGTTCAATACAAAATCCACATACGCCCTGGCTGCTTCCGGGCTCGACTGAATTCGATGCTGCAGCTCTTCGAAGGCATCCGGCTGAATTGTGCCTTCAAGCGATGCCAGAATCAACTCACTCAGGCGAATATCGTCTTGTTTGGATCCCATTAGATTGTCTCCCAGGAAGACAGCGTTCGTTCCACACACAAACGAAGCAGATTATGAATACGGGCCATGGATTTGTACATTCCCTGTTCGGGACGTCCGATTTGTCTGGCAATATCCCGTATCCTGGCACCCGTTTCATAACGATGTTCGATCATTTTTTTGTCATTTTGATTGAGTTTTTGCAGACATTCTTCCAAGGCGTGAATCCGCTTATCCATCGATTGGATTTTTTCGGAAGCATACGAGATCAGCGTGCTGGTTACATCCTCATTGAATTGCAGTGCGGCGTGACCGTAGTGTTTTTTGCGATAATTGTAAATCTGGTTGCGGGCAATGGTGATAGCCCAGGCCAAAAAACTGGTCCCGGATTGAAATTCCCGAAATCGCCGGCACATCACCAGGGCCGACTCCTGCAAAATATCCTCTGCATCCGAAAGATTGGGGACTAAAGTCAGAATAAACCCATAAATCCGCTTATGATACTTCAAAAGCAGACTGACAAGTTGTTCATTGGGATCCAGATTTACTTCTTTTATGTCATTCATTTCAGATATATTTAATCTATATTTATACCAGAATAAGTATCTTTTGGTAAAGATAATGTCTTATGTTTTAAAAATTGGAGTTGGATTTTTAAAAAAAATGACCACATTCTTCACTTCTCCTGACATCCCCTTACAGGCCACCCAAATCATCTGTAAGCCAATGTAATGAAATTACTTATAAATATTTTTTCGCACCCCAAAACATCGGGGTTGACAAATAAGGCCAAAATGAGTATATTCATAATTAAGCTCCTTCTGCCGCCTGTGGTTGCCCTGGGAAGTACACCGACTTCCTCCTCCTTCTGCCACAGGCGGTTTTTTTATGCGCCCCGTTCCAAAAGCTTTCCTAATAAAATTTTAATCTTTTCTGCAATTTTTTAACCCCTAACACAGTATTTACTTAAAAATCATCTGTGTTATTTGAGCATTGTAAAATGGATAAACAAGAAAAATGGATATGGAGCGGGATCTGTGTATTGGCTGCTGGTTTAATGCTCTTTCTCATTAGCGGCGCCTATCACAAATACGATCTCTTAAATAAAGAAAAACTGGAGCCTTTTATACCTGATCGGGTTGTTACGGTCCGAATCGTCATGGATGAAAAAGACTGGCAGTGGCTTCGCTCCTCAGCCAGGAGCGAACAATATGTTCGTGCTGATTTTTGGTTTGATGGCTATCAATATCCTAATGTCGCGGTCCGGCCAAAAGGCAATTCTTCGCTAATGTCTGTAGCAGGCAGCGGGTCATCTCGGCTGAGTCTGAAGGTGGATTTTAATTTCTTCAATTCCGCCCGCACCTTTCGGGGCCTTAAAAAACTGAACCTGAATAATGGCTTTTCCGACCCAACATATATTCGCGAAGTCCTTGGCTATGAGATATTCAAAAATATGGGGCTGCCTACCCCTCGAACGGCTTTCGTTGATGTGTATGTCAACGACACTCATCTTGGACTTTATACCCAGGTGGAACCGATCGACAAATCATTTCTGGCTCGGCATTTTGATAATCCCAACGGCAATCTATATAAGCCGGAAATCGGCGCAGCGACACTGAACTGGACTGCCAAAGACTTAAGTCAGCAAAGCAATTCTTCGCCACAGCCACAGCAGCAAAATCAGCTCAATCTGGCATTAAACATCGGCGGCACACGACTGGCGGATTTACTCCGTCTTATGGAACGGGAACGTTCCGGCAATTCCCCTGCGGCGGAACAAAATCCCGGTTTTGGCGGGGGCATGTTTCCTGGTGGTCCGGGGTTTGGCCCCGGGATGCCGCCATTCCCCGGCCCGCAGGGTGGTTTTCCCCCCAATCCAGGCCAGTTTCCCCAGGGCGGCAATATGCCATTTCCTCCGGCAGGGCCCATGGGAGGCCCGATGTCAATCCCCCCGGGAGGACAACCTTTTGCCGGCCGGCCTGGCGATCCAAATGGATTATTTGCCAATTCACCACAACCATTCCCTCCCGGAATAGCCGGCGGGCCTGCCCCGATGGGGCCGGGGCCGGATGGCAGACCGTTTGATCCCAATCAATTTCAGCGATTTATGGCCGATGGTAATCGCGGCGGTCAGGGAGGACGCGGTTTTCAGGGCGGTCCTGGAGGCCCGGGAATGCCTGGATTTGGACGGGGAGGAAATCTGCTGGAAACCATGGGCCTTAAGACCAATGAAAATTATCAGAACCATTCTGCCCTGCTGCATTTTCTGGAGGTACTGAACAATACTCCGGATGACAGCTTTCCCGCGGAAATTGAAAAGGTTCTTAACGTTGATCAGGTTTTGCGTTATCTGGCTGTATCCTCAATGCTGGTTCACCTGGATAATTACACCGGTATGGGGCATAACTATTATCTGTACGAAACCAACGGATATTTTACAATCATCCCGTGGGATCTGAATATGGCCTTTGGAACTTTTCGGATGGGGGCCCCACAGGGCGATATAGCTGAATTTTATATTGACGAGCCTGTTACCAGCGGCCTGGATAGTCGCCCGCTGGTCAAACGCCTGCTGGCCTACCCCCCTTATCTTGAGCGCTACCATCAATATCATGAACAGCTATTGGCTGGAGATTTCGCCGAGGGGGTTCTCGAAAAACGTATTGATCAATGGGTGAGTCTGATCCGCCCGTATGTGGAGAAAGACGAATTGAAATTTTTCACGATGGAGCAATTCGAAAAAGGACTCACTGAAGGCAGTGCAGACATGAATTTTATGGGAATGGGAATGCCTGGCCCCGGGAATATGAACAATTTAAATGAACGACGACCGGCTATGGCGATGGAAAAGGCCCCTGAGATGTCCGAAAAACCCCAGGAGCCTGCCGCCAACAGCCAGCAAAATCAGACCATCCGTCCCGGCAATTTCGGCCCGTTTGGCCGACAAGAGCGTGCCCAAATGGGTAACAATCGGGGCAGAATGGGCGGGTTTGGCGGCGGTCCTGGCGGTATGGGTATGGGAGCTCCCGGACTGAAATCCTTTATCGCCAAACGCCGCATTTCCGTCCGCAAACAACTGGATGGAGAATTACCCTCCCGACCTACCGCCCAGCAGCGTCAGCAAAATAATCAATGGCCCATGATGTTCGGGCCCGGAGGAATGATGTAATGATTGCATGGTCTGGCATCCGCAAGTCCCTGCCTGTCTTGTCTGGCTCACAACGATTTGAACGCAAATTCTATCTGCCATCATCCGCGGTCCCGTTTGCGGCTCATTTGCTGGCCCACTGCTGCCCCGCAGACCGACGTTATGCCCGTGGCACGATCCATTCGGTTTATTATGACACCGATAATCTGGATTATTATGATGAATCAGAGCAAGGCCAGCGGATTCGCAACAAAGTTCGGGTACGGTGGTACGATGATTCGCACAACGCCGACACGGTGACGGTATTTATCGAATTAAAGTCCAAAAACGGCTTTGCCGGAAGCAAACAGCGAAAACAACACGTTGTGTCCACACAGCGGCTTGCTATGTCCGCCCTGCGACATGGGCCGGTACCTTACACGCACGTTGTCAACGCTCTTGCTGAATTTGACTATCATCCGCACAATCAACTTCACCCGATGCTGCTGATCACTTATCAGCGGCTTCGTTTTCTGGATCCGCTGACTGGATCGCGGATTTCTCTGGATTGGAATATCCGTTCAACCCTGGTGTATCCGCTGCTCAATCGCGGCGAACAGTCCCTGACGATGGAAGGGGCAGTCATTGAAATCAAGGGCCCTTCCAATGAGATTCCCCTGACACTCCGTTCGCTCCAGGTGCTGAACACCGACTGGAGCCGATATTCCAAATACGCCACCTGTATGCAGTCTCAATTAGAAAAAACCGGGTCTTTCGGCCGTTTGTTGCCGTCAGGCCGCGGCGAAAATAGCTGAACCAACACGTTATTGCAGGAGAACAAGCATGCCCACTCAATTGAATTTTCAAACCCCTGACACGAATCTTCTTAGTCTGTGTATTCCTATTGGGATTTCCCTGGCGGCCTCAGTCGTCGTTTATCTGATGTATCATTTGTTTTATGGTTCCCGTAATATCGGTGCGGGCGTGGATCGCTGTTTCATTCTCGGCGGTCCGGCTATCACCGCCCTGTTTCTCGGTATCCAAAGTTCTATCCCCCTGTCACTGGGTCTGCTGGGAGCCCTGTCCTTTGTACGTTTTCGTACCCCGGTCAAGGACTCTGCCGAAATCGGCTTTCTGCTGCTTTTGATTGCCTCCTCCATCGGCATCGCAACCAAGACCTATGCCATTGTGATTGTCTTGTTTGCCGCAGCTTTGCTGGCGTTAACCGTCCAATATTTGATACGCAACCGCATTTCACTGCGGCGATTCACCAACCTTATCCTGTCTCTTGAATCAGACACGTATTCCCGCATTGAAGACGCGCTCAACCGTTTCATGAATCAGCAGCTGGACAACGTCAGCGTCAAAACTGTCTCCGTGATGGACGGACGGGTCTCCCTGCATTACCAATTCCGTAAAAAAGCAGACTTCAATCGTACGGAATTTGTCAAAAACCTTCATACCATTACCGGCTCCGATCGTGTGGAGATATTTCTGGGCGGCGCTCTGTCAGCCTGAGCCGAATAAGCTCGATATTCCCAACGGGTATGATGATTCCGCGAGCAGAAGAAGCACGTGGTTAAAGCTGCTGTACTTCGCCGTGACAAAACGGGAAATTTCAAGCAGGATTCGTATTAATCACAACCCTCTAACGCCTTGCAGGTATTCTCTTGCAAGGCGTTAGAGCATCTGTGCCTGCCTCATTTCGCAGGTGTTTTGGCCAAATTGACCTTGCTGTTCTGAACCACAAAATTGACCACCGCTTCGGCAACACCTTCCTTCTCCATGGCTTCAAATACACACCCTTCCAAGACAACATTCTGAATGGGGCTGCGGGGATACCCCTTGACCAGCCATGGATACTTGCTCTTTTGACAGCGAACATGGGTCATGAAAATATTGCGGACAATCGGATCGAATTTACCTGTATCGCCTTCCTGATAATAAAAATCAATCAGCAGTGCCGCTTCACGCACCTGCGGCATAGTTACATTCCGCAAAAAAATATTTTCAACCACCCCGCCCCGGACGGAATTGGTTTTGATACGCAAGCCCCGCTCCAGATTGGGACTGTCCATCAGACAGTCTTCGGCAAAGATATTCCTCGCACTGCCTGATATCTCACTGCCGATAACCACACCGCCGTGCCCTTCTTTCATCGTACACTTGCGCACCACAATATTTTCTGATGCCGTATTCACCCGTCTGCCGTCGGCATTGCGTCCTGATTTAATCGCAATACAGTCGTCGCCTGTATCAAAAAAACACTCTTCTATCAAAACGTCCCTGCAGGATTCAGGGTTGCATCCGTCGTTATTCGGTCCATGACCGACAACAGTGACTTTTCGAACCGTAATATTCTGGCTCAACACCGGATGGATATGCCACATTGGACTGTTTTTGATGGTCACTCCTTCAATCAGAATATTCCTGCACCGATATGGCTGGATCATATTGGGACGGAGCTTGTGATCTTTGCCATAAATCCTCTGCTCGACCGGAATCTGCTTTTCAGCCTGTTCCACCAGGGCACTCACATCGGCCTTCTGCGTCCATTTCCATCGCCACCAGTTGGTAATATCCGCATTCCCATCAAGTGTACCGCTGCCGGTGATGGCGATATTCTCCTGTTCAAATGCATAAATCAGCGGTGAGTAATTCATACATTCAGTCCCTTCAAAACGCGTAAAGACGACCGGCAGATAATCCTCCGTCGTTGTAAAAAAGTGGATAACAGCATCCTTCTCAAGATGTAAATTCACATTGCTTTTGAGATGAATCGGTCCCGTCAAATACGTCCCGGCCGGAACAACCACCCTGCCGCCTCCCGCCAAGCTGCATGCATCAATCGCTTTTTTGAAGGCCTCAGTACAGTCCTTGTTTCCATCGCCCGCTGCCCCGTATTTTGTCACAGGAAAATCCCGATCCGCAAACACCGGCGGCACAATCCGTTCCAATATCCCCGGCAGCATCGCCCAGCCCTGCTCAGCCGTCATCGGCTCCGAACAGCAGATACTGCCCAATCCAATAAACACAGATGCCAGAATAATCCACGTATTCATCGCGGCTCTATCTCGGATCATAAACATCCCTTTTGAATCCAACAATATTATTATTGCTTATTCAAGGCCGGATTCCATCCATCTTTTCCGGCCAATACCTTTTGTACCGTTATCTCGCGGGCTTGTTCCTCAGTTAATTTCCTGGCCCATGGAACACGTCCCTTGGGATTGGCACCGGGGCCGGTACTCCCGAATTCAGCATACCGGGAGGTAGTCTCCCGATAGGGTTTATCCCAATTATGCCAGCCATCCGGACGAACTACCTCGGTCATCTCTGTATTCAGGAAAATCACATTCGCATAATCCCGCCAGGGTCTGCCCAGATAAGTCCTGACCTCCGGCGACTGGCCAGTTATGGTACAATGTGAGAACACATACCCAAACGGCTCAAATTCCGGCGTAGATGCCGCGGTAATGTACCCATTTTTCAGACAAATAATCCTGCATTTCTCAAAAAAAGCTGTCCCGCCGCCAAAGATAAAATCACAATGCCCAAGAATGGTGCACTTTTCATAATAATGCCGCCCGACATGATCGAGAATCGTATCCTGCCAGCCCAGAAAACGGCAGTTTCGGAAACTCACCCGGTCCCCAAAAACCGCGATCGCAACCGCCTGTCCCACCGGCCCGGCAGAGTTTTCAAAGGTTATATTGTCGGCGCTGAAATCATCCGCCTCAATTGTCACCGACGGCGTCCGAAACGTGCCAATTTCGTTGCCATCGGCATTCTTAATCCCAGCATATAAATCAAAAGTCAGAATTGTATTCTGGGCATCGAGTCCCCTGAAATGAATAAACCGCTTGTACCGCGGCACAACAATCCGCTCTTTATAGACGCCCGGGGCAATTCGAATCACCACCGGCTCAAGATTGCCATCGGGCACTGCATCCACCGCCGCCTGTACCGATGTAAACCGGCCCCTGCCATCGGCACTTACCGTCAACTCGACAGGCATCTTTCCTGCCGAAACCGCCTCTGGCTGTCGGCGCCCCGCCTGAACAGCCTGAGTCAGCCAATCCACAATGTCTTTGACATACTGGGGACGAACCTGATCCCATTCGCTGATGCGATGTCCTGCACCTTCGATCGTGATGATTTCACACGGGACACAATAATGATCCAATTTGGCCTTAAAATTGATAGATTGCGAATAAGGTACACTGTTATCGTCCGTTCCGTGCAGTAGTAAAAACGGAGGCAGTCCCGCATTGACATACTGAATCGGTGATATCCGCTGGAGCATTGTTCGGGCATCCTCATTCATCTCAGCGGACCGATCCAGCAGTTTTTGCATTGAAGAACTTAATCCTCCTCGTCGTTCCGAATCCGCTTCATGATCCGTCGGCGGTGCTATTCCCACTACCGCCTGCACACGTTCGGCCGGGTCAGACTGAACTGCGGCCAGACATGCCAGATGCCCACCAGCCGAATATCCAATCAGGGCGATTCGTTCGGCATCCGCCCGATATGCTGCTGCATTTGCACGAACCCAGCGAATTGCCGAACGCACATCCTCAAAACAGGCCGGCCAGCGATGCTGCGGGGCCAGTCGGTAATTGATGGAAAACCATACAAATCCCGCCTCAGACAATGCCTTATATAGAAACGCCATATCCTTCTTGTCACCGCCGCACCATCCTCCCCCATGGATAAGAATTACCGCTGGGCCCAGCCCTTTTCCCTCCGGTACACAGGCATCCAGCAAAAGCGATTGCCCCCCTTGCGTGCCATACAGAATATCCTCATACATCCCGGCAGGATGTTCCAATACTGCCCCGCTTGAAATACCCCCGAATATCAGCCATGCAACATACCAAAAACATTTTATCATCGCCTGATTCCCATCGCTGTAATCTATCGTTTGTTCTCGTCGAAGCTCATAGACAGCCACTGTGGATATGAAATAACGGCTTGCCGTTGGATGGTGCTGCCAAAGTTCAGCTCAGGGCCCCATGGCTCGGAATACTGTATAGATGGCAGTACTGTAAAACCCCAAATCGAACCCTCCGGCATCCAGAGTCGTCCAGATATCCCGCCCGGCAGGATCTTTGAGATCCGTAAATACAGCCTGATCGTTGCAATATGCCACATGTCCGTCGCTGTATAATCCGTTAAGTCCATAGAGCTTGTTATTCTGATGGCTGATCGTAGCACGATTATGGATAATATCCGTGGTATAAGGCAGACTTGGATGCAGGCGGACATATTTGGTCGCCATGTCCTGTGGAGCATGCGTGGCTGAATTGAGTTTGGCATTCCGTTCGACAGGATAATAGGTAAATCCCATCCGAACCCATTGGTTGCTTCCGCTGGCGGTATTGTAGTCCTGCGGCAGAGACCCCCAGGGTCCGGGCTTAACATAGGATTCATACTTATACCCGCTGAGTCGATTCCCCGGACAGTAAAAAATCTCAGGCACATCAATATAGTCCAATTCATACAAATAGGCAAATCGCAGCGGCTTAAGCCTGCCATCCGCATATCGGAGATTATCGCGATAGAGGGTATAGCGATGTGTCTCCGCCTTGGGCGGGCTGGACAAATCAAACTCATCCGGCAGATACTCTTTGAATGCATCCGCATACAGCTTCATTGCCGTGCCGATCTGCTTAAGACGGGTCCCGCAGACCACTCGTTTGGAATACTCTTTGGCCCTTTTCAAACCCGGGATCAAAATCGACAGCAGCAATGCAATGATCGCAATAACCACCAGCAGTTCAATCAGTGTAAATGCGTGTCTTTTCTTGGTTCTCATGTTCAATCCTTTGATTTCATGGACACACCACAGGTTTTGGATACCTGTCTATTTACACCCTCCGCTTATGGTGTACTCCGTGTTGTCGGACCCGCACCGAAAGCCAGAACGGGCCGACATGATTCGTTTCCCGACACGATTCCACATATCAGTTGCCGCAAAGCCCAAGCGTGTCCGTGCAATTGAGCCAATCGGCGGCAATCAGTATCATCATATCCGCTAAATCCACAATGCAGTCATGATTCTGATCCCCGATATTGTATCCGGCTCCCGTCTCGATGTGGGATGCATCACAGGAGGTATCCCCAACCACAATACGAAGTGAATCGGAACTGTCCTTTTCACCATCACTAACCGTCAGCATAAACCGATAATCGCCGCGTTCGGTAATGGTAACCGTCGTGTCCTCGGTATTAGGAGAATGAATCACTGCCGAAAGAGGTCCGGTCACTTGCGTCCAGAGGTATGTCAGTTTCGCTGGAACCGGCATGCCATCATCGGTCACAGTGGCATCCAGGGCAACATCCGAGGGCAGACCCCAGAGCGTCTGGTTTGCCCCGGCTTCAACGACGGGAACTTCATTGTTATAAGTTGAAAAGCTCCACTGTTCACCCGGAATAAGACTGGGCACCCTGCTTGGATCATGACAATCGACAAACCAGTAATACGTGGTTTTGTCTTGAAGTGCTCCAAATGTGCGGAAATTGGTCGTGTTAATTGCAACGGTATTGACATTATTGCCCAGTGTCACTTTATCCATCTGCGGGCGATTCGGCTCAGTCTGACCCGGCAGCAGGTATCCGAGATAAACATCACAGTAGATTGGAGTTCCCGGCACATTCGGTTCCGGCAGCGTCCACGATAGGGCCGGCAGCGTTGTTTCCACGACCGCTCCAACAGCCGGTGACGGCTCATCCGCCCCAATGGGATGATAGACGATGGTCAGCACCGGTCGTCTCTCCACAACGCTATTATCATGGGTGGAGAAATTCAACAGATTGGGAGAGTTATGCAAAACAAACTGAACAATCCCATCAGTATCTGTCTGAAGGGCAGGCAATACATCAATAGTAAACGTCTGGCCGGCCAGGCCATTGGTAAAACTCACCGTCGAAAGCAAGGTGGTCTTTGTTGAATCCAGCGCCGCAAGGCTGCCGGGATCGTTGCCGGGAGCATTGTTCCAGGTTATTTGTGTTTCAGACCAGTAGATATTGTCGTGACAATCGTCATTCACATACGATACATCACAACTTTGAGCGCCTGCCTTGTCCTCCTGCAAAGCAATCGTCAGCGTAGCGGTCTTCAGCCGGGCAGTGTCAACCGATTCCAGTCCGGTAAATTTGATCCAGGATTTATTCCCATTGGATGTTCTGCGGACTGACAGCTTGCTGGAATCCGTCCGATTGGTATCCGCATAACTGCCGCCTTCGGTTCTGCAACTGACCGTCGCCGCAAAGCGGACAGTCTCACTGAATACGACACCGGATAACAGTGCGATCACACAACATATATAACATTTTTTCATGGTTTATCTCCTTATCGCCTGATCTGCTTGTTCCATAATACGATGGGCAACCCCGATTCAGTTCGTCTGGCTTTAT
>NZ_JBOGCL010000015.1:0-54636 GCF_050689095.1 Anaeroglomus insulsum
GGCCTGCCTTATCATCACCCTCAGGAGGTTATGAAATGGCTTCTAATATTCTGTGAAAATGATTTGCATAAATGACAGAAAAAAAGACCGCCCGTACTTCGCAGAAGGAGGAGGAAGTCGGTGTACTTCCCAGGGCTACTGAAGTTACGGGCGGCAGAAGGAGCTTTTTGTGAATTATATTTGGCTTTGATTTCGTGTCAACTTTATCCATATTTTCTGGCCGCATCAATCGCCCGCCGCAGGTCTTTTTCGGCGTAGATTTCGGTGGTCTGAAGTCGTTTATGGCCTAAAGCAGCTTTGGCGGTTTCGACACCATCCAACGAGGCAATGACTGTTGCGTGAGTATGTCTGATCTGGTGGGGATGCCAGAGGGGGATTTGCCGGGATTCGTATAGCTTTTCCCATTGATCCGGCGATTCCTCCTTACATTTTTGTTTGATGTCCCTGTTTGCCGCATTCAATGCCCGTCTGATGGCTCTGCCGTAGGTGTCCTTGTCATAGCGGGGGCGGTAATTCATCGGCTGTCGACCGCGGTCCAATTGGGCCTTGGCTGGAGTAAAGCAGAAGGCCTGAGGATCTCCGATCAGATATTTGCAGAGCACGGCCTGGGCCTGGGGGCCTAAAGCCACTTTTCTTTCGTAATTGTCAAGGTGTTCCCCTTTGAAAATCAAAGGGGTGTAGACCCAGATATCATTGGTCCTGTCGACGTCCACGGGCCGGATAACACAAAGCTCCGTGGATCGCATTCCGGTCAATCGCTGTAGGCGTACCATATCCGCAACCGTTTGGCTCAGGTAGGGCAGTACAGCTTCGATGTGTGCATCGGCAACGGGTCTGATCTTTTTAGTTTCTCGGGCTTCTGAGCGGCCCCGGTGAAGGCTTTCGACGGTAGCCAGGGACTGATAGAGATGGATCGGAATGAGTTGCTCGCTGGCCCCCCATTTAAACATCCGGACGATCATTCTGATCCGCTGGTTGATCACCCCCCGGGTCCAGTCCTTTTCTTTGATCATCAATGACCGTAAGGCTTTTAATTTCATAGGGCCAAAGTCTTCAATGGGCATGGTTTGATAGTTGGATCGCAGAAACTCTATTGCATACTTGATATTACCGGGTTCTTTGGAATTGTAATATTTTTTGATGTACGAATTATATGCCCGGATCAGATCCGCAATTGTTTTCACCTGAGTCTGTTTGACTTCTGTATTATTGTAAATGTGCTGAGACAATAACTCTTCCGCCAAGGCCTTGGCTATCCCCAAATCTTTTGTCGCATGATTGGAGCCGATGGGCTTTAAAGGGATTGCTTTTCGCTCGGTTTCCCCAGGCAATATTCCCCGCCAGTAATACCGGCCATTATTCAAAAACACCGAACCGATAGACTTTTTTCTAACCATAAATTCCTCCATTTGTCATAAAAGTGTCATAAAATGGATTTAAGGCTATTTAGGTATAAATTGGCTTGTTTTCGTAAATCCTTCTTTTTCAGGGGGTTATATCAATGGAGCCAATGAGATTCGAACTCACGACCTCTTGCATGCCATGCAAGCGCTCTCCCAACTGAGCTATGGCCCCGACAGATTCTGGTTTGTACCATAAAATTTCAGCGATGACAAGAGCTTGTTGACGAAAATTTACAAATTTTTGAGCGTTTCAACGGGCCGGCTGTATTTTTGCTATGTTCTTTATTTGTATGTACTTAGGTTTTTATCGAGCCATTTTTGGACCCATTTTCGGGCCTGTTCTTCGGTGGTAATCTGCTCGGAAAGCTGGGCAATATACATCTCCCGGCTGAGTCGGCCAACCATCGGGCCGGGCAAGGCGCCGAGAGCTATCAGGGCATGCCCATCCAGCAATGGTCTGGGAGCGATGTCTTTTCCCTGGAGGTCCCTGAGCCGCTGTTTGATTCGGGTCAGGCCGGCGCGAGGGGCTTTTTGGGCCTTTTGGATGGCTTTTTCCAGGTCGAATAAATCCTGAAACAACGGTTGGGCTGCCAGCATCTTGAGTTGAGCCAGAGGGATATTGCCGTCGGCCAAGTGCCCCCGATGCTTCAACAGGAAAGCCACCTGTTTGACCAAAGCGCGGCTGGGCTTTAATCGTTCCACCATCTTGAGTGCCTGCTGCACATCAAGGCCGGCGAACAGTGCGGCCAGGGCCAGGGGGGTGTCTGCATTTTTAGGCAGGTAACCCATCACCGATAATCCATATTCAACCTGCTGCGGGGTGAATCCGGGAAACATGTGAGCCATCAGGCCGCTGGTCTGAAGATAAGCCGCTCCCTGTTTTCGGTTGGGATGAGTCAGGATGCCTTCCAGTTCATTGGCGACGCGTTCGGCGCTGATACGGGTAATGCGGTCGGCCAGCTGACCTATTGCATCCCAAGTGGCTGATTCAATGGCAAAATCGAATCGGACAGCAAACCGAATTGCCCGCAGCATCCGCAGGTAATCCTCAGCAAACCGCTCACGGGCCGGGCCGATGGTGCGGAGGATTCGCCGCTGGATGTCCTGCTGGCCGCCGACAAAGTCGTGTATCTGCCGGCTGAGGGGGTCAAAAAACATTCCGTTGATGGTAAAGTCCCGTCGATAGGCATCTTCTTTGGCTGTGGCAAATTCAACCTGATCGGGATGGCGGCCGTCGGCATAGCCGTGTTCGGTGCGAAAGGTGGCAACCTCGACCTGTTTGCCGTCGGTCAGAACCATGATGACTCCGAACTGGGCACCGATGGCCAGGGTTCGTCGGAACAGCCTGATAATCTGCTGCGGCAAGGCATCGGTAACGACGTCATAGTCTTTGGGACGGCGGCCCAGCAGCATATCGCGCACACAGCCTCCGGCGTAAAAGGCCTGAAAGCCTGTTTGTCTGAGCCGTTTGACAATGTGTAATGCAGCAAGACGATTGGACACGGTGGCGATCCTGTAATCCTGTTGCTATTGACTACTCGACAGGCCCGCAGTGCCCCATTGCGTGTTGGGTTGCGGCCCCATGACAAAATGCAGGGTGCCGCCGTTTTTGAGTTCGCTGTAGGGCAGGAAGGGGCTGTTCCAGTCTTTTCCGTTGAGGCGGACGGACTGGATATAGATATTCTGGTCGGACAGATTATCGGCGGTTATGACCAAGGATTTGCCGTTGGAAAGGTGCATCGTGATGTGCTTGATCTGGGGGGCGCCGATGACATAGTAGTCGCTGGCCGGGGCGACCGGATAGAAGCCCATGCAGGTGAACAGATACCAGGCCGACATCTGGCCGCAGTCATCGTTGCCGGTCAGAGAATGAGGTTTGTTGCCATACTGGGTTTTGATGACCGTGTTGAGCAGCTTCTGAGCCTTCCAGGGCTGCCCGGCATACGCATAGAGGTAGATGATATGATGGCTTGGTTCGTTGCCATGCCAGTATTCACCGATGCGGCCAAAGATGTCATCGACTTCTTTGTCCCCGTTTTTGGGAGAATTGAGCACGAAAAGCTGGTCCAGCCGATCGAGGAAGGCTTCTTTGCCGCCCATCAACTGAATCAGTCCCGGCACATCATGCGGTACATACCAGCTATACTGCCAGCTGGTTCCTTCGGTGAAGTCGCCGCCCTGCACAAAGCCCTGGGGATCAAAGGGCGTTCGCCAGTTGCCCTGTGAATCGCGGCCTCGCATAAAGCCGGTTTGGCGGTCATAGATATTTTTATAGTAACCGGCCCGCTTCATAAAATAATGGTAATCGTCCATCTTGCCGAGGGCTTTGGCCATTTGGGCGACGGCATAGTCGTCATAGGCGTATTCGAGGGTTTTGGAGACGGCTTCGTTTTCCTTGTCAAAGGGGACCCAGCCCAGGCGGGCGAAGTCGGCTACGGCATCATAATCGGGATTCATTGCGGTGGTTTTGACGGCATTGTAGGCACGGAGGGGATCAAAGCCCTTGTTGCCTTTCAAAAACGCGTCGGCGATGACGGGGACGGCATGGTAGCCAATCATACACCAGGTCTCATTACTCTGCAGCTCCCAGACCGGCAGCAGGTGATCGACGCTCTGATCATAGTGGGCCAGCATGGAATTGATCATATCTGCATTCCGCCGGGCCTGAATCAGCGCAAACAGCGGATGCGTGGCGCGATAGGTATCCCACAGAGAGAATACGGTATATTTGTCAAAACCGTCGGCGGTATGGATATTATGGTCGAAGCCGCGATATTGGCCATTGACATCCTGCTGGATATTGGGTGTCAGGAAGGCGTGGTACATGGCGGTATAGAAGGTTTCCTTTTCCTGCTGAGTGCCATCGATGCGAATTCGGGCCAGTTCGTTATCCCATTTTTTACAGGTGTCGCTGACGACCTTTTCGAAATCCCAGCCGGGGATTTCCGTATCGAGGTTCTGGAGGGCGTTGGCGGCACTGACGGAAGAGACGGCGACCTTGACCTGAATGACTTCGCCGGCTTTGGTTTTGTATTTGGCCAGAAAACGCAGGTCTGTGCCGGCGGCTTCCCGACGGCTGCGGAACCGGTAATTGGCGTGGCTGTCATAAATGACCGGCTTGCCGCTGCTGTAAATCAGGGCTTCGTCAAATGGTCTGGAATAGCGGGCGGCATAATAGAGGTGTCGTTCCTTGGCCCAGCCGTTGACTATGTGGAAACCGGTAACAGTGGCATTGTCTTCAATCCGCACGTGCGATTGGGCAATCTTCCAGCGTCCGCCGCTGAGGACATGGGCCAGGTCCGTCATTATGGAGGCTTCCTCGCTGGCGGGGAATGTAAAGCGGAGGATACCTGCTCGCACCCCTGCGGTCAGTTCCGTGGTTACGCCGGATTTCTGGAGCTTGACCCGATAGTAGCCGGCTGAGGCATATTCTTCTTCGTGAGAAAAAGGAGATTGATAACCCTGTTCGGGGTGTTCCTTGTCGCCGGAGACCAGCTCCGGTTTGCCCACCTGCGGGATAAACAGGAAATCACCCAGGTCGGGGATGCCGGTGCCAGACAGATGCGTCAGGCTGAACCCCAGGATTGTCGGGTCAGAATATTCATAACCTGATGCCGTCGCCCACAGGACTTTGTCGGTATCCGGGCTGAGCTGGACCATGCCAAAGGGAGCCGATGGCCCAGGGTACACATTTCCTTCGCCCTGGGTTCCAATCAGCGGACGGATATAGCTGGACAAGGGCGCCTGGTCGCCTTTGGACGCCAGGGCATTCCGATGGCAGGATGCTGCCAGTGAAACGAGAATGCATAATGATGTTTGCCATACCATTTGAGATAACACGTTGGTTCTTACTATCATCGGCGTACACTTTCTCCAGGACATTATGATTTATTGCGTATCACAGCAGGTCAATCCAGACCTTTACTACCGGGATACCGAGTTTGTTGATCTGTTCGTTAGTATAATCGGCTTGACCATAAATAAAAGCATAAATTCTGCCAGCCAGGCTGTTGCTGACATCACGGGGTATGACAGAGTCCAATTAGCCTGTTGCGGTATTGTCTATTTAGCTCCCTTTGGACTGCACGATGCTGCTGTTATGGGGCCGAATTCCCCTGGGGCGGAATGGATTGAATGACCGAATCATCCGGTTTCGTTCCGGCTAAGCGAATCTGGTAGGGCCATTGTTCTTCCGCGGAATTTTCGGTTCTGGCTCCCCGGCGGCCCGCGATTGGCCAGTGTTCCGTCGGTGCCCCCATCACCACCAGCCACAAAAAGTCCGTATCTTGCGGCACTTTAAATTCCAAGGTGCCTTC
Source organism: Anaeroglomus insulsum (assembly GCF_050689095.1). Taxonomy (NCBI): domain Bacteria; kingdom Pseudomonadati; phylum Planctomycetota; class Phycisphaerae; order Sedimentisphaerales; family Anaerohalosphaeraceae; genus Anaeroglomus; species Anaeroglomus insulsum. Next base: position 5,720 of record NZ_JBOGCL010000015.1, read on the forward strand.
TGAATCCTTGTGCATCTGCCCATAAACCCGGCTGCCGTCCTTCAACGAAGCGACAAAACCATACCGCCAGCCGGCCTTGTCCGTTTTGACCGCATGGTAGCCTTCGGCTCCGGCGATTCCCTTGAATGTCAGGCTCACTGTCGTTCCAGCTGCCGGCACAGTGAGCTTGATGCCGTTGTATCCGTAATTTTGTGGGCATTTTGCAGGTGCAATGCGGTACCAGCCGTCTCCGATATCCTGCAGCGTACAGGTGTGCTGATTGGCATAGGGTTTGGCCACAGCCTCAATCCGTTTCATATCCCAGGTGATAAACCGCCGGCAGGCATCAAACATCTCGTCGTTGAACTGGTCCTGGGTCAGGCCGTTCAGACGCTTATAGGTCATCACCGGATCCTCGCCAGGCTCGGTGGAGCGGCTTAGAATGCCGAAAAATTCCCGGCCGTGTTTATTGGACCAGTATTCCAGCACATACGGCGAATGATACATGTTAATCGGATGCAAAAACGCATAATGGGTTTGTTTGAGGAAATCAACCAGATGATAGTGTTCAAAGGTCATCCATTCCGGATACACCTGCCAGAGCATATACTGAGCCGACATTTCCATGATGGGGCCGCTCGGGCCGCGTCCGCTGTCAATCCGGGAGAGATACTGAAAACAATGCGCCATTTCATGGGCCAGTGCACCATACGGCTTCGTATGGATTCGAACCGCCGGCGTCCACAGCACCCCGATTTTATTATCGATTCCGCCGCCGTAGGCCGTCCCGTCATCGCCGCCGAATACAATCACCAGCATCTTATAGCGATCCGTCAGCGACTGGCCCTTCTGAACCATCTTCAGCTCGTTGACATAATACTCATAAAAGCGTTCGCATTCGGCCAGCGACTCGGTCGGATTAAACCGCTTTTTGAGGTCCGGATTGCTCATGGGGTCATCGCCATATTCCCTGCTCCAGAAAATTGCGATGTTGTCGCTCTGGACCATCCTTTTAAAACTGTATTCACTGTCATTGCTGGCATAGTCGTTATTGTCAGGCACACGGTCTATTTTTTTGGGCAGGTACAGCTCCTTGGCGGCAGCAGGGGCCTGTTGTGATGACTTGTCGTCGGCGATGACCTGTTGTGCAAAAAAGGGCAAAATAATCGATAGTACAGCGACGGTGGATAAGGTTGAAAGACGGGAAAGAATCATTGCAATTCTCCTCTACCCTGGGGCCTAAAGTTCTGTTGTATCACGTGTCTGCCAGCTTATTGATTATAATCATGTTCCAGTAATTGCCTTGCCTGCTGCTGGCTGATGCGAATCACTGTGCCATGGCGATACCCGCCCGGCGGCACGATATCCTTGCGGATCGAGGTCCACGTTTTCATGTCCTGACTTTCGTAGGCACTCGAATAGTTTTGGCAGGCATAGTATAGCCGGATTTTGTCGCCGATCGGCACCGCACAGGGGCCCTCCGCCCAGCCTTCCTGGGGCGCTGTAATCATGTTTGGATCCACCGTATAAGGCCCGTCCCGGTCCGGAGCCTTTGCCATCAAAATCCCCCGTTTGGGTTCTGCCTGCCGGTCGGCCTTGAAAAATACATAGTATTGCTTGTCCTTGCCGCGATACAGATACGAGTCGATCGCCAGACAGTTGGCATTAAATAACAGTGTTGACGGGGAGAACTGTCGGAAATCCCTGGTCACGGTGTAATAAATCCGGGGATTGGCCCGCCCATCAAACAGGCCCAGTGTCTCCGGGAATTTCCCTGTCACCGACGAGGACCAGTGAATCAGCCATTCTTTATGCTCGCTGTCCCAAAACAGCTCCGGCGCCCAGACAAAATCAGTCTTAGGCTCGTTTTCCATGACGGGGATAATACGTTGTGGGCTCCAATGAATCAGGTCTTTGGAGCTGGCATAGCCGATGCCCTTATGGGTTGCACATCCCCAGGCAATCGTCCACACCAGATGATAGGTCCCGGTTTCATCCCGGGCAATGGAAGGATCACGAAAGACCTCGCCGACTGTCGGTTTGAGTACACTGCGGTCCTGATTGACGACCTGCCATTTGAGCCCATCCTGACTGACCGCCAGATGCAGGCCCTCGGTCTGGTCGTGTTCAGAATGGGACGTCATCAAAAACCAGTCCCCGTCAATCGCTGTCGCCTCGCGGGCGGACTGCTGGGCCTGACCCCATTGCCAAAACCCAACCAGAACAACAATACATATCATCCACTGTCTCATTGTACCATTCCTTAAAAAGATTTCCGCTATCATAACTCCGGAGGACTTTGTTTTTCAACAGATTTCTTGCTGCCCCCATCCAGTATGGTGTCCGAGCCGATTTCTGGTGTTTTGTTTTGGACCGCAATGATATCGGAAACTCGACTGGCAACGGCGAATGCAGCGTCTGGCAAGGCTCAAAAGAGGTCGTTGAGGCGGGGAATCCTTTTTTTCAGGGACTTATGCGGTTTGTATGGGGGCTATGCCGTACTGATCCAGCAGGCGGCTGACCCGCTCCATCGGCAGGCCCATTACGTTGGTAAACGACCCCTCGATGCGGTCCACGAATTCGTCTCCCGTCTCCTGGATGCCGTAGGCACCGGCCTTGCCTTCCCACAGCCCACCGGCAATATGCTCCTGAATCTGCTGTTCGGTCAGCTTTCGCGGATAGACAATCGTCGTATCCGCCTGCACGATTTCAATCGCTCTATTCTTCCAGACCAGCGCCAGCCCCGTAATAACCTTGTGCGGCTTGCTGAACAGCATCCGCGTGATCCGTTCCGCATCGGCGGCATCGGCGGGTTTGCCGATAATCTGCCCGTCAAAATCCACCACCGTATCTGACCCCAGCACGGGCATATCCGGAAATCGCCCGGCTACCTGGCGGGCCTTGGCCAACGCCAGCAGTTGACAATGATCTTCAGACGTTACGCCTGTTTTATCATAGGAGTCCTCATCGACATGGGAAGGCTCTACATGAAATACAAACCCTGCCTTTGCCAGCAGTTCCCTCCGCCGTGGTGAAGCCGATGCCAGGATGAATTGAAATGGTTGTTGTGTCATTCCCTTATTTGTTAATCCGTATATTGTACACGATTTCATTGCAGAATTGGCGATACTGGGTCTCAAAGGGAGCCGTATCGCCGGTGATGTAAGTCTGGAAAAGTTGTGTTGAAATCTGTCGATTCCAGGCCGCCGTCAGCGGAACCTCGCGGTTGGCCGCCGCCTCGGCCAGGCCGGCATCGATCTGCCAGCTGCCCCGCAGGCCGCCCAGCAGCAAGGCATGGTACTGGCTGAGTCGCTGGCCATAATTGTATTCCCGCAGAAACCGCACCAGGGCGTAATTTTGTGCATAAAACGTCATAATAGCTGACTCATTCGAACCATATCCGGCCATCGCCTGTCCGGGATTCATCGTAATTAAATCCGCCAGGGCAATGATGTGTTTCTGCTCCAGAGCCTGTTTGAGTGTCCCGAGGCGAAGCAGGTTATCCTGCGGCCGGAATTCAAATACGCCCTGGTCAAACTGGCAGGTTTCAAACAGTGTCGCGACCCCTTCATCCAGCCAACTGGGCAGCCGATAGCGGAAATGCCGCTGGACAAACTGATGCCATCCTTCGTGTCCCAGAATCGAAAAAGTCTGCTTACGCCCGATATTATATGCCACGCATACGCTATTGAGGGCGTAGGCCCCGCGGCGTATCTGCAAATACACTTCTGCATCCCGGCCGGTAAAGGTCTGGGTGAATGCTTCCCATTCAGCTCGCTGGCCGAACAGGTACGTCTCAAATTTTTCCTTGTCGTTGACCGGCTCGGGTAATTGGCTCTGATAGGCCTTATAGGCCGATTCCACAAAGGCCGGCACCTGCCGCAGCATCAGCGGGTCAGCCAGCGTAGTCTTGATGCGATAGTGGTCGGTCTCGATATAAAGCCCATCCTTGTACTCTTGCCATCGTTCCAGCTTGCGTATCCCCGGCACATCCGCCAGATACTCCGACAGCCGCTGGTGATCCCATTGAATCGAAGCAGAGGATTCGGCCGTTGTGGATTGCAGCGACGGCCCGCACCCGGCCAGGCTTATCGCGACGACAATGATCAATACCCTGCCAAGCAGGGCACACATCTGCCGGACAAAGGTGTGGTGGAAACATACAAAACCAAGTGAATTATCTCCTGACGACCCCATGGTGCACAAACACGAGTTCTGCCCGTTTAACCTCTCCAAAGCAGAACTGTGCCTGGTTTTGCAATTTAAAAGGGAAGTTGCCTGTGTCGTCATATATTAAGCCCGTATATCGCTTACGGTAATTGACCAATAGCCACCTTAGGATACCGAGGAAACATCTTATCCAAATTGACACAAAATTACAAGAAAAATAGTAAAAATGGAGATGTTTTGATATTGGATAATATATGTACGAATTCAAGCCTGCCAAAACGCTTCTGTCGGGCTGCGTAAGACAGCGGATTAGGGAATCGGTTGGGCTTGTACCCCTTCATGTGTAATAATCACAGGCTTGATAAGCCCATTTTTGTCAAATTCCATCTTGTCGATACAGGTTACTCGGTGGTTAGGATGGGTTTCGCTCAGCGGACGGCGATGATACACAATATACCAGTTCTCCGTGCCCGGGACGTGAATCACCGAATGATGGCCAGCGCCTTTGCCGACCTGCGGATTTTGCTGGAGGATTTTGCCGATTCGTTTGAACGGCCCCAGGGGTCCATCGGCGATGGCATAGGCCACACAATAATCCGGCCCGCCCCAGCCGCCTTCGGACCACATAAAGTAATATTTCCCATCCTTTTTAAACATGAAGGGACCCTCGACATACCGCTCTGGCGTTATTTCTTTATACAGCGTTCCATCTTCAAACGGGATCAGGGCGGTAAAATCGTCTTTGAGCTTGGCTACATTGCAATGCTGCCAGCCGCCATAATACATATAATAGGTGCCGTCATCATCTTTAAAGATAAACTGGTCAATCGGCTGTGCTCCATTGACAATATCCTGAATCAGCGGTTTGCCCAGCAGGTCGTGATAGGGGCCTTGCGGCTGGTCGGCCACGGAAACGCCAATGCCGCCGACCTCGCCGGGATGGACGTCATTCGCACTGAAAAACAGGTAATATTTGCCGTCTTTTTCGATTACCCCCGGAGCCCACATTGCCCGTTTGGCCCATGTGACCCGTGTATTATCCAGAATCCGCTCGTGTTTGGTCCAGGTTACCAGGTCATTCGACGAGAAGCAGTCAAAAAATATCTGCTTTTCATAGGCATCCGAATAGGTTGGGAATATCCAATATGTCTTGCCATAGATAATTGCCTCCGGGTCCGCATACCAACCCGGGAAAATCGGATTGCCCGACATGGCCGGCTTTTTGGGTGCCGAAGTCGCCGTCTGAGCTGCCAAAACCCGGTACTGGCTGGAGCCGATTGCAAACACTGCGGTTGCAGAGATTACTGCCAGAATACATAACAACGTCGATAAGTCCATTCGAGTTTTCATATCCAGTTCCTCTGATCAAAGGTTTATCTTTTACAACAGTAGCCCGAATCGCACGTTCTGAGCAATGATGTATACAAAAACCTTCTGATCTTCCTTTGATTGTTGATTATCCATTGTATTAAGCTACGGTTCCAACTGAATTTTATTTCCTGAACAATGCGGACAGCACGCCATACCGCCATGTTGGATTGGACTTGTCGTAAGGGACCGCACGGCGGATACTTTCATACATACCGGGGGCGGATTTTTCAAAATGTCGTTCCATCAGCAGAGTAAGGCCGTTCTTGAAGCGGTCCACGATATCCCAGGAAAAAGTGATAGGTTCCGTTGGCGTTGGGTTATGATTGAGATCCGTTAAGAGTAAAAACACCCCCGACGGCCTGACCACGCGAATGATTTCTGTGATAGCCTTGTCAAGGTTGTCAACATGGTCCAGAGAGTTGAAAGAGCAGACCACATCGAAGTAATCCGATGGAAATGGAATGGCCTCCGCAGGCGCGGCCACATAGAGCATCTGGTGGTTGTTGATGCCCAGCTCGCTATAGTATCCTGCCAACGGATCCAGACCGACGCGGGATTGTGCGATGGTTGCCCATTCGAGACTGCCTCGCGGGCCGCAGCCGATATCCAGGATGCGTTTGCCCGCATAGAAATCCAGCGGAAACCCAAAATGCTCGGTATAAAAATACTGATAATGGTTATTGGACAGCGTGCCTTCCTTGGCCTTGCAATTGCGCCAGTAAGTCAACTCAAAACTCCCCTTATTTTGGGGTAAAGCGGCCGATGATACATTATTTACAGTTGCCATTTGAACTGTCTCCTGATCAACAGACGGTCATTATTTCGTGCAAAGCCAAGGTATATTGCCTTATATCTTAATCTGTTCCCATCCGGCCCCGAAAACCTCTGCTGTAAACAGATACACCTCCACCCCCGGCTGTTTCCATGCGTCCCAGTCCAGCCCCGCCTTGTGTGCACAGCAGTAGCCCAGAAACTCCTCTTTCGTCCAGCCTGTTTCGGTTGCCACCTGCGGCAGAAAACATCCGCTGTTGTATCCATTGGTAATAAAGATGCCGTGTTTACCCAGTTCCAGGCTCAGCGGGTCACTGGTTTTGACCATCGGCGACAGGACCGAAATTTCAATATTCAATCGCGGCAGTTCCGCCGGCCGGATGGGATTGTGACGGAATCGCGGGTCGCGTCGTGCCGATGACTCGGCCATCTCCCGCACCATTTCAATCAGCGGCTTATCGCCTTCAAAATTGCCGATGCATCCCCTCAGGTCGTCGCCATTTTTCAGCGTCACAAAACAACCCTGATGAGCCAGCAGGGCCGGATCGCTGGTCTTTTCCGGCAGGGGGGCAGGCCGGTGGTTGACCACGGCCTGGACCGTTTGTTTCGCCGTCCTCAGCAAAACCTGTTTTTGTTCTTGGTTCATAAAAACCTCTTTGTTATTCTACGATATCGATGCACGATACACTCCACACTGTCTAATGCTTCATCCACTTGATCGCCATAAATCCGCCAATCAGCAGAATCATAAACGCCAGGCTCAGCCAATTGAAATACTTTTCGATAAACGGCCGCATCGTTTCGCCTTTCCAGCCAAACAGGCCGGCCACAAGAAAAAATCGTGCCGACCGACTCATTGCCGAGGCAATCACAAAGCCCATAAAATGAATTTTGGCAATCCCGGCCGTAATCGTACACACCTTATAGGGCAGGGGAGTAAAGCCGCAGGTAAACACAATCCAGAAATCATACTCGTCGTACCATTTTTGAAACAGATCAAAATTGGCCTGAGTCATGCCGATTCCGCCCAGATGAGCGAACACCCAGGTTCCAATCTGCTGCCAGAGAAACACGCCGATGCAGTAGCCCAGAATCCCCCCGAATACCGAGGCCATCGAACAGGTCAGTGCAAAGCGGAGCCATTTTTTGGGTGCCCCCAGCGCCAGCGGCATCAGCAGTACATCCGGCGGTACCGGAAAAAAGCTGGACTCGGCAAAGCTGAGTAAAAACAAAGCCCTTTCGCCGTGCGGGGTATTGGCAAAATGAACCACCCAGTTATACAGCCGTCGGTGCCAGTGCCACCAGGCCACCGGCTGGGTTTGTGTTGATTCCATGGAGTCTCCTGAAAATGCTTTTCTTTTGTCCTGAATCATATATAGTATGACTCCATAAGTCAATTGACAGAATACAGATACAGGAAAGAATCTATGGAACAATTTCACTCCACCGCTGCGGGGCTGACCGTGCTGGCCCCCGCCAAAATCAACCTGACGCTGCTGATTGCCGGAAAACGGCCCGATGGCTACCACGAACTCGAATCGGTGATGGCTAAAATTGACTATTACGATCAGGTTGACTTCCAGTGGGGTACATCCCCCGGCATCGAACTGGTCTGCCAGGGGCCATTCTGGGCACCCGATGGCCCGGATAACCTGGTCTGGCGTGCGGCCCGACTCCTGCTGGATAAGGCCCAAAAAGACCTGTCCGTCAAGATTACCCTCACTAAAAATATCCCCGCCGGCACAGGCCTGGGCAGCGGCAGCTCGGATGCGGCGGCAACCCTGCTGGGCCTGAATCGTTTTGCCCAACTGGGGGTGTGTCATTCGGATATTCATGCGATTGCGGCCTCGCTGGGCAGCGATGTGAATTTTTTCCTCGAAGGCCCATTGGCTTTTTGTACCGGCCGGGGCGAAAAAATCTCGCCTATCTCTGTCGATTATCCGTTTGAAGCCCTTTTGATAGTCCCAAATGTAAATACATCTACTAAAAAGGTTTACGGTAATTATGTGCACGATTCCCAGAGGTATTCCCTTTGGGCATCGCAAATAAATGCATATCTTGACCAAAATAGAGTTGATTTTGCAGCAAAAATGTGCGCAAATATGCTTCAGGAAAGCTGTTTCCGATTACACCCGGACCTTGCGGCCATCCATGAACACGCCGAAAGGCTCACCGGCAAAAAAGTTTGTCTCAGCGGCAGCGGAAGTGCGATGTATTGCTTGCTTGACTCTCAGGACAGCACCCTCATCCAACGTTGCTGCGATACTCTGAAAGCCAAATTCAACTGCATAAGCAGGATCGTACACAACAATAGATGGTAAGTTTTACGAGAGGCAGACAATGGAAATCAGCGAAGTCAGAGTCAAGCTCGTAGCCAATCAGGATGACCGGCTAAAGGCCTTCTGCTCGATGACGCTGGACAATGAATTTGTTGTCCGCGACATTAAGATTATTGAAGGTGCCGGGGGACTTTTTGTGGCCATGCCGTCCCGCAAAATGAGCGATCATTGCAGTAAATGCGGCGGTAAAAATCATCTCCGAGCCAAGTTTTGCAACCATTGCGGCGGTAAACTGCCCGAAAATCGTGCCAGGCAGGATATGGATGGGCGTATGAAACTTCATGCCGATATTGCCCATCCCATCAACGCCGGATGCCGCAAGAAAATCCAGGAGACGATTGTCAAGGCCTTCCATGAAGAAGTCGAAAAGTCCAAACTTCCGGGTTATAAGCCTGTGGAAATGGACACGCCCGACGATTAGGCTGCATTGAATTACACATATCCTGGGGGCATAAGAATGGGGAGAATCAGAGTCCGCCCCCAGTTGACATTGTTTGAGTGGGAAAATCTCTTACTAAAAAATAGGTATTTTTCCTTATGGGCATAAAAAAAAAGCTCCAAAAGGGGAGCTTTTTCGAAGTTTCGTTCAGCAAGAGGCTGAAACGACAGATTAGCCTTCGTGCAGCAGTTCTTCCAGAACCCGATCCATCGCCGCATCCAACTGGTCGTCCAGTTCGGCATCTTTCCGAGAGCAGATTCGTCTGCCCTGTTCCACCTTTTCCTGGCGGATTTCAGGGAGAGCAGCAATAATCCCAAGCAGTCTTCCAAGCGGGGTATTATGGATATTGTCCATAATTTTATCCGCGAAGAAATCCTGCGTCGGATTCGGTAGCTCGAATCGTGCCGGGTCGTGCGGGTCGTTCGTGAAACGGTTCTGCATTTGGTTGTCGTTAAACTTTTGGTCCATACCTTCAATAACCTTGTCTGTTTCGGATCCCAGAACAGGCATCCTTCCTTGTTCCGAATCCGGCAATGCCAGAACAACCGGCGATTGCTTCTGGTGGATGTATCCTCTCTATTCCATAAGAGGTCTTGCTATACCAATTTCGGCGTTTTTATTGAGCTTTGATAAGTTCTTTTTATTGTGGGCCATTTTATCGGAGCAGCTAAAAATTAGGACCCACTATATATTGTAGTACTGGTTTTGACTCACTTATTCCCGCAACAGCGTTCACAGTACTGGTATCGACCTTTGGAGGAAAGAAACTTTAATTCTGTGTCGAATTTCTGGTATTTTCATAAGTGATTGTGTGGTAATTCATTAAGGTGTCTCTGAAAAGATATTGGGGGATTTATTGCTATAAATTCTATTTTTATTGCCCTATATTTACGTTAGCGAGAAATTAAACGGGGAAATGGGGGAAATAGAAAAACATACTATATATTGTTTTGTGCCTAAAAAAACTATTCTTGCTGAAAAAGCCAGTTCGTTTTAAACAAAAATATCCGGTGCAGGGTGAAACGCTGTTGGGGGCGTGCATTCCGGAGAAGAAAGACCTTTTTTTGAGGTGGAGGATTGAAATTACCGCCGGTTTTGCCGATAATGAAAGAGTGATGAAAATTCAGTTATCCAATCCGCTTTTACGGGAATTCTTTGAACAGCTTCGCTTTGTGTCCAAAGAGCAGGAACAGAAGGTGCTCGATGCCGCAGAGTCCTTGCTGATGGTCATTGACCCGGACAGGGAATACCCGTATGATTTTGTCGTCTTTCGTCTGTCGGGTGTCCGTCCTCGCAGCGATGATCTGGGTCAGACTATTCCGGGCAGGCAGATTCTTGCTGATCTGCGTGTGTGGCTGACGATGAAGACGGCTTCGATTGCTATCCCGGCCCCGCCTCAGGCGGAGGGTATTTACACCATTGAGCAGCTTGCCGCAGCGTGCTCGGTTTCGACCAAAACAATCCGCCGGTGGCGGCGGCGTGGTCTGGTGGGGCGGATGTATGTTTTTGCTGATGGTAAGAAACGTCTGGGTTTTTCGGCCTCGATGGTGGAGCAGTTTAAGGCGACTCATGGGGCATTGATCCAGCAGGCCCAGCACTTTCGGCAGCTGTCATCGGCCGAGAAAAAAGGGATTGTTGAGGCCTTTCGTGTCCTGGCTGAACAGCATCCCGACAAGACGCGAAACCAGCTGATCGCCCAGCTTGTTTATCAGACAGGGCGTGCCCGAGAAACCATTCGTTATGTTCTTGCCGGGTACGAAAAACGTCATCCCCACCAACCGCTTCCGATCGCCTCTCGCGGCCGATTCGACCGCAAGGAGATGGCTCAGGTTTATAAATTGTATCGGCAGGGTCAGAAAATCAGCGAATTGGCGGCCCGGTTTCAACGGACGCGGGTGGCCATTTATCGGGGGATCACCCGATGCTGGGCCCATGACCTGCTGTCCCGCAAGATCAGTTATATTCCCAGTCTTGAATTTGAATCTGCCCAGGCGGAACAGACGATTCTGGGGCCGCCCCTTGCATTAGCGGCCGATCCGCACAAGGGGGGGCTGGCACGCCCTCAGGAACAGCAGCTTTTCTGCCGGTATAATTATCTGAAATATCTGGCCGAAACTCTGCGCGGCGGGATTAGGCCGGATCATGCCTCTCTGCAAACCCTCAAAAAAATAGACAAGCTTCTGGATGAGGCAGAACAGATTCGCCGCTTTCTGGTGGAGGTGAATATGCCGCTGGTGGCCGGCATTGCCGGCAAGCATCTGGCGACGGGTGCGGCGATGTCGGAACTGCTCAGCGAGGGGGCTGTTTCGATGATGCGGGCGGTGGATAAGTTTGACTATACCCGCGGGTATCGATTCAGTACCTATGCCAGTTGGGTGATTGCCAAGGACTTTGCCCGCAAAATCCCCGCAGAATCCGCCCGGCTGGACCGTATCACCGGCTCGGACTTGTCCGAATTCAGCGATGATGCCCGTTCCGAGCTGCTGGCCCATGCCGGTGTGCTGGAAAAGGCCAGTCAGGACCTGCGTCAGGTTATCGACAATACTCTGGATGAACGTGAACGCTATGTGGTTATGAATCATTTCGCTATCGACAGCGGTGTGATTCGCAAAAAGCCCAAGACGCTCAAACAGATTGGCGACGAACTGGGACTGACCAAAGAACGCGTTCGGCAAATCGAATTACAGGCCCTTCAGAAACTCCGCCACAGCCTCAGTCCCGAGCAGTTTGATCTGCTTACGGGTTAGACCATACGAATCGTTTTCCCCTGGCCGGTGCGATGGACAGGGTTTGATTGCCGTATCGCAGGGTACAGGGATTGCCGAGTTTGGACTCAATCACAGCTTCGGTCAGCTTGCCCTCTTTCCAGGTCAAATCCACGACAAAGCCGCCGCGAGCACAGAGGCCTTTGACTGAACCGGTGGCCCAGGCCTTCGGCAGGGCAGGCAGCAGATCAATCTGTCCGGCATGGCTTTGCAGGAGCATTTCGGCGATACCGGCAGTGCCGCCGAAGTTGCCGTCAATCTGGAACGGCGGATGGTTGTCGAAGAGGTTGGGAAGCGTGGACTTGGCCAGCAGGGCCTTGAGGTTATCGTAAGCCAGGTTGCCCTCTTTGAGACGTGCCCAGAAATTGATAATCCAGGCCCGGCTCCAGCCGGTATGTCCGCCGCCGTTGGCCAGACGGAAATCGATGCTCTTGTGAATGGCGTTGATGATGTCGGGGGTCTGTTCAAAGGTATATTGTCTGCCGGGGTGCAGGCCGAACAAATGCGACATATGACGATGGCCCGGTTCGGCTTCTTTGAATTCCTGCGACCATTCCATCAGTCGTCCATCGGAAGCGATTTTCGGCAGGGCCAGTTTGTCCAGTGCGTGTTTGACTTCCTCGGTAAAGGCGTCTTGGATGCCCAGAATCGCCGCTGCCTGGAGGCAATTGGTGAACGTATCCCAGACAATTTGCTGGCTCATTGCAGCCCCCATATCTACGCTGGCGTCTTTTCCGGTTGCCGGATCAACAAAGCGGTTTTCCGGAGAGGTTGCCGGGCCGGCGACCCATAGGCCGGTTTTGGGATCCGGCCAGAGGTAATCCAGAAAGAATAATGAGGCCTCTTTGAGGATCGGATAAACCCGCTGCCTGAGAAAGGCCTTGTCTTCGGTGAAGCGATAATGCTCCATAAAATGCTGGGTACTCCAGCCGGCACCGAAAGGCCACATTCCCCAGATGGGCTGGCCGGTGGGAATGGTCCAAAACCAGACATCGGTGGTATGGTGGGCGGTAAATCCGCGGGCATGATAGACCCGTTTGGCTGTTTCCTGGCCGGAAGGCACCATGGCTTCAATGAAGTCAAAGAAGGGTTCGTGGCATTCGGACAGGTTGCAGACTTCTGCGGGCCAGTAATTCATCTGGATATTGATATTGATGTGGTAATCCGCATTCCAGGGTGCTTCCATTTTATCATTCCAGATGCCCTGCAGATTGGCGGGCAGATCCCCCGGGCGAGACGAACAGAGCAGCAGATAGCGTCCGAACTGAAAATACAGGGCGGCCAGATCCGGATCGTCTTGGCCTTTTTTAACAGCTTCCAGCCGCAGGTTGGTGGGGAGGGTTTGCTTGTCCTGTCCTCCGAGGTCCAGGCTGACGCGATTGAACAGCCGCTGGTGCTCCTGAATGTGGTCTTTGCGTATCTGGGGATACTTTTTGCTGACCGCCTGAGCGATTTGTTTGTGGCATTTTGCGGCCAGATCCTCGGTCAGCGGCTGAGTGTAGTTTTTCCGGTTGTAGTCGGTCGCTGCGGCCAGATAGAGCACGACAGAGTCGGCCTTCTGCACCTTGAGGCGATTGTTTTCGGCGACGATGGTTCCATTCTTAATCACAGCCTGAAGGCGGGCATGATAAAATGTGCCCAGATGCTGGCCTTTCTGGCTGGCCTGGCCGGACATCACCAGGGTATCGGAGCGGACGGATTTCGTTTCGAAGTCGGCGGGGCGATCCAACTGGATATAGAAAGTCTGCGACCCGGGTGTATCCGCAGACAGCCAGACGACAAGAACCTGGTCGACGGGACTGCTGAAGACTTCGCGGGTAAAGGTGGTCTGTCCCGCCTTGAAGGTGGTGGTGGCAATCGCTGTGTCCAGATTCAGGCTGCGGCGATATTCCGTAACCGGCCCTTCGGGTAAATGAAAGCTTAATTGCAGATCGCCCAGAGGCTGATAGCTGCGGGGGGAGATTTCCGGCACCAGCACTTCGTTTCGAATCACATTATCCGCCTCGGCATACTTCCCCTCAAAACACAATTTCCGGGCCTTGGCCAATCCCTCAAAGGCTCCCTCCCGCGGCTGGGGGACCGGCGGCCCGGCCCACAGGGAATCTTCATTGAGCTGGAGACGCTCCTTTTCAATGCCGCCAAAGACCATGGCGCCAAGCCGGCCGTTGCCGATGGGCAGGGCCTGTACCCATTGTGCCGCGGGGGTGTCATACCATAGGCTCAGTGGGGCACTGGACTGAGGCTCAGTTTCCGACAAACATAGCCCGCAAAGCAGTATAAGAAGGCCCATACCGATGTGAACAATTGATTGAATACGTTTCATGTCCAGTTCTCCTAAACTCGTTTATCTGATAGATACGGATTGTGCCCCAGAAGTAACAGCGAGTAAAGAGAAATTGGGGCAGAAAAGTCAATGACCCTGTCAGGCTGGTACTCTATGCAAACGCGTTCATCTGACATACGTCCCTGATTATTCATCCAGGTAGGATCAGAGGCATATACGGTTTGGGTTATGTCTTATACCGCCTCCAGGCCCAGATCGGTCAGCATCCGCATATCTTCCTCGACAGATCGGCCGGCCGTGGTCAGGTAATTGCCGCTGATGATGCTGGAGCAGCCGGCATAAAAAATCCAGCTTTGCATATCCCGCAGGTTCAGCACCCGTCCGCCGGCTACTTTGAGATTTGTCCGGGGCAGAATAAATCGATATATTGCGATAATCCGCAGAATCTCCCGGGGGCTTAGCGGTGTCTGGTCGCCCATGGGGGTGCCGGGGATCGGATGCAGGAAATTCAGCGGTGCCATATCTGCATTCAGCTGGCGAATTTGCAGGGCCATATCAATCCGGTCGGCCTCCGACTCGCCGATACCGAACAGTCCCCCAGCACAGACGCCCAGTCCGGCCTCCTGTGATGCCTTAATCGTGCGGATGCGGTCGTCGTAGGTATGGGTTGTGACAATCGTACCGTAATGCGTGCGGGATGTCTCCAGGTTATGGTTGTATCGCCGCATTCCTGCCCTGGCCAACCGCAGAAGCTGCTGTTTGTTCAGTATCCCGAAGCCGCCGCAGACATGAATCCCGACTTCCTCGGTAATCCGGGCAATTAATCCTTCCAGCCGGGTGAGCTCTTTTTCGCTGATGGTCCGGCCGCTATAGACAATCCCGTAATGCGGGACGCCTTTGGCTTTGGCCTCGCGGGCACCGGCCAGAATCTCTTCATCGCTGAGCACTTTGGGCTTTTTTTCCAGATATGTATTATATCGCACGGACTGGGCACAAAAGGCACAATCCTGATCGCATCCGCCCAGTCTGCCCGGCACGATTGAGCAAATCTGAATCCGGTTTCCAAAGTACTGTGTGCGGATTTTATTGGCCCAGTAGAGCAAATCATCCATACTGTCGCGGCTTTCCCGGCATAATGTTTCAATATCGTTCCGCACAATATCCTGACCAGCCAAAACCCTGGCCGCAATTGATTCTATTATTTTATTAACCATTCACTTTCATCGATTAAATATCTACTGTTCCTACTTGAAATATCCCGTTTCGTCGCGGCTAAAGAGCTATCAGCCGCCAGCTTCCAGCACTCTCTTTATCACCGCGGCTGCGTAGGGCAACGTTACCCCGTGAGTACACGGGGCATAAAACGGCCCGTGGCCGTCGCGGAATAATCATACCCGTTGGGTATTTATTTCATTAACAACGACATCGCTGTGCCTGTCCATCCAGTTGGTCAGCGGCACAGCTGCACTTCGAAACTGCCGGGCCGGCAGATAGACCGTATTCCAGCGGAGACTTCGCCGCTTCATATTGTTCCGATATCTATCCAGTTCAATCAGCACAAAAACGTACCGCTGACCTTCGAACTCAAACACCGAAAGGCCGTCCGACTCCACATCCACCTGTGTCAGCCGATAGGCAAAAACGAATCCCGCCTGGCAAGTCTGCCGCTGGGCCACCGCCTGACGCCATTCCAGCAGCCCTTCGATATCCTCGCCGGTGACCCAGGTTTGCAGTCCTTTGAGTCCCACCAGGCTCTGGCCGCGAAACAGTCGTCCCTTGACATCGGCCAGCAGCAGGCCGCCCGGCGTACTGACCGCAAAATCAAAGCTTTTGATTTTATGCCGTCGAAACTGACGCCGACGGGATTGATCTACCGCCCGATAGGGCATCTGGTTTTCATTCAGCCACGCCGCAAAAGCCCGTTCATAATCCTGTCCTTCATTCATTGCCTGCCTTGCTCCCGTTTAAAACTGCACTACTGTACCCGGTTTTGCATCAAAGAGCAATCCTGTGCGAAAAATATCGAATCCGCAGTATCTTTACCCGATTGAAATACAATCTAAGAAATTGATAAATAAAGACTTGCAGTGTCGGGGATAGCGGCTTCGTTTCTGTGCCCGGAATAAGAAACCCGGCCGGATAGTCGCTTATGCGGCCGGGTCTGATGGTTACAAATGGAAATCTCCCGCAATTTCCGGCTGATAAATCATTTTCTCAATAACCAGGTTTCTGGACAGGCTCTGTCCGACTGCCCGTCCAAGCAGACTCATCCCCAAGGGTGACAGGACCGATATCTTCCTTTGCTTCCTATCCGCATCCTGCGGGTACACCAGCGTTACAACAAACCGCGTTCCCCGCAGCGAGCGAAGTTGAACCTGGCTGTTCATCGTGACCACCGAATACGGAATCCGCTTGCATGCAAACAGAAATCCGTGTTTGAGAAGCTGCCGTATCCGCCGGGCATGTCGGGCTTCTGTGGTACCAAGCTCTTTAAGCCCTTTGGATAAAATCGCCTGCAGCCGAAAATAATCCGACTCCGACAGCATCCGGTATTCCCGGACTGGCGTCGGAAACACCGTCTTTGTTGCACGTTGAACCGTTTTACGCATCCGCTCAAATAATCCTTGTTGTTTGATCTTGACCATTGCCATCTCCTGACCGTGAAGCTACGCATCGAAATTGCCTGCAGCTTCGGGTTGATACAGAATTTCAGTAATTTCGAGGGTCCGGACGCCTGCCGGTACAGGCCACTGAATCCGGTCACCGACGCGATATCCGAGCAGGGCGACACCCACCGGCGCCAAAATCGATATCTTGTTGTGTTCCAAATCCGCTTGTTCCGGAAACACCAGCTCATAGACGATGGATGTGCCGGTATCGAGGTCCTTGAGACGGACTTTGGAATTCATCGTGACCACATCATCGCCAATGGATTGTTGCGGGATGACTTTGGCCCGGTTGATCTCATTCTGCAGCATGGTTATGCTTTCCATATCCCGGGTCCAGACGTTCTTGAATGCCTGGATCATGGCATCCAGACGGTTATAATCATAATCGCTGATATATATCTGTTTTTGTGTCATACCATTTCCTTTCATTTGTCAGGGTATCGCTTCTATAGGAGTCCATGCACAGTGCGCAGTATCTATGATGAATTGGGTTATTCAGGGTTAGAAGATGGGCCAATGATACGCTCGCTGCAGCAGCTAAGTCTATCAGCTGACAGGTCTTACCATGGCGGCGAATGTTCAACCGCACGAGGCAGACAGAACTGACTATAAGGAAAGTTATGACGGCCGGGCCTGATGGTCGTGAGCTCCGGCGACGGGGCAATCAGGTTTCTGATTAAGTGTGTGAGCATGCGAATCGACATACCATTGTCCTCTTAGAAAAAGCTGTAGAGTAATAAATACATTCCAATAATGGGTGTTATTCTGTCTTTAATATTCATAATTTCCTTTCATCAATAAAAAAGGCCGGTCAGAGCCGGCCTATCTAAACTGTAATTAGAGTATGACCGACTGTTCATCGCAAGAGCAGTAAGGAACGAAACCCTATATTCAAATGTCTTTGAAACCGATTCACAAACACCATCTTATTCAGAATATCTAATTATTATCATTAGCAGTAATTATATATATTTCCTGTTGCTTGTCAAGTATTAAGTGCCTGATGAAGGCGCGATAGCGGCTTAGCGAATAATCATTTTGCCTATATTAACAATTTTGTCCCAGGCTGGACACAAAATCATCGGCATTAATCTGTTCCTGCTGGCCGGATGTCATATCCTTGACGACAAGCTTCTTTTCAGTCACAAATTCCTGTCCTAATATAATCGTACGGGACACATTATAGCCTGAGGCCTGTTTGAGCTGTTTGCCCAGACCGCTGGTTTTGTACGGGAATTCACAACTAAACCCTGCCAGGCGGATTTTGGCGGCCAGTTCCACGGCTTTATCCGCCAGCGTCGGTTCGGCAACTGCAATAAAATAATCCAATTTCTTGGTCGCCAGGGTGTCGTCCTTAAGAATGCCTTTTTCTCGCAGTAATATCTCCAGAACGCAGTCGCCCATGCCCATGCCGACCGCGGTCATCGCCGGGCCGCCAAAGTCCCGCAGCAGGTTATCGTATCGCCCGCCGCCGCAGACCGCCCGCAGATCGCCAACCGCATCATGTACTTCAAAGACCATCCCGGTGTAGTACGCCAGTCCGCGGACAATACTCATATCAAAGCGGCAATACGCCCCGATGCCCATCGTTGTCAGAATGCCGAACAAGCCCTGCAACTCCGACAGGGCGGCTCTGGCATCGTCATTGAGATTCACCAGTCCGGCAATCTCATCGGCACTGTGCAGTTCCATCAGCTTTAAAATGGTATCCGCTGCGGTGGTGTCGGTGACTTCCTTTCGCAGCATTTCGTCGAACGCCTCGGCCGGAATTTTGGATTTTTTATCCAGTATCGGGTATAGTACTGCCAGTTTGTCTTCGGCAATCCCGAGATTTCTGAGCAATGCTGCCAGCAGCTTGCGGCTGGAAATCTTGGCTACGATATCTTTTTCGGTCAGACCCGTTGACCGCAGATAATCCACCGCACAAAAAATCACCTCAGCATCTGCCAGGGTGGATTCCTCGCCGATGATATCGATATTCCACTGGAAAAATTCCCGGAGGCGTCCCTTTTGCGGCCGTTCCGCCCGGCACAGCCGCGGGACAGAAAACCACTTGATCGGACGCGGCAGGGCGTTGACCTGCTGGTTGACCATCCGGGCCAGTGTCGGTGTAATTTCGGGGCGAATTGCCAGTTCTCGTCCGCCGCGATCGGTCAGGTGAAACAACTGCTCGACAATTTCATCGCCGCTTTTGACCTGGTACATCTGGAGATATTCGAATATCGGTCCGTCAAATTCTTCAAAGCCGCTGCGGCGTGAGGCCGCCTTCCATCCATCCACAATAAAATTGCGAACCGCCATTTGTTTGGGGTAAAAATCACGCGTTCCCTTGACTGCAGGAATTTTCATCGTCTCATCTCGTCTTTCGTTTGGATTTGGGTTTGGCCTTTTTTTCTTTTTTGGCATCATATCGCTCGAAAACCTTTGGGCCAAACTTGATTTTCATGTATTCTTCCATCTGTTTGTCGGATGTAAAATGCAACTCATAGCCGTAATCGCCGCTGGTCAGCTCGCAATTATCGGTCTTGTACGTGCGGCAGATTTTCGGACGGTTTTGATAATTTAAACACCGATTATCCGGCCCCAGGTAAATACACGGATTGAGCACATTCAGATACCAGTCGCCGTCTTCGACGAACACCTGTGTCTGGGTATGGCTGAGGTACCAGCGAATATCATCATAGTCGTCCGGATCCTCGGGGGTCTCAATCGGCAGCGCGTAATACCGGCAGCACAGTCCTGTACATTGATGACAGCGAATGCCGGCTTTTTTACCGGCGTTGTCTTTGTTTTTTGGTTTTGCCACAAACGACCTCTCATACCAGGGTAATGATTCTACCCGGCCTGATCCGTTTGGCTTTGAATGCCTGGCTGGCCGGGGTCTTATACGATAAGACAGTAAAAACAAGATATTATATGCTGAAATTCCCTGCAGGTCAACCCGCGGCCTGGCATAGTACATTCCCGGTGTCTGCTGTAGGTGTGCTCCAAAGACAAAAACAGGATGCTGAAAAAGACCATTAGCTGCCTGACCCGCACGCCTGGGCCGGCTCCAGCCCGCAGGAGAGCCACTGGGCCGCAAAGGCCGCGAAATCGGATAATCCCACGATGCAATCCCCGTCAAAATCCATCGTCGGGCGGTTTGTGCAGACCGGGGTAATCGTTCCGTTGCCATTGGGCGACAGGCTTGCCTGGCTGGTTCCGCCAAAGGCCCCCATATTGACGCGTCCTCCATTGGGATTGGGTTCCAGGCCCGCTGTATCTGCCGGGTCTCCGCCGTCAATGCACAGGCTGGTTTGGGTATCCACCGCCCAGGTTTCTGCGTTCGGATCCCACCGTCCCACCGCCGACTTGAGGTGATAATCTCCGTTGTCTGGATCTGCAAACAGCGGATCGACAGCGATATTGCCTGTCCCCGGCACTGAGCCTGAATACATTCCGCTGGTATTGTGCCAAAAGCAGTTATAGGCAATGTGCCCGCCTTGGATTCCATAACCTGCATTGTACGCGACGATATTGTTTTTTATTGCTGCTGTGGATTGAATACCTGTTTTGCCGTTGGCAACCACCGTATTATTGGTTACTGGTCCCGTACAGCCGGTTATGCCATAACCGGTATTTTGTGACAGGATATTATTGGCGATGACCTGCGTAGTACAATTGGACAGCCCATCGCCGGTATTCAGGGTGATGACATTTTCGCGGATGGCCTCGGCGGTCAGCCCCGTGATGCCGGCGGCATTGCGTCCGATGAAATTGCCTTTGACGACGGTCTGTGCATCACCGCCGCCGGATATGCCTGCCAGCCCGTTGTTCATAATCTGGTTATCTTCAATCCGGCCTTTGCATTGATTGAGGCCGTAGCCGGCATGATGCATAATGGCATTACCCAAAATCTGACCGCTGCAGTTTTTTAAGCCTGTGGTGTTAAACGATATCGTATTGTCCCAGATTATCCCGCTGCATCCGCTTAGGGCAATATTGTTCCAGGCCAGCAGATTGGTCTGAATCGTCCCGCTGCAATTGGATAGCCCTATGCCATTCAGCTGAATCAGGTTTTCTTCAATGGTTCCGGCACAGCCTGAAATGCCGATTGCCCCGTACACAATCGTATTGGAGAAAATCAGCGGTGCCGCGGAATATTCCCCTGTGATGCCGTTGTCCAGTGTGATGATTAGATTGCCCCGAATTGTCGGGCTTGCTCCGGAACAGACAATCGCATTTGTTGCGCTGCGTGACAGGTCCAGGTACACCACAGTCGATGGTCCCCATCGCGAATCCACCCAGACACACCGCTGCCCGCTGACTGCCGCACGCTGCTGCATATTGACATCCGTGCAAATCGCTGTTTCCACGCTGGTGGACAGATTTTTGGAATAGATATCGTAATTGCCGTTACGGTAATCCTCCCATACCGCAATAGCCCCGTCTATTGCGGGATTCGATTGTTCGCTGGATAGGGTGCTGACAGCAAACTCCGCTCCTCCGGACCGGCTTTTGGCATACAAATCCGCGTTGCCGTTGCGATAATCCTGCCAGATATAATACTGCTCCGAAATGGCCGGGTTAATCTGGTTATTGGCGGCGTTGCAGACGAGAAAATTGGAACCCAGCTGAACATTTCGCCCATAAATATCATAATTGGATCCCGAGCGGTAATCCTGCCAGATGACAACTACTCCCGAAATGGCGGGATTCAATTGGTCTTTTGCTGCATTGGAGATGATGAATTCTTCCCCGCTGGCCAAAGTCTTGCCATAAATGTCATAGCCTGTCGAAGCTGCTGCCCGGTTGTCCTGCCAGACGACGATCCCATTGCATATCACCGGCCCGGATTCATCCCATGGGCCGTTGCTGACGGCAAACTCTTCCATTGTCGTCAGGTTGAATCCATAGATATCCGCCAGATTCGGGTCATTGCGATAATCCTGCCAGACGACCACGTTGCCCCAGACCGCCGGGCGGTTCTGGACGCCTGGGGCAGTGCAGATGGCAAACTCTTTGCCAGTTGCAAGGTTTAATCCGTAAATATCCACGCCGGTCTGGTCGAGATTGCGTTGATCCGCCCAGACGACCATATTTCCATGAATCTTCGGCATGCCCTGTTCCGACTGGGCGTCTGACAGCGGGTACGACCTGCCCCGTACTGTCAGGCCTTCCAGAACCGAAGACGCTGTTTCGCTGAGGTTGAACGTTACTGTCCCCTCGATAACGGTTGCCGCCGTGACATTAGGATCAGCCGGGTTGGTGCCGGCTACCGTGATGCCTCGGCCGGCGAACCAGAAGTTCTCATGGTACACCCCAGGCCGGATCTCCACCCGGTCCCCGTGCCAGGCCGCGAAAATCGCCTCCTGAATCGAGGTAAAATCTCCTGTGCCGTCGCCGGCCACGGTCCATACCGCCCCATATCCGCATATTCCGGACAGAATAAACAAGATTAATACGCTTTTCATCGCTATCCCGATTCCCACTTGACATTATCCCATTCGTCGTGGTGCAGCTAAAGAGCTTTTAGCCCGCCAGCTCCCAGCATATTCTCTATCCTGGCGGCTGGTAACAGGAGCCCATGAGTACACGCGGCCATTTTCCGAGACGAGGACAATTTGATCAGGCTTATATTATCCTACTTTTCCGCAAAGTGTTCTTCGACCAGATCGCACAGGATATGATAAGCCAGTTGGTGGATTTCCTGCACCGTGGACGTCGGGCCGTTGAGTGCCACACACACATCCGACATCTGTTCCAGCGGTGTATTGCTCTTGCCGGTAAAGGCCAGGATTTTGGCCCCTTTTGCCCTGGCGGTCGTGACGGCGGCGATGACATTCTTTGAAGTGCCGCTGGTCGAAAACGCCCACAGCACATCGCCCGGCGCTGCCATGGCCTCCATCTGTCGGCTGAAGACCTGCTCGAATCCATAATCGTTGCCGACCGATGTCAGAATTGATGTATCTGTTGTCAGGGCCACCGCAGGCAGTCCCCGGCGTTCCCGACGGAAACGTCCCACCAGCTCCGCCGCAATATGCTGGCTGTCGGCCGCCGACCCGCCGTTACCGCAGATATAAATACACCCGCCTTGCTCCAGGCAGTCAATCAGCAGCTGTGCCGCTGCGGGAAGAACCGTTAAGGCAGATGTCTCCAGTTGCAGCAAGACTTCTTTATGTTTTTTGATCTCACTTAGAATTACATTATCCATACTATGTCTATCCAGAAAAGACCGTAAGTTCTGTTTTTTACATTTACTTGACAAATAGCTCAACTCAGTATATACTATTTATTCGAAGTCCGATACAAGCGAACGTCGGCTCCATGCCGTGTGTTTTCCGGGCAAGCCCCTGAAAACCTAGCTTGTTCCGGGCTTTATTTTTTGTACGCTTAAAGGGTTGCGCTCCGAATAATATTCCCCGTAGGCGTTGTTTTGTTTGTCGTCCAAATCAATGATTAATCGAAACTGATGGGCCAGAAGGTTAAAAAAACGGTCTTCGCCTTTTTCGTACAGCCGCTGCAAAGCCCACAGAAAGTAATCGATGACCTGCAATCCGGCAAATTCGTTCGGATACGCCGGCTGAATCTGAACCTTATTATTAACGGATATCCCGTATTTATTCTGAAAATTCCTGCGAGCTTTTTCAATGGCAGTTTGCAGGGCTTCAAGTCGATCGGATTTGCCCCTTCGCGCAAAAACAATAATATTGTCACTGGCTTTATGCAGCAGGTTGCGGAAAAGTCTTTTAATTAAATCATCGTAAACCTGATTATCGGTCAGCTTGATTCCAAACGATGAATACAATCGTTTGGCCTCCTGTGCCAAAGCCATTTTTCGTCGAATGATAACCTGAGCTTTTATGTCCATCCCGCATAGAGCCTTGAATACATCGCGGCGGACCTCGGGAAGATCGTTTTTAGCATGAAAAAAAAGAGCTGTTTTGCCGCTGTTTTTTTGCATGGATGGAACTCCGGCAAAATACGGATCAGACAGCAGGTTGTTACGCAGAGACTCCAATTGCTGACAAACTGATTCCGGATTCTGGATACAGATAGTTCCTATCATAAAATAAGCAGAAACGCCTTCTGTTCCAACAAGACATCGGCCTTTGCGATCAAATAATGTCAAATCGCCGGATTCATCGACATAATAATATTGTTTGCATGCTGGTTCAGTCATTGGGTTGCCAAGCTAATGATTATTGCCTGCTTCCTTGCTGGAACCAGACTGTTCATGAGTTTGGGGATTATGTTTTTTGTGACGTCGACGAAACCGGCCCTTGCTGCCTTGTTGCGGTGCGGATTTGCCTCCTTCACGCCCGCCGTGCTGGGGCTGTCGACCACCATGCTGCAGTTGGGGTTCCTGGCCAATCCAGCGGGGTTCAATTTTGTTTTTACGAAACAGCAGTTTCAGTTTCCCCAGCTCTGACTGCACAATAAAGGTCAGAGCCTTGCCTTCCCGGCCCATGCGGGCGGTGCGTCCGGTGCGGTGGGTGTAGGCTTCCAGCTGCCGCGGGAAGTCGTAGTTGATCACATGCGTTACATGGGAAAAGTCCAGCCCGCGTCCGGCGATATCGGTGGCGACCATAAAGCGTATCTGCATCTGGCGGAATCGTCGGAACAAACTGGTTCGGCGGGATTGTTCCAATCCGCCATGGATGATCTCAACGGACTCCATTCTGGATCGCAGACGGTCGTAGAGTTTATCGGCACTGTTGCGGCTGTTACAGAACAGAATGGCCTGTTTGGGGGCTTCTTGTTCCAGGTACTGAAGTAAAGCATCCAGCCGATGGCCGGGCTTGACTAACATAAAATAGTGTTCCAGGGTGTCAGGGGCGACCTGGTCGAGGTTGAGTTCCACAACCGCAGGATCCTTGAGATAGCGCTGGGCCAGGGCCTTGATTTCCTTGGGCATTGTTGCTGAAAACAGCAAGGTCTGATGCTCATGTACCAGGCATGAAAAGACAAACTCCACATCGGCCAGAAAACCCAGCTTGAGCATCTCGTCGGCCTCATCCAGGACCACCGTTTCCACTTCCGACAGACGCAAAGGGGTGTTATACAGCAGGTCAATCAATCGGCCGGGGGTGGCGACCAGAATCTGGACGCCGTGAGTGAGTTTGCTGGTCTGGGTTTCCATCGAAAAGCCGCCATAGACGGCAAATGGCGCCACCTGGGTATGTTTGGCAATGGCGGCAATCTCGGCGACATACTGCAATGCCAGCTCACGGGTCGGTACCAGAATCAGGGCCTGGACCTCTTTTTTATTCGGGTCCACCCGCTGAATCAGCGGAATTGCACAGGCGGCGGTTTTGCCGGATCCGGTTTCGGCGGTGGCAATCATATCACGCTGGCTCATCACAAGCTTGAAGGTCTGTTCCTGAATCGGGGTCATATCTGTCCAGCCCATTTCGGACAGGGATTTCAAAATATCGGGCTTTAGTCCGAGTTCATCAAAACGCATAAAGGTCTTCCAATCATGTTCCTATAATCCATCAATATTCAGTATCAGGATAGACCAACTCCGCTTATAATGCAAGTCCAATTTGGAGACATAAAAAAAGCCCCCTCGGGTCTGAGGAGGCTTCTGGGTATTCGTGGTGTAAGGGAGTCTTTATTCTTCGGTATTGTCTTTGAGTTCGCGAATCCAGATGTTGCGGAACCGCAGCGGATTGCCGTGGTCCTGCAGGCACAGGGGGCCGGTGGGACCATGAGGTTCGTATCTGGCGCGAATTTTATGGAAGGTTGTTCCTTCGATTTGCCAATGATCCTGAATCAGGACGCCGTTCTGCAGGACCGTGATGGTGGCGGGTTTTTCGACGACATCGCCTTTGAACACCGGAGCATGGAAAATGACATCATAGGTCTGCCATTGGCCCGGCTGGCGGCAGACATTGACCAGCGGAGGTTTCTGGCCATAAATGGCGCCGCACTGGCCGTCGGCATACGTGGGATTATTATAAGAGTCCAGGACTTGCAACTCGTACTTGCCCATCAGGAAGATACCGCTGTTGCCACGGCCCTGGCTGTCACCTTTGACCTCGGCGGGGGTGCAGAATTCGACGTGAAGCTGGCAGGAGCCGAAGGTTTGTTTGGTGCGGATTTCGCCGCCTTTGTTGGTCACTTCCATATAGCCATTCTCGACTTTCCACCTGGCAGGGCCTCCATCGCTGGAGCTTTGCCAGGCTGACAGGTCTTTGCCGTCAAACAGGACGATGGCATCAGAGGGGGGCATGGTGGGGTCCGTGCCGGGGGTAATTACGGGGGGTACTGGACGGGACATGTCGTGAACTTCCCATTTATAGACTTTTTCGGCCGCGCCGGCAACCATCGCAATTGCGGCCAGGATGACTGTCGCTTTCAAAGCCATGCGTTTCATCGTTAACTCCTTAAAAATAATAAAGTTTGTCTTGAGACCAACTTGGTCTTGATAGTTTGACGACTCAACCCGTCGCATAGTAACGGAGATTTTATTGTCCGCCGAATTTTGGGCAGCCGGTGTTGGGGCAGCTTTGGCACCCGCCGGCAGGGCGAGGCGGTTCTTTGACTACGGCCGAGAAGCTGGAGAACTGCTTTTGCATGGGTTTGCTGCAAGTGGGACAGGCAGGGGGTGTGCCGGTGCCGGACTTGACGAGAACTTCTTCTATCTTACCGCAGGATAAACATTTATATTCAAATAGGGGCATTGTTATTTCCTTGTTAATTCACTCGTTTTATTCCAAATCAACAGAATATCGCGTTGGGTGGTTTCCTGCAAGAGCAATTTAGCTGTCAGCGGCCGGCTTTCTGTGTGCAGCAAAGGATTGGGGGGTGTTGAGTGAAAAGTGAGAATTGAGGGAGGCAAACATATGAACATGCGATGGCGGAATTTTGCTTTGGGTTTATGGGCACCCTTGGTGTGCAAGGAGGGTTGTCCGGATACAGCAGGTATGCCAATGACAGATTTGATGGACACAATTCATTTCAATGGGAAATTTCAAATGGGATTGTATGTTTGATTCTGGTCGGCAATGAGTTGGATATGAAATGATTATTCAGGATTGTGGCATCCGTAAAAACACTGAAAATTCCAAAAAAATCAAAAAAATATGATTTTCATATTGCTTTCCTGTTCGCAGCTTATTACAAGTAAAATCAGTTTCGTGGTCGGAACTGCAGGCAGTATGGAAGCCGATAAGGAGATAACAGACATGTTTCGGTGTTGTTTGTCCTCGCAGAAGCACGCATCAAACCCTACAGGGCGTTTGTCATTTCTCTTTATCCCATGTTGAGACATATCCGGCGGATCTGACGGTATCTGCACAGCGGAACTGATTATTCCGTGACGGCCATAGGCCACTTTTGTGCGCGTGTACTCACGGGGGCAGTTACCCTGTGCAGCCGCGGGGATAAGGCTGTTGCTGGAAGCTGGCGGCTGATAGCTCTTTAGTCGCGACGAAACGGGTATTTTTTGCAGGAGCAGTTTCCATTTCAATTTCAGGAAGGATGAACGTTTATGAAGCGAGCTTTTGGTGTTCTGGTCGTGTGTGCGGTATGCAGCGTGTATGGGAATGAACCCTTTTGGCCGGAGGTGGCTATCTCATCGATGCCAGCATCGCCGTCTGTGGGGCAGACGATAACCTTCGACGGCAGAGGGTCTTATGATCCGGATGGGACGATTGTCAGCTATCGCTGGACGCTGCCGGGACAGGCATTTTGCATTTCAGGTATAAACACCTCCGTCGCCAAGTGTAAATTTAATGCTCCGGGAATCTATACGGTAACCCTGACAGTCAAAGATAATGACGGATTATATTTCTCTGAACAGTATCAAATTCCAGTAGCTGCCGCAACGAATACTCTCTGGTATGTCCGGCCGGATGGAAATGATGATAACGATGGCAGTGTGGATTCATCCAGCGGGGCATTCAGGACCATTCAGACGGCCATTGATTCTGCATCAACCGGGGATCAAATCCGTGTGTATGGCGGGATTTATTATGAGCAGCTTCATCTAAAGGGAAAAGATGTCTCTATTTATAGTTATAATCCCGCCAATCCGGGTTTCTGGGAATCGGCAGACAATGCAATTATCGATGCCAATAAACAGGGGACGGCGGTGATGTTTGGCGGCAATGAGCCGAATAGCTGTCAGATTAAGGGGTTAACCATTCGGGGCGGATTTCCGAGGGGGGACAGTCTGGCTGTGCATCTTAGCTTTGATGATCCCGATACGATTCCATTAGACAGTTCTGGGAAAGGACGAAATGGCATAGTGTCAGGGAATCCCATCCGGACAGCAGGATATGATGGTTTGGTCAATGGAGCGATGGAATTCGACGGCAATGATCGGATACAGATTGAAGGGTATAAGGGCGTGGCCGGCAAGCATCCGCGAAGCTGTGCGATGTGGGTGAAGACCTCAACGGTTAATACGGAAATGATGTTATTAACCTGGGGCAAAGAAGCGACAGCGCAGAAGTGGCAGTTGTTTATTAGCAGTTCTAACAAACTTGCCCTAGGCATCTGGGGTGGACGGCTTGAAAGTACCCGGACGATTACGGATGGCAACTGGCATCATGTGGCGGCGGTCTTTGAAGGGAATGGGGTAATCAATGTCCGGGATGTCAAATTGTATATCGATGGCATTCAGGAAACCGCAACATGCTCCAATTATGTGACGACGCCGCCGGATGTCAATACCGAATTGGACGGGAATGTCTATATTGGAGCAAGAACAGGGGAAAATCCCATATATTATACAGGAGTGATGGATGATGTCCGCATCTACAGCAGGGCTTTAAGTGACGCCGAAGTAAAAATAATGTCGCAGGCTCCCGTATCCCTGGTTCATTTAAAACTGGATGGAAACGCATCCGATGCCTCAGGCAATCAGCATTATGGTACTGTGGAAGGCAATCCGAACTGGATTGATTCGGGTCGTATTCATGGTGCCCTGGATTTGGATGGAACAGGAGATTATGTTACGCTGCCTGAGGGGATTCTGAATCCTGCAGCGACGCCATTCAGTGTTTTTGCCTGGGTCAGACCGGAACAGGAAACGCTTGCTACATATCAAGCCATTATTCAGCAGTTTGATGAGGGCACCCATTTAGGCCGAACCCTCCTGTTGCGAACTTCCGATAACAAACTCTCCTCTTCGTTGGGAGGTTCTTCAACAACGACCAGTCAGGCAATATTTACTCAAGCAGGGCAATGGTATCATGTCGGGGCGACTTATGACGGGCAGAAAATTACGCTCTATGTGAATGGACAGGAGGTTATCAGTTCATACAAAACCGCAGAATTCTGTAATGGCGGATGGATTATTGGCAGGCACAAAACGGATACTGCAACCTGTTGGAATGGCGTGATTGATGATCTACAGATTTATAAACGGGTGCTAACGCTTAGTGAAATTCAGCAGATTGCCGGCCATCAGGATCCCCTTGCGCATTGGACCATGGATTCAGTTTCCGGCAATACTGTATTGGACAGCACATCCGAGAATCATACAGGAACATTGAATATGGCAATACCGACATCGATCTGTGCTGCGGGACGAGTTGGTAATGCTATACAGCTCCAGAATAATGAGTATATTCAGATTGAAAACTGGAATGGGATAGCCGGGAGCAGCTCACGGAGTTGTACGGCCTGGATCAAGTTCTCATCAACGACAGGGCTGGATAAGGTCATCGCATCCTGGGGAGCCGAGGCGGATGGCCAGAAATGGATGTTCCGGGTTGGATCCACGAATCGTTTGGAAGTGGGAGCGTGGAATGGGTATATTCGAGGGACGACGGATTTGGGTGATGGTCGATGGCATCATGTTGCTGCAGTCCTGTCCGCAGATAACAACACCACAGTGAGTGATGTGAAATTATATGTCGATGGAGTAATGGAGCTGGCTACATGCTTTAATCCGGATCGTTTGATTAATACGGCGAATACCGAAACGGTTTATATCGGTGCTGTTCAGAATAACAACGTTATGATGAACTATTTCGTGGGCGTACTTGATGACATTCGTATTTATGATCGGCCATTGAGTCAGAAAGAAATCCAGGGTCTAGCCGGTGATATTGGATTAATGGCACATTGGACTTTAGACGAAACTTCCAGCCCTTGTGCAGACAGTTCGGGAAATGCAATTCCCGGAACATGGGGTGGGACTTCCACTTCTTCTATGGATGGGTATTTAGCAGGTGCGATGGAGTTTGATGGAGTATCTGATTATATCTCAACAAACTATAACGGTGTTCTGGGAAATCGAGATCGCACTGTCTCGGCCTGGATTAAGGCTGTGCCGCAGATCTATACGGCCGAAGCACCTATATTAAGAAGCATCGTCAGTTGGGGTGAAGATACTACAGGAGGAACCTGGAATCTGGCTGTCAACTATGTGCAGAATGAAGGCCCCTATGGAACCATCCGTCTGGCAGCCAATTACTCAAAGGTTATCGGTACAACCCGCATCGATGATAATTGCTGGCACCATGTGGCGGCGGTGTTTGCCAATGATGGAACGCCGACGGTCAGTGATATTCAGCTTTATATTGATGGTAAAAGAGAGGTCTTGTCATATAGTGTTGATGCAACATTGAATACGGGAACGGGATTCAATGTGAATATTGGGGCCATGAAATATCAAAGTAATGATCCCGTGTTCTTTTTCAAGGGCAAAATCGATGATGTGCGGATTTATGACCGGGCGTTGTCAGATATTGAACTCCGGCAGATGTATGAAGAATCTCTTGGGGGTGGAATCGCCGGGCATGGTGCGTCAGCCTCGATTCAGCAGTGTATCATTACAAACAATATTTCAGCCGGTAACGGAGGCGGTATCGATTTTCTCTACGGTTTTATTAGTCAGTGTAATATTTTAAACAATCGTGCAGAAGGGGATGGCGGAGGATTATGGGGAGGTCATGGAAGTATTGTTAATTGTAGGATTGCAGGGAACCAGTCTTTACGCGGCGGAGGCATTTTTAATTATTCTACACAGGCAATGATTGACCGATGTATGTTTGAAGCCAATTGTGCAAAACAGACAGGCGGGGCCATATACAATGTGCTGAGCGATCTGGTTTTCAAATCCTGTCTGTTTCGGGGGAATTTGGACCAGGGATTTCTTCCAGTGTTCCCCAACGCATCCCTGTTGTCTGTGTTGCCTGATTGGTCCTGGGAATCCAGCTTTGGAGGCATTGGTCAATACATTGAGCAGGATTTGTCTGTTATGAGTACTAGTTACCCCGGACAAACGGGTGGTACGGAATATCAGATTCGCTGGGGACAGGTTACGAATAATGTGACTGAAAATAAGAGCGGGCTTGGCTTTACGGGATATGCTCCTCCGATGTGTTCAATCACTGTAAATGAGCCGTTTGAAATTGGAAGATTGCGTCATTTCAATAATCCGGTTAATGCTGGATCGCCGCCCAGCCGAGTGGATATTGAAATTAATTTAGCCCTCGAATGCGGCAGTCAGTTTTCACAGTCTTTTACATTTTCGCTTGCCATCAATGAGACTCCCAACACGTCGAACCTTTCCGACCCCGCGGCGAAAAACTGGGCCGACAGAGATTTTATCACATTTCCGGTGTCCTATCCATCCCAGCTTATCGAGATTGAGGGCCGGTTATATACGCTGAAAATTATTGGATTCCAGACAGAACAGGGGCAGTTGGTCAGCCAGTTTGAATCTCCGGAACATGGAACCAATACGGTCTATCTCTGGGCTCAGATTGCACCCCCTCCGGCCGATGGGGCGATTACGAATCTTGCCAGTAATATCTGGGTTGGAAATTGTGTGTTTGTCGGCAATACCAGTTGTTCATACGGAGCTGCTTTGAGTAATTGGGCCTGCGACAATGTGTTTGTGGGCAATAGTACAATCACGGCAAATCATGGCAGGTTGTGCGGAGGAATCTATAACCATGAAAGCAATCTTACTGTTGTTAATAGCATCTTATGGGGAAATACGGATGTGGATGGGCTGTCGGTCAGGGATAAACAGTTTTATAACTCCGGCAAAGGAACAGTCAGTGTGACTTACAGTTGTATTCAGGATGCCAATTCGCTGGATGGGAATGTCTATCCGGGGACAGGCAATATTGACCGTGCACCGCTGTTTCAGTTATCTCCGAGTGATGGCGAAGACGGATGGGGTAGCGGAAATAATGATGCGTATGGGAATTTATATTTGTCAGAGAACTCGCCGTGCATCGATGCAGGGACAAACGCACCAGTTTTGACATATAGTATTTTAACAGATATATTCGGTCATGTTCGTCGCTTTGATTCTCTGACAACAGTTGATACCGGCTCGGGGACGGCACCTATTGTTGATATGGGGGCCTATGAATATGGAAACAATACGGCACCTGTTGCTGTTCAGGATCAGGCTTCGACGTCCGAGGGTGCAGCCGTTGTGATTGATGTTTTGGCCAATGACTATGATGTGGATGGGGATGCAATAAGCATAGATGCAATTTCTGGTCAACCTTCGCATGGCATTGCTGTAATCAGCGGCAATATGGTCGTGTATAGCCCCGTTGCGGGTTATTTTGGATCAGACGTATTTAATTACCGCATTGTCGATGGGGCTTTGGCGTCAAATGATGCAACTGTACACATACAGATTACGTCAAACCATGTTTATGTTGATGCCGGGCCGAATCAGACGATTCAATTGCCCAATAATAGGGTCTATCTGGATGGTGTGATTCAGGGGTTGTCATCGGGCAGCAGTCCTGCGTGGCGAGTGCTGAGTCAGCCGACAGGCGGTGCGGTCAGTTTTGATTCGTCCGTATCGGTGATGCCTGCCGGGCATGATGCGTGGGATTCGTGGGCAAGTTTTTCCCTGCCTGGGATGTATGTGCTGGAACTAGGAGTTGCCGTTGCGGGGCAGGAGTATAAGGATCAGGTGGTTGTCAACGTCCGGCCGGGTGTCATCTCCGGGAACCAGCCGCCTCAGGTGGATGCCTGGGCGATTCCCAGCGAGATTACCTTGCCGCAGGGAACGACTTTAAACTGGACTATTTCTGATGATGGGGTGTCAAGAGGGGAGTTGACGCAGGAGTGGTCGGTGGTGTCAGGACCTCTGGGGGGAGAGGTGACTTTGGGAGTATATTCAATGTGGTCTCGTAGTACTTCAGCGTTATTTAGTTTGGCTGGGACTTACACTCTGAAGCTGATTGTCTCCGATGGAATAGAGCAGACTGTGTCATTGGTTCTAGTGCAAGTAAATCCTGATAGTCAGGCTAATATGCCACCTATTGTTGATGCTGGTCCAAATCGTCAAATATCGCTCATTGCTGGGCAACAGACTCTTACGCTGGATGATCCTGCAATTATGGCTGAAGATGTTGATAACAGCCCTTCTCCATTATTAATTAAGTGGACAATTCTTGGTGAAACAACTGGTATTGGATTTACTTCCAATTCCAGTATACTACATCCAACAGTGACTGTTATAAAGCCAGGTTGTTATGTTTTGCAATTGGAAGCCAATGATGGTTTGGTCACAGTTAAAGACAGTATGCTGATATCAACAAGCAGCGTGTTAGTGAATGCCGGACCAGATGAAGTAATTGTTTTGCCAGATGGCGGACAGGTGACACATAAATTATCGGGATTCTGCCAAAGTGAACCCGCAGGTTTATATACTTCATCCGATTGGCAGATTCTGACTCAGCCACAGAATGGTGAAGTGTTGTTTAGCCCGGCATTGCCGGCGGAAATGGCATGGGATCCCAATGTAACATTTACGGTTCCTGGTGATTATGTTTTCAGGTTGTCGGCAAAAGATGCATCGGGCGTTCAAGTTGGGTCTGATGAGGTGTACATTAAAGTAAAACCCGCCAGCCAGGCGTTTACGACATATTTATATTTATATGCACCGCCTTCGGGGGCCAATCTTGTTTTTTCGAGTTATGAAGAGGGTACTAAACTTGTGTGGCAAAGTGTTGATCCAAACGGGATTATCTCTCAAATGAAGGATGTGTTTCCCTCTGATCCTAACGACCCTAATTTGTTAAGCATTGATGATGCAAATCCGATGGAACAAGGTCGGTACGTTTATGTTGATGCAAAGGATGGTGTGTATAAAGTAACAAGCGGAAACAATAAATTCTCTGTTCTTGCGGGTGATGTTTATGGAGAATCCATCGAGTATAATCTAGGTTATGACCATACTTCAGGTTATTTCGTTATGGGCAAAAATGGTCTTGGTGTTGATACAGAGTTTTATTCTCATATTCACGGTTTCCGGAATCAAGGGCGACGATGGAATATCTTTGCATATCATGAAGATACACATGTTACTGTTCATTATGAATATCTTGATAGTGGGGATGGAATTGTGGGGGAATTCGATCCTATACTAACGATGGAAAAGTATAATCCTGCTACACGAGTCTATGAGAATGCAATAATGGATAATTATGAACTCTCAGCAGGAGAACATGTAGGTCTGGTGCCTTTTGGTAGAACATTTTGGATAGAAGTAAATAAAAAGGACATACTTGTATGGGACATAGATCCGGTCTATATCCATGTTACTGCAGACAAACCTGTCTCTGTGGAAATGTGTAACGATTCCGGATTTTATGTTCCATCATCAGAGGGCCTGTGGACCGGCAAGCATTTTAATGCTTTCATTGATGCATATATGTGGGGCGAAAATTCAACAGGTGTATTGAGCATTACATCGTTTGATGATGAAACTGAGGTGTCAATATATAGAAATGATATCGATACGAATAGGTCACTGTCCTGGAACGGTTTATTAAATGCGGGTTCCAGTTTTCTTTATCCGAAACAGATATTTAAAGATATATTTGAGATAGAAGAAATAGCATATTTGACAATTGAAGCTACAAAACCTGTTGCTGCTACGGTTAGACCTTCACCCACATTCTCGTCCTATGCACATGGTGATTTTGTACCCGATAAAAATGGAACCGGTGCAGGGACCGATCTGATTGGTTATTGTGTTAAGACTTCTCCTGATTATAATACCCATCGATACTTCACAATACTTGCTCATAATGACGATACACAATTCAGTATTTATGACCCTGAAACGTGGGAACCTGTCGATTTCAATATTGATCCAAATGAAAAAACCATTGTTAAGTCTCTTGATGAGGGACGATGTTTTAAAGCACAAGAATATCTCGGCATGGAGGAAAGATACTGGCGAGTGGTAAGCACCAAACCTGTTACGCTTAGCACGGGAGCATCGTGCGCATTTGCCGAATATGCGCCGCTGGTTGGTATCCAGTCTCCCACTCCTGAAATTACAGTGACTGCTAGGACCGGGAAGGGGTATCCAGATCAGACGAATGATCCCAATGTCTATCCAGGCGTGTCAGATTTGGATGAAATTACATATACAATATCTTATTGGAATCCTTCGACAAATCCAACTGTTTATGGACAAAAGATTGTTGATGAGTTGCCGGATCAGATTGATAAAGAGATGGTTATTTATACCGGTATGAATGGCTCTTATGATCCTTTAACCAATACAATAACATGGGACATTGGGACGCTGTTGCCTGGCCAGGGAGAAGGCGATCCTATGGAAGTAACAGTTACAGTTCGTGTAATACGAAGCCCGAACAATTCTAATAAAATTGTCAATCGGGCACGAATTGAAAACGTGGATAGTTACAAGTCAACCTTGCCGGTATTTGTCCAGGTGAGTAAAGATGGATATCCGGGGATCGGTGATGTTATATATGTGAATGCTCGAGCTAAAGGGCTGAACAATGGCTCATCATGGAAGGATGCCTATTGTGATTTGCAAACAGCTCTTCAGATTGCCTCGAAGGCAGAGGCGTCCCAAATATGGGTTGCAGCCGGAATTTATTCCCCTGGCAGTCAAAACGAGTCAACATTTCAAATGCTTGACGGTGTTGATCTGTATGGAGGATTTCGTGGCACCGAAGATAGTGTTTCAGAACGAAATATCAAAGACATAAATACTCAAACAGTATTAACTGGTTTGCGATGCAACTGGGTAATTGTGAAGACCGCAAATGCGAGACTGGATGGTTTTACAATACGTGAATGGAGGGATTCCGGCATTCACTGTGTAACTGATGGTTCCATTATAACAAATTGTGTTATTGACAATTTAAACAAAGAATACAATGATCTTGGAATGACTAATGGTATTTATTGCGAAAAAAGCAATGCTGTCATTTGCAATAATATCATCCGTGGAAATCAGATAGGAATATATCTCAGTCAGATATATAGTGCTCAGATATTTAATAATATTATTGTAGAAAATGATATTGGGATTGTATTAGACCGTTTGAACGGACAGCCAATTATTAGAAATAACACAATTGCGAACAATAATATTACACCTATTCAAGAATATAATTATGCATCATATATCGAACCAATAGAGGTATCCAGTTGTATTGTTTGGGGTAAGGGGGATTATGATTTCGATGTTTTGAGGGATGTGCATAAAGATGTATTATTTAATAGTTGTTGTATGCCGGATCCGAATACCGTGGATTGGAGTGTTATAGATCCTAATTTTCCTGAGCCTGACAGCAGGTCTCATTCTGTATTTGAAAACTATTATTTGTTTTGCGACAAAACAATAAGGGTATCCGATCCTAATTATATTTGTGTTGCCGACGGAAGCCGATACAGGGTTGGAGAAAAGATTGAAATTGGAAATGATGATGTCCTGCGTACTATTACTGGAATAGGGGGGGGAGTTGACTGTGATATCTTGTTATTTAATCCTGTTTACTTGCAAGGTATTGATTGTGGAGTGACTGTTTATAAGTGGGGTGCTGATACAATAAACGCTGTTGAGAATTACCATATCAAGGTAAGTTCAAGGTGCATCAATGCAGGAACGCCCGCATTTATTCCAGATTTACATGAGGTTGATATTGACGGACAAAGTCGGTTGATGGGGCCTTGTATCGATATTGGTGCTGATGAATATCCAGTCATTACTGCAGGCCGTTATCCTGTGCAAATTCTGCAAAGGAATGGCAGCGTTGATTTGATTTTGGATAAATCACGAGATTATTTAAGCGGGAGCAGGTTGCTATGGTCTCTTGTAAGTGGGCCTGAAAATATTTCTTTTGCTGACTCAACATTACCAACTGATTTATGGCCTGTTGTCAGATTTAGCAGACCAGGTGTTTATGTTCTTAAATTTGAAGTATTTGGTGCAAATAATGAATCTATGGGTTATGATATTGCGAAAATAGAGGTATATCTTGATGTCAATGCCGGTGAAGACCAGGAGATATGCTCTCAAAATGTGTCATGGGAAGGGGCTTTGGCGGGTACAATTGCCGGAGGAATTGCAGATCATATAACATGGAAACAATTATCGGGTCCTGGTAAATCGGTAATTGAGTCACCTGATAATTTACAAACAGCAGTATCTATTTCGTTGCCAGGTTATTATTGTTATCGTTTATCAGCTTTTTCAGCAGATGATCTCTTAATTGGAGTTGATGACATCGTCATCACTGCATATCCATCTAATTTGTATGCCGAAGCTGGATCAGATATAGTGACTAAGCTGGCTGTATCCGGCAGCGCACAAATAGCTTTGGATGAAGCCTGGTCTGTTGTTAGTGCTGGAGGTGTAATTGTATCAGAGCAATGGACCGTGCTGAATAGTAATGAATCCGTTGAATTTGATGTAAATTCAGCTGGTGTGGTAATAGCTACCTTTACCGAGGCAGGAGTTTATATATTAGCATATACCGTATTTGAAGAAGGTGGCCATAAAGAAACTGATACACTGACTGTATATGTTTATCCGTATAATACCTCCTTGTCTATTAGCGCGGGACCAGATATTGAATGTGTGCTCAATGATATTTCTATAGAAATAACTCCGCAAAAGGCTTTTGTTTATCCTGTTGAAGGGGTTAGTGTTCAATGGTATGACCCGAGTGGTACGCCGATAGCGGGGGCGACGGCTGTTAATTCAACTTTGACATTTACCCAACCGGGTGTTTATCGCTACACATTAAAGGCCACTCGCGGGCAGGAAACGGCGGAGGATACGGTTCAAATTACGGTTCATCCGCAACCGGTCGATTCGTTGCTGATTCGGACGGGGCATTATGGACCGGTTCTGGCAGGGCGGGCGTTTACCCTGGAAGACGCTTATGTCTGGTATAGCCAGAATACGCCGCTGAGTATCGAGTGGTCTTCAGATGATGAACAACATGTCATATTTTACCCATCAATAGATGAAGGCAAAACGTCGTATGTTCTGCGGCCTACAGTTCTTTTTGAGGCGGGGCTGGCCAAATCCTATGAGCTGACTGTCAAGGTGACTCAGGGGGGCACTTTGCTCGGTTCGGCCAGTGTGACCATTCAGGCTGTAACGGGGGATGAGCCAGGACTGGATTCGGATACTACGCCTCCGGTTCTTGCTCTGACGCCGGGGCTTTTGGAGGATGCAAATAAGCTTATGCCCATGCCTGAATCCACTGCTGTTATCAAGGCGGGAACGATTGCCCTTGATATTTATGCCCTTGATGCCGGTTCAAGGCTCAAATCCGTCAAAATCGAGGATACCTGCAATAGCATTACGACTCTGGTGAAGGATTTCGACTTTTCGAATACGGACCCTGAATATCCCTCGCAAATGCAAGTTACATGGTATCTTGAGATTCTGAAATTAGTCACAGGATCGCACTCTGTCAAGGTGACTGCAATAGATCGGGCAAACAATATCACCGAGCAGACGGTTACTTTTACAGTGGGCCGGGATGTGGCGAATCAGACGAGCAAGCCGTTTGCATGGATTTCCAATCTGGATTCTACGCAGATTGACATCGGCAAGCTGGGAAATCAGGAGGTTCTGCCGGAGATTACGGATGGTTTATACGACATTGAAGGTTTGGCTTGTCATACACATTCCAATCAACGTGTCGAGTTTAAGTTTGAGCTGTATGATGAGGCGGCGGTTAGCTATGTCCTTGAGAGCTGGGCGGCACTGGACGGTCATAATCCGCCATATCCGGATTATTATGTTCAGAATCTTCGGGTTGAAAATCCTGATTTAACGAGATCAAGTGAGGATCAAAGTTATTATGTTGGTCCTGTGGGGCATTGGAATGATGCGGCGAGTCTTGGATATGAGGCCGGATCCTTTGGTCAATTGGACTTGACCGGTATCGAGAACGGGAGGTA
Source organism: Anaeroglomus insulsum (assembly GCF_050689095.1). Classification (NCBI taxonomy): domain Bacteria; kingdom Pseudomonadati; phylum Planctomycetota; class Phycisphaerae; order Sedimentisphaerales; family Anaerohalosphaeraceae; genus Anaeroglomus; species Anaeroglomus insulsum. Next base: position 44,677 of record NZ_JBOGCL010000015.1, read on the forward strand.
TTGTCTGCTTTTGACGGTTCGTTCGAGGCCGGACGAGAATACCGCGTATGCCTATTCTTATGTTTATAAGATGATTAAGCTGAACAGTCCGCTCAAGATTGGCAATCTCAAATTTTCGCAGGAAGATGTGGCGATTGATGTGGGCGGAGTCCCGCTGCGTGTGGTGCGGACCTATAACAGCTTCCAGAAAGATCAGAACAGCGAATTTGGTTATGGCTGGAGTTATTCCATTGCCAATCTGGATATTCAGCTTAATGAAACCCGCCAGCCGATGCGCGTTTTTATGAGCAGTTCGACGATGTCGGTCCGTGTAGGGGATAATTTTGACCGGGATGTCACATTGACGCTGCCGGATGGCAGGCGGACGACATTCTCATTTGGGCTGGAGTTGAAAAAGCCGGAGCTTTACAACGGCCAGGTGCAGTACTATGTGGCAAAGTATACCTCGCCTGACGGGGTGTCTGCACGGCTGGAGACGCTCAATGAAGAACGGCTGACGCTGCTGAATACCTGGGCAAACCAAAAGACAGCAAGTTATGTCAGCGGCTCGGGCAATTACTCTGATCCGGGATTCTATGAATTTGAAGGTTATCGTCTGATTATGGAGGATGGAACATCTTATGTGTTCAGACGGTCGAATGTCGGAGATGATTTTGTTGAGTATGGGAATACGGTGGCCTATGTTGAGCCCAGGGGGCCGCTGTATTTGTCTGAGATTGACCTGCCGACAGGGGAACGGATTGATTTGAATGTCGATTTAACCACAGGGCGGATTGGGCAGAATGATTCAGCTGGTGTGGAGCATATTGATTTACTCGGTACTCCGACCAAGGCGATTAAGATTGGCTATGATTCCCAGGGGCGCATTGTGGAAGTCTGGGGGCCTAAAGAACAGGGCGGGGTGTTGCCGACGGTGAAATATGAGTATGACACCGCGGGTAATTTATGGAAAGCATCCAAGCTGGTCCAGCCCAATACTGATCCGGATTCACGGTATGAAACGCAGACTTACAGCTATGCGGATGATACCCATATTCCATCGGACCATTATGTGACTGCGATTATCGATCCGCGGGGTTTGCAGCCGATTCGGTATGAATATGATGCGGCCGGCCGCCTGATTGCCACCGTGGATGCCAAAGGCAATCGTATTGCGATTACCCATAACGTCAGCAGCCGGCAGGAGATCGTTACGGATCGTGCCGGCAATCCCACCATTTATGAATATGACAAGCGGGGGAATGTGCTGTCGGTGACCGATTCGGCTGCGAAAGTGACGCGATACACCTACGATTCTGAAAATCGCTTTGGGCCGGACCGTCAGCTTTCGGTGACGACTCGGGTTCCGAATCCGGATGATCCGCTGCAGCTTGTGGATGCGGTAACGCTTTATGAGTACACGTATTATGATAATGATTCGGATGCGCCGGAATATGGACGGTTGAAAACACAGACGGTTATTGACCCGGCGAAGAATCTTTCAGAAACCGAATATGACACGAATGGTAATGTTATCCGTGTCACACAAAAGAAATGGGATGAAAGCACAAGTGCTTATGTGGAAGTGTTGACCACGCGGACTGCATATATCCGAACCGACGACACATCCGGGCTCGAGAATCTGCCGTACTTTACGGGCATAACGACCGGAGAGGGTGCAGCTATGGTATGGCATTCCATCAGCCTGACCCGTTATGACGACCGGGGCAGGATTTTACAGTCGGTGCAGGTCAAGATGGATAATTCGACTGTGGAGCAATTACTGAATTCAGACAAGACTCCAAAGTTGTACAGCGAATTATTCAATAGCTGGAGTGCTAATGCCAGTAACAGCAGTGTTACCACGTACACCTATTTTGAATATGCCACGGATTCAGGCTACTCGCCGGATCAGCCGTATTCGGTAACCGGGCCGGATGGGCAGACACAGTATTTCTGGTACGATGCCGACAATCATCAGCTTGCCAGTTGGACATTTTGGGACGATACTGCGACTGGTGCCAATCCCGATAAGCGGATACTGACTTATAACCAGCCGGATGTCCAGGGTCGGACCATCGCGACCTATCGTGTCGTTCAGGATTTGACGGCCGCAGGGACGCCGATGGATGTTGCCGTATTGCTGGGGCATCTCAATGAGCAGCAGGCAGGTGTGGAAGTGGTTGCTTTATCATATTCCGATTATAACTCCATCGGGAAGGTCAATACCAGCATCGATGAAAACGGGATTCTGACGCAGTATCATTATGATGAAACGGGCAATCTCGCAGAGACGCTGGTCTATGCCTCAATTGCAGCGTATCAGACCCATTACACCCATTACCTGACTACCGGGGATACGACGGGGATTTTGACCATCTCCCGCACCCTTTATGATACGGAAGGCCGGGCGATTGTCGCTGTCGGGCCGTATGATCCTGCCGATACCGAGCATTCGCCGGTCGGGACGGAGACGGTCTATGATGCCCTTGGCCGGGTGGAACAGACCCGGCGGTGGGCGGATGTGGATATTCTGTTTGATTATGTGATGAAATCCGGCAAGCTGCTGTATGTCACGCTGGCCCAGGATCGTGTCGCGGGCGGTGCGTGGACGAGCATGCCGGGGCAGACGCAGCTTGCCTGGACCAGCGGCGGCAAGGTGCCGGTAATTATGGCGAATCTGGCATGGTGGCAGGCCGGGCCGTTGTCTTACAGTCGGACGGAATACGATGCGGCGGGGCGGGTGTGGAAGTCCTACAGCCTTAATGAATCCCATGCGGAAATTTGTACAGCGGAATACCGCTATGATATCGCCGGCAGACAGATTCGGACGATTACGCTGCCCAATGATACCACGGGCAAGCGGTCCGAGACGGTGACTGTGTATGATGGTACCCGTCGGCTGTCCGTTACCGACGGTCTGGGGCATACAACCTCGTTTGTTTATGATGCCCTCGGCCGGGTGATCACGACCATCCATCCAGCCTCACTGGTCGAAGGCTCCGGGACGACACCTGTGGAGACCTATTCCCACGTCGGCTATGACAGCCTGGGACGGAAGTGGTGGGAATCGGCTCAGACGCGGCAGGAAGATCCTGATCATGTTGACCTGACGACGGAAACCAGTGACTGGAAACTGCGGCGGAAGGTGTTTGGGTACGATGCGGCGGGACGGTTGACTTCGGTGACGCTGCCCGGGGTACAGGATCCGGAAAACAATAATACCTGGACTGCGCCGGTCTATTCCTATATTTATGATGATTACGGCAATCAGGCGGGTGTTGTTGATCCGAAGGGGCGGGTGACGGTGTCGCTATACGACCATCTGAATCGTCTGGTTCGCACGTATCAGCCGTTTAGCTATACAGGAGACTTGACGGCGGCGGCAATTTATGCAGCGGCGGTGGCGGCGAATGTCCCGTATGAAGCAACCAGCTATGATGAGCATGATCGAGTACTGACGCAGACGGATTACGAGGGGCACTATACGGTCTTTACGTATGATGTTTTTGGCCGGGTAGAATATGAGCGGCATTATGTCAATCTTGCCGCCTATAACGCCGGGCTGCCATCCTGCAATGCCAATCCGCAGATTTATACGATCTATGATACGCTGGGACGCAAGCGGTTTGTCACGGTACAGTCGTTTGACGGCTCCGGCCAGGCAGTTGATACTGCCCGGCAGTGGGGTTACAGCTATGATGATGAAGGCCGGATCAAACAGATTACCTCACCGCAGGGGACGATTACATACGGCTATAGTGATATTACCGGCCGCAAGACCCTGACCTGCAAGGATTTGACCGATTTTGTGACGCGGTATGGGTATGATGAGCTGGGTCGGCTGGATGCAGTGCAAGTGATGATGCGCGGCGGGGTGGATGTCCGCAGTGAAGGCCAGACCCGCTATGGCTACGATCTGGTGGGTAATCTGGACTGGGTGCAATTGCCCAATGGAAACTATACCCAATATAGTTATGACTCCCAGAATCGCCTGCGGGACCAGATTACGTATCAGAACGGTTTTGGTTCGACGATATTAAGCCATTACACCTACAGTGTTTATACGGACGGGCAGCGTAAAACCAGTACTGAAAATATCTGGAATCCGGCAACATCAAGTTATGATACAACAGCCCTCGTTTGGGATTATGATGCATTAAACCGGCTTCTGTCGGAATCACGTAATAGTATTACAACGGAACAGTATGTATATGACTTAGCAGGTAATCGCCTGCAAAAGACGACAGGCAGCAGCACTACCTACTATTTCTATAATGCACAGAATCAGCTTGAAAAAGAATCCTTGCAATCGGATGGAAGTACCCCTACAATTCAGTATGAATATGATGCCAATGGTTCTTTGACAAAGAAATATCTTGGCCTCGACAAATTGACAGCGCCGCTGGATATATTGGCATATGACCTGCAGGGACGTTTAGCCGTGTACCAGCCGCATACAGGGCAGGCGGCGGCCTATACCTATAATCCGGATGGCATACGTACCGGTAAGACTGTGGGCACTATAGCGACTGTGTATCTGGTTGACCCCATGAATCCAACGGGTTATGAACAGGTATTGCAATCCGATGATGGAGAAGATGAGGTTTATTATGTACTGGGTCTTGATGTCATCGGGCAGGTGCAGGACAGCGGAAACAGGGCTTATTACCTCTATGATGGGCATGGTTCGGTAAGGCAGCAATCGGATTCTTTGGGTGATGTCGGATCAGACTATGACTATGATGCGTACGGGAATGCCTTGAATTTCGTACCGGCTGATGGATTGTACTACACGGGTGAAATGTACGATGCAACCGCGGGCCAGTATTATCTGCGGGCGCGGTACTATGAACCGGAAAATGGGCGATTTAATGCGATGGATTCCTGGGATGGTAATCAGGAAGAACCGATAAGCCTGCACAAGTATCTTTACTGCCATGACGATCCGGTGAATAATATTGACCCAACTGGATTATTTACACAAGAGTTTGGTTATCTTGCTGAGGTTGCAATTCAGCAGGTATATGCTATTGACCATCCGTTAGATGAAGGTCATATCTCATATGGAAGCTGGACGAGATTGGGTTCGAGTCGAGAAAGAGCATTTAGAATGAAACCAGATATAATGAATCATAATCAAAAAACATGGCTGGAAATTAAACCATTATCGGTAAGCGGAGTCGCCAAAGCAGGGATACAATATAAGGTATATGATGCGTTCTTTAATATTTTTAGATATAAACCTGATGCGTCATGGACGCCCTCAAACCATTTTACTACAGCTGGTCAGGTTGAGATATTCTTTTTCAATGCAGGAGGAATAGTATTCTATACAGATATGACGGATAATCTGGAAGACCTTGCAGCCTTATCATCTTTGGAAGCAGTAAAAAGTTTTATGTGTACACCAGCTGGCCGAAAGCTGGTGACGCAAACTATAACCGGAATAACGAGTCGAATACCAGCATTGGTTAAAGCCAGAAATACAATTGACAGGGAAAGGCTAAAAACTCATCTTCAAGTCGCATCATTAATGATGTTGATAGGAGGTATATAGTGGACAAAGTGATGGTAGAAAGGGATTATTATCCAAATGGAAAAATACGGTTCGAAGGATATTTTAAAAATGGAATTCCTCATGGATTCAACCGTGTTTGGTATGAGAATGGAGTACTTGCTAGGGAATATATATATAAGGAAGGTGTTCCGGATGGAATTTCAAGACATTGGGATGAAAAAGGTAATCTTCTTGTAGAGAATAATATTATAAATGGTACGGGAATAGAAAAAGTCTGGAATCCAGAAACAAAATCGTGGTCTGAATTTAGCTGGGTTAATGGTGAGTGTACGGGAAGATTCCGTGCTTACTGGGCGGATGGTACTGTTATAGGTGATGTATATTGGATTCGGAATAAACAGGTTTCCAAGAAAAAATATATTGAGATGTGTCAGACTGATGATAGTTTGCCTAAATATGAAGACTTGAAGGCCGAGAAGAAGAACGCCAAAAAACAGAATACGGCCCAGGATCAAGGATTTACTTATGTCGCAAATGATAGTTATTACGAGAAACTATTCTCGGAAAATACGATGGTTGAGGCATTATCATGGCTGAATGAGCCTAATGTTCCAAAAAGGACTCTCGGGGAATGTGCAAGGTCGGAAGATTCTATTGAATTAGTCAAAGATTTTTATGCTCTTGGTGCTGTTAAAGTATGGACATTTGATATTGATGGGGCGCCGGACGAAGAACAAAATTCCGGTAAACTGGTAATCGAACTTCCGAACAATCCCAAAAAGAGAGCGAAGATTCTTAAAAAGTGCGGTGAAATAGCAGAAGAAATGGGATTTGATGCGGAAACCGATATGGGGCAAAAGTATGTTCTTGTCATGCTGGATTGATTGACAAGCATTCTTGATTATTTATCAGAATCGTTATTGGCTCGACGGTATTAAGCCATTGTGCCTAGAAGCCATTTCATAACCTCCTGGGGGGCATGGTAAGACAGGCAATGTCAAGACCTATACGGCGACCGAGGATGGGCAGCCGTCAATTACGACGAATTATCTCTATAATGATCAGGATCAGTTGTTGACGGAAACCAGTCCGGCCGGTACGATAAGTTATGGTTATGATGCCAACGGCTCTTTGACAAGTAAAACGACCTCCGGCGGGACGGAGGGTTACAGCTATGACCTGCAGGGACGGCTAAGGGCTTATACGCCAGTGACGGGGCCGTCGGTTTTGTATGCCTATGACCCGGACGGCCAGCGTATTGGCAAGACGGCGGTGACAGGGATTACCGAATATGTGGTGGACCCGTATAATCCGACGGGCTACAGCCAGGTTCTGGCGGAAACGACGGGGATGACCACAACGTGTTATATTCATGGTTCCGATGTGATCGGCCAGTCGGTGGTCGGGGCCAGTCCGCAGTATTTCCTGTATGACGGGCACGGCTCAGTGCGGCAGTTGACGATGAGTACGGGGTTGCTGGTTGGCGGGCAGGACTTCTGGTACGATGCGTGGGGGAATGAACTGACGTCGAATACGCCGTTGACGAGCTATCTTTACTGCGGTGAGCAGCGGGATGGTGAGACGGGGTTGTATTACCTGCGGGCGCGAATGTATGATCCGCAAACCGGCCGCTTTACCAGCCGGGATCCCTTTGTCGGCAACGGCACCGACCCGCAGAGCCTGCATAAGTATCTATACTGCCATGCGAACCCGGTGAATGGGGTGGATCCGAGTGGGATGTTTACCTTGAGTGAAATTCAGCTTAATATCGGGACCATTGCAAATCTAAGTACCCGAGTTTTGAACGTAGCTCAAAAAGGATTCAAGATCAAGAATGCAATAGAGCAGGCTTCAGATATATTACGGTTTATCCGCGGCATAGACCGCTTTATTGAAGGGGTGGCAACTGCACAAAGCGGAGCGGGTTTTGGTCAAGCTGTAATCTCAGGGATCAAAACGGCTTTTGATATGCAGGAGTTTAATTTGTCAGAATTTATGCCGGGGATGAATCAGATGTTCAGTACTATCGGCAATCAATGGAATGATATAAGCCGGAGGATGCTCAACAAGATTCCAGAGATATCCGGTCAGGTGGCAACCGATCCAAGGTTGTTGCAAATCGTAGCATCTCATGCCTTGACTGGAAAACAAGTGGGATTAGTCTTTAATTTGCCTTCGCCACCTCCTCCGATGGTTTGGACAGGGATACCACCAATATCAATTAAAATTGGAAAATCAGAAATTGTATTCAGATCGGCACCAGCAACAGGGAGAATATTTGGAATTGAGGCAAAATGTGGTAAAAACCACTGGCAAAATATACTAAGATTTGATTATATTGATTTCGAACATGGCAGGGTAATAGGGCCACACTATCATATTGGTGAGAGGGCTGATCATTATGAATTTTGAGAAAGTAAAGAAAAGCTTATCAGTATTTAGAGGATGATGTTATGGAGAAGTCAAACAAAGATTATGAAGTGCGGTGCATTGATAAATGGTATGCTGGCTCTATGTCGCCTGAAATATTTAAGCGGCTAAGAGATCTGCCACATATAGTATTCCCTAAATCTTCAAGTTCTATAAAAAAAATATCCAATCTAACAGGAAGCAAGCTTGGTATATGGCCAATCTCGCCTAAATATGATGATAGTGGAAAAGATTTATTAAGCCACGATATCGAACAAAAATTTGATGTATGGTCTAACAGCTATAATCAGGAAGAGCTGCTTCTTTCTTGTGATGGGGAAGGATATTTTGGTTTTTATGGAAATATTTGGATTATTATAGACAGTACTATTGGAGAAGAAATCCTGTCAAAGATATTTTTGAAAGATGTTGAAGCTGGTACAATAGACATCTTAGAAAAGCAAATTGAATCTGCAATTTGCGCAATTGATTTAATAAAATGGTTCATGGTGCCGGACAATGCTGATGCGGATTATTTGTTATTTGTCTGTTCAGAAAAGCATCGTGATTGGATAGAACAACTTAAAAAGATGTAAAGCATCATTTTCAACCGAATTGATGATCCGACGACGCCGGGGGCGGATTCGATCTGGGTTTATCCGCGGTATGAATACGCGTATGATGCCTATGGCAATCAGACCGTCATCCGGGAGAATCTCTATCAGCTTAAGCGTTCGTGGGAGTCAGCTTTCGATCCAGCCACTGACATTGTGTCGACCTACTCCCGCCAGACTGTGTTAGGGTACGACGGCCTGCATCGGCAGATTTCGCGGACGGTTCCGGGCTGCGGCACGGAATACAAGGGCTATGACAGCCACAACCGGCTGCTGTGGGAGATGGACTTCAAGGAGCAGGTGACGGGATATGCCTATGACGCCCTCGGCCGTCTGGAATACAAGCGGTATTATGCGGCCGATGCGACACCGGGCGATTTTCAGAACACTAATTACCCATCGACTCCGGCCGAAGTGCTGCACTATACCTACGACAATCTCGGGCGGAAATTGACCGAAACGGTGACGGATTATACCGGCACGCCGACGGTAACGTACGATGCTAGTTATAGTTATGACGATGAAGGCAATGTGACGGAAATTGTCACGCCGCAGGGGACGGTCCATTATGATTATTCCCTGACGACCGGCCGGAAGAGCTTTACCCGCAAGGGCAGTGAGCTTGCGACGGAGTATGGATATGATGAGCTGGGTCGGCTCAAGACCACGCGGGCGATGGTTCGCAACGGGCAGCTATTAAGCCCGACGGAATTAACGACGTATGATTATGATCTGGTGGGCAATCGCAAGTCTGCAACCCTGCCCAATGGGGTCTATACGGAATACAGCTATAACAGCCTGAACCGGCTGACGGAGCTGGTGCATTACCAGACGACAGGCAAGACCACCGTGGTGGGGTCTTATTCCTATCAGCTTAATGCGGCGGGGATGCGAAAGGGGGCAGGTGAATTCCTGGCTTATCCTTCCGGCAGTCAGTCGCCGGTGGTTGAATATGATTATGACGGTTTGAATCGTCTGGTTGGTGAAAGCAATAAGCATAACGGGACGACGGGATTTGAGGCCGGATATGTGTATGATCTGGTCGGTAATCGGCTGGGGCGGACGGTGATTGCTCCCAATGACACGCTGGATACCACTTATGATTATTATCCCGGGACCGACCGGCTGTATCATGAATATCAGGCCGGGCCTGTGGCGGCGATTCCTTTGGGTCAGAATGAGACGGTCTATGCCTATTACACGCCATCCGGCGGGCTGAGCTATCAGATGCCGGGGGAGACAAAGCGGATTGGGGCGTTGAGGGCGTTTCTGTATGGGGTGCCTTCGGTCTGGGGGACGATTCTGCTGGTGTCGCTGCTGGTTTGCCTGCCGGTGGCGGGGTTATGGCCGGTACTGGTAAGGATTCTGAGGGGGCAGGAGGGCGGTCCGCGTCCGAGCCTGAGCCTTTATCACCGGTGCCTGTGTGTGCTGCTGGCG
>NZ_JBOGCL010000016.1:0-51144 GCF_050689095.1 Anaeroglomus insulsum
GAAGGGCGATCCTTCAATGCGGGTCTGATTGTGGATCGGGTTCAGGAAGTCCTGGATATCGGTCAGGAAAACATTGACGATGCCCCGCAATTCGGCACGGATGTCAATACCGATTTTATTCTCGGTATCGGCAAGGCCGGCAGCTCCATCAAGATTCTGCTGGATATCGACCGTGTTCTGGAAGGTATGGGCACATTGATGGCCGGGCAAGCATAGCCAGCTTGTGCTAAAAAACGGAACGGTTGGGGTCCTCCGCGAGAAACCGCCCCCAGTTTAGCGCAGGCATATCCCTTTGCCAGACTACGACGGAAACGTCCGTCATTCGATTTTAATATACTTTTTGGGAGAGCCTTATGTACGCAAAACTGACACTGAGGACGAAACTGCTGATTACAGGGACCGTCTTGACAGTGGTGCCGCTGCTGATTGCAGGGGCAGTCACCTTGTATCAGAACAAGCGCATGATTACCTTCGCCACGGAACAGGCAGATAGTGCCGCCCGAACCGACCTGGACCATATCGCACAAAATGTGTACGCGATGTGCCAGGCCCAGCAGGAATCGATTGAACAAAACCTCAAATACTGTCTGAATGTCGCTAAAGAAACACTCAGTCTGACAGGACCCATCAGCCTGTCTTCCGAAACAGTCACCTGGAATTGCATCAATCAAAATACCAAGGCATCACAGACAGTGACACTGCCCAAGATGATGGTCGGTCAGACCTGGCTGGGACAGAATACGGATATCAAGGAATCGTCGCCAGTGGTGGATAAAGTGAAAAATCTGGTCGGTGGAACCTGCACTATTTTCCAGCGAATGAACGATGCGGGAGATATGCTGCGGGTTTGCACCAACGTGGAGACCCTCGAAGGCAAACGGGCCATCGGCACATTTATCCCGCGCACTCAGCCTGACGGCAGTCCCAATCCAGTGGTCACGGCGCTGTCGGAAGGGAAATCCTATATCGGACGGGCTTTTGTCGTCAATAAGTGGTATATTACCGCCTACGAACCGCTGTTTGATGAATCGAAAAAAGTCATCGGCGCCCTGTATTTTGGCATTCCGCAGGAAAGTGTTGCCTCGCTTCGCAAAGCCATTATGGATGTCCAGGTCGGCAAAACCGGCTACATCTTTGTCCTCGACAGCAAGGGCAACTATGTCATCTCCAAAGACGGCAAGCGCGATGGGGAGAATATCTGGGACGCCAAAGACGCCAGTGGCACTGCGTTCATTCAGGAAATCTGCACGAAGGCAATCGCCCTCAAACCCGGCCAGATTGCTGAACAGTTATATCCCTGGAAAAATGCCGGCGATACTGAGGCTCGGATGAAAATCGCCCGGATTGCGTATTTTGGTCCCTGGGACTGGGTTATTGGTGCCAGTTCCTATCTGGACGAATTCCAGGAAGGCCAGATTCAAATGCAGAAAGCCGGCCATTCGGCCAGCATCCAACTGGGAATCCTGATGCTGGTATCGTGTGCTGTTACGCTAACCTGCTGGCTGCTGATCGCCGGCAAACTGACCGGGAAACTCAATTCCATCGTGGGGTTGCTTGCCGAAGGCTCTGAGCAGCTGGCGAGTGCCTCCGAACAGATTTCCTCTGCCTCCCAGTCGCTGGCACAGGGAGCTACCGAACAAGCCGCCGGTCTGGAAGAAACCTCCTCCAGCCTGGAAGAAATGTCCAGCATGACCAAACAAAACGCCGCCAATGCCACGCAGGCTAACACCCTGGCCTCCGAGGCCCGCAAGGCTGCTGACCATGGAGCCGATTCGATGAAGCGGATGGCCAATGCCATCAACGATATCCGTAATAGTTCGGACGAAACGGCCAAAATCATCAAGGTGATTGATGAAATCGCCTTCCAGACCAACCTGCTGGCCCTCAATGCCGCCGTCGAAGCGGCCCGGGCCGGGGAAGCCGGCAAGGGATTTGCCGTCGTGGCCGAAGAGGTCCGAAATCTGGCCATGCGGTCAGCCGAAGCCGCCAAGAACACAACCAACCTGATTGAGCAGTCGGTCAATCACAGCCGCAACGGCGTCCAGATTTGCAGTGAGGTCCAGAAAGCCCTGGATGAAATCGTCAGCGGAATCGCCAAAACCACCGATCTGGTTGCTGAAATTGCCGCGGCCAGCAAGGAACAGGCTCAGGGCGTGGATCAGATTAATACCGCCGTATCGCAGATGGACAAGGTCACCCAGCAGAATGCCGCCAATGCCGAGCAATCGGCCAGTGCCAGCCAGGAATTGAATCATCAGGCATCACTGCTTAAAAACGTTGTCCAGGAATTATCTGCGTTGGTCGGTATTCAGATCAATCACACCTTGCAGACAGGCTCCAAAACGCCGTCGGCATCCGTCAAAAAAACGGTCAAGCCCAGCCTGAGTGATCATCTTTTCCATCAGATTGCTGACGGAACACCCAATCGGCAGGATACAACGAAAACATCCCCTGCCAGCATGCTGCCGCTGGATGACCATGATTTCAAGGCATTTAACGGATAGAACAGAGTACGCTAAGGCTCATTGAGGACGATCGATATGACTACCGCAACCATCACAGAAACAAAAAACACCGGCCTTGAAGGCAAATACCTGACTTTTGCCCTCGGACAGGAACAGTACGGCATCGGCATCCTGAAGGTCCGTGAGATCATCGGCTATGTGCCGATCACTCCCATGCCCAGAACGCCGGCCTATATTAAAGGCGTCATCAACCTGCGGGGCCAGGTCATCCCGGTTCTGGATCTGCGTCTGCGGTTTGAGATGCCTGCCGCCGAGGTCACTGACCAGACCTGCATTATCGTCGTCGAAGTCAGCCTCAATAACCGGATGCATCATGCCGGGCTGATTGTGGACCGTGTTCAGGAAGTCCTCTATGTGGAGGGCAAAGATATCGAGCAGACCCCCCAGCTGGGGGCTGTTGTTCGGGCCGATTTTATCCTCGGCATCGGCAAGGCCGACAACGGCATCAAGGTCCTGCTGGATATTGACCGTGTGGTTCAATCCGATGCTGTGGCAGAACTGACAAAAAATCAACCAATTTAGCATGTATTTCATGGACAAGGAGTAAGTTATGTCAAAATCGCTGATGATTGTGGACGACTCAGCCACGATGCGAAAAATCATTATGAAGACCATCCGTATGTCCGGGCTGGAATTCGACCGTACGGAAGAGGCTGGCAACGGGGCCGAGGCGCTGGAAAAAATGAAAGGCTCAGCCGTTGATATTGTGCTGTGCGATATCAACATGCCGGAGATGAACGGGGTGGAATTTGTCAAGCAGGCCCGCCAGATGGACTGCAGCAAAAACACCAAAATCATCATGGTTTCCACGGAAAGCAGCCAGGACCTGATTGATAATCTGATGAGCAGCGGAGCCAATGGCTATATTACCAAGCCCTTCACTCCGGAACGCTTTCAGGAAAAACTGAGCCCCTTTATGAACTAACCGAAATCGGACTGTAAACCATCGCAAGAAAGGAAAACACATGCTGGAACAAATGACAATGGAACAGACCATTCTCGATGCAGCCCGAGAAGTCTTTGAAACCATGATCTTTATGGATATCGAGCCTGCCGGTTCTGAACCCCAGGACAGCTCGCCTGAAGGCGCCGCCCTGATGGGCTCCATTACCTTCCGCGGCGGCTTGGAAGGATGTCTGACTATTTGCCTGTCCGAAGCCTGCGCCCGAAGCATTGCCGCCAATATGCTTGGCATGGACAGCGGCGATCAACTGAGCCTGTCGGAAGTCGGTGATGCCGTCGGAGAAGTCGCCAACATGACGATGGGCAGCATCAAGCACCGCATTCAAAACACCTATACCGATCTGCAGGTCTCCATCCCTACCGTCGTGTCGGGACGGCAGTTATTCCCGATGCCCGGGGAGGACTTTACGCGAGGACAGGTCAACACCACGCTGGATGAAATCTTCCCTGTCACGTTTTCCATGTATTATAAACAAGCCCAGAATTGAGCCCAATATGCCCCTGCAGCAGATACAACTGGCTACCGAACTGGAAGGGCTGACACAGCGTGCCTTTGATGCATTCTGTGAAGACATTGCCGGGATGTTCGACTGTTCGATGCAGACTACTGAACAGAAAGTCCTCCGCGGCAATGTCGGACAGCTTAAGAAAGAGTTCGGCAAAATTACATCCATCAATACCCTTCAGGCCCAGGGAACCATCAACGGCCAGTGTGCCATCTGGTTCGACCAGGCGGCCCTGTTTATCCTGTCGGGGATTGTTGTCATGCTGCCGGAAAAACGCATTCAGGAACAGGTCAAGACCGGTGCCCTCAAAGATGCCCAGGCCCTGACCGATGCAATTAAGGAACTGGGCAATCTGATGACCGGCTCCTGGGACCGCATCTTCCGACAAAGCCTGCCCGGACACAAGCATCTCAAGCAGGTCAATGTATATATCGGCCCGCTCTGGACGAATCCCAAAGAATCGATTCAGATGGAACCGGACCATGAATGCCTGATGATTTTAAGCAAAATCAAAGTCGGAGCATTCGAACCGGTACAGTGTGCGGCAGTGTTTCCGATTGAAACACTCGAACCCAAGGCCGCAGACGAACCGGCCCCCCAACCCCAATCCGAACCCCAGGCCGCAGCGGACAACGCCGATAAAACACCGGCCCCGGATACGGCCTCTGCACTCTCACAGGGAACGTCTCCGGCCCCCACCACGCCAGACCCAACTCGGGTTGCCGGTGACCCCTCTGCCAACTCGCCGCAGACAGCCCCCGCAGAACCGGTGGTTCAGGTCGAGACTGTCGAGCAGGTGCCGCAAGCCAGCCCGGTCTCCAAAGCCATAGAACAGCTTGTCGGTTCCGGACAACCGAGCCTGGTCTGCTCATACCCGACAACCGCCGGCCCCTTGGGAACCCTGGATTTGAATTGCCCGGTGCAAAGCCTGGTCGGCACCCCCGCTGTCTGGATTGACCCGGACGCCAGCATTCAGCAGGCCATTCTGCTGATGCAGCAGCACAACACCAGTTATCTGCTGGCCGGCAAAAATGGACAGCTTGAAGGGATTCTGTCGCGGTCCGATACCGCCGCGGCAATCAGTCCCTATACCAAGTCCATTTTTGCACATTATCGCCGTCCCCAGGATGATGCCACCTTCCAAATCCGCGTCAAATGGTTTGTCAGCCGCCCCGTCCGTGCCATCCGGCCGGAAACCCCCCTCTGGGCGGCTATCGATACACTGTGCAAATATGCCATTCGCTGCCTGGTGATACTGGATTCACAGCAGCAGGTAACCGGACTGATAACCGTTTTTGACATCTTCAAGAAAATACTCTCGACCGATGGATCGACTCTGGCCGGCCAAATCTGTCAGCTTCCGCCATTTCTTGCGGATATGACAGCACAGCCGCCCCGGGCCGCATCACGAGATTAAGATTACAGGACAGACACAGGAGTGGATATGAGCGACAACAAGGCAATGCTGAAGAATCTCATTGAGCAGGCAGCAAGTCAGGTTATGCTGCTGGATGCCGAGAAGGCCTGCGACATGGAGCAGTTCAGAACGCTGTTTGAACAAATCGTTTCCGCCGCCAGCAATCTGGATCACGGACCTGAATCTGTTGTCGCCCGCTTTCAGAGCCTTGGTGCGAATGCCGCCAGCATAATCAATGCCGCACTGAGTCAGCAGAATCAGGGACAAACCGACTGCGTCGATACACTCAGTCACATGGTCAGCGATCTGCAGACTCTGCTGACTGAAATCGATCGCACCGCCGGCCAGCCCCCTGCCCAGGCCGCCGCCCCATCCCTGAACGAAGAAGACCTGCCGCTGATTATGGATTTTATCAACGAATCCCGCGAGCACCTCGAAAACGCTGAATCGGCTCTGCTGGAAATCGAACATCATCCCGAAGACGAAGAAACGCTCAATAGCATTTTCCGGGCGTTTCATACTGTCAAGGGAACGGCAGGCTTTTTGAATCTGACCGACATCAATAAACTGGCCCATTCGGCAGAAAATCTGCTGGATATGGCCCGCAAGGGACAGATTAAACTCATTGGCGATGCCAGCGATGCGGCCCTGGCATCGGTGGACATGCTCAAAGGCATGCTGGCCAGTCTTGAAGCCGCCGCCACTCAGGCCGGCAGTTATCAGCCGCCTGCCGAACTGGCCGCCATGATCAGCACCCTCGAAAACCTTGCCGCAGGAGAGTCCAGCCACGCCGGCTCCGAACCAATCACAGCATCACAGCCCGGTTCTGAGGCCCCAGCCACACCCGCTGCCGCCCCTGTTGCGGAATCGGTTGCAGCCACCATCACCTTCACCGAAGATGATCTGCCGCTGATTATGGACTTCATTAACGAATCCAAAGAACACATTGAAAACGCTGAGGCCGCCCTGCTGGAGCTGGAAAACAATCCCGAGGATGCCGAAACGCTCAATAAGATCTTCCGTTCTTTCCATACCATCAAAGGCATGGCCGGGTTTCTGAATCTGACCGACACCAATAAACTGGCCCATGCTGCCGAAAATCTGCTGGATATGGCCCGCAAGGGACAAGTGAAGCTCACAGGCCCCTTCAGTGATGTTACCTTCGCATCGATCGATATGCTCAAAACCATGCTGGCGGCCATGGAAACGGCTGCCGGACAGAACACCGCCTATCAAACACCCGGCAATGTCGATGCCCTGATTGCCCGCCTGCATGACTGTACCAGCGGGAACATCACCGACGCGACTGCGGCAGCAAAACAGCCCAAGCCGGAACCGACTTGCGAACCGCTGAAGGAAACTGAAGACCATAAACTCGATGCCATGCTGGCTGGCGAGAAGGAAACCCCTGGCGCCGCCGCAGCGAAAGCGGCTGAAGAGAAAATCAAGGTCAGTACCACACGCCTGGATGACCTGATCAACATGACCGGTGAACTGGCGGTCGCCCAGTTGATGATCGCCGAAGAAGTCAGCAAATCCTGCAATAATGACAGTGATTTATACCGTAAAGTCGCCCATCAGAACAAAATCGTCCGGCAGCTTCAGGAGTTGTCCATGTCGATGCGGATGGTCACTGTGCAGGGCGTCTTCCAGAAAATGGCCCGACTTGTCCGGGACTTGTCTCGTAAGGCCGGCAAGACCATCGACTTTGTCACCAGCGGTGAGGATACGGAACTGGACCGCACCATCGTGGATAAAATCACCGACCCGCTCATTCACATGATGCGCAACTCCGTCGATCACGGCGTGGAAACCGCCGAAGAACGCAAAGCCAAAGGCAAATCCGGGACCGGCCATATCTATTTGCGAGCCTATCATCAGGCCGGTTCAATCATCATTGAAATCACCGACGACGGCCGAGGTCTCAATCGCGACAAAATTCTCAAGAAAGCGATTGAAAAAGGGCTGATTGCCAAAGGCCAGGATTTGTCCGATGATGAAATTTACAAGATGATTTTTATGGCCGGTTTTTCAACCGCCGACAAAATCACCGATGTCTCCGGCCGCGGCGTCGGCATGGATGTGGTTCGCAAGAACATCGAATCCATCGGTGGTAAAATCGATATTCGAACCCAACTCGACCAGGGAACGACTTTTCTGATCCGTCTGCCGCTGACCCTGGCTATCATTGATGGTCAGATTGTGACCCTCGGTTCGCAACGCTATATTATTCCGATTAATTCCGTTGTGCACAGCATCCGTCCGACCGCAGATCAGATTTCTACCGTGCAGAATCGGGCCCAGATGGTCAAAATCCGCGACATGCTGATGCCTCTGGTTCCGCTGCATAAGCTGTTTCATGTTGCTGATGCCCGACAGAATCCGACCGAAGGGCTTCTGGTCGTGGTCGAAGAAGGCAATCGCAAGTGCTGCCTGCAGGTTGATGATCTGCTGGGCCAGCAGCAGGTTGTTATCAAAAGCATCAGCGGCCTGGGCAATATCAAGGGGGTGTCCGGCGGTGCCGTCATGGGAGACGGCAGAGTCAGCCTTATTCTTGATATCCCCGGCCTGATTGCATTGGCTCAAACGCAAATGTATTAAGCGAGGTTCCCTATGCTCGGACTATCTGTCTTACAAGATAATCTGGTCCTGACTGATCAGGAATTTGACCAGATCAGTGCGCTGGTGTATGAACACTGCGGCATTGATTTGCATGACGGTAAAAAAGAACTGGTGCGTTCCCGGCTGGGCAAGCTGCTGCGGCAGAAAAACTTTTCCAGCTTTGCCGACTATTACAAATATGTTTTGTCGGATTCCTCCAAAACCGCACTCACCGAATTGACCGACGCCATCAGTACCAACCTGACCTCATTTTTCCGGGAATCACAGCATTTTGATTTTGTCGCTCAAACACTTCTGCCGGAACTGGCCAGCCGCAAAACCGGCTCTGTCAAAAAAATCCGCTGCTGGAGCGCCGGCTGCTCATCGGGTGAAGAACCCTATACCATCGCCATCACCCTGCTGGAAAGCCTCCAGCCGGCTGACGGCTGGGACATCAAAATCCTGGCCACCGACATCTCCAGCCGTGTCCTGCAACGAGCCGCCGAAGGCATTTATGATGCTGAACGCATCGCTCCTGTACCGCCTGCGGCTAAAAACCGGTATCTGTCCAAAGTCCGCTGCAATGGTCAGCCGATGTACCAGGTCAGTCCGGTCCTCAAGAAGATGATTGTCTTTAAATACCTGAACCTGATGGAGCCCTGGCCATTCAAAGGCCCCCTGGATTTTATTTTCTGTCGAAATGTCATGATTTATTTCGACAAGCCCACCCAGCAGAAGCTGGTCAACCGCTACTGGGACGTACTGGATCGCGGCGGGTACCTGTTCACAGGCCACTCGGAATCCCTGACGGGTATTACCCACAAATTCCGTTACGTACAGCCAACCATCTACAGAAAGGATTAAGGCCAGGATGCTAAGCACCTCACGAAATATCACGGTACAGGTCTCCGACGCCCGCGTCTCCAGGGACCCAGACAGCATTCTGGTGACTTACTCACTGGGATCCTGCATCGCAGCTACCTTTTACGACCCCGCCATTCGCATCGGCGGCATGATTCATTATCAGCTGCCATCGTCAACGATGGACCCGGCCCGGGCTGCCCGGGAACCGCTGATGTTTGCCGATACCGGGATGAAACTCCTGCTGGATCATCTGGTTTCCGCCGGGGCTGACCGCCGACGCATTATTGCCAAACTGGCAGGCGGAGCCGCCATGGACAACGGTCCCAAAGGTTTTGAAATCGGCAACCGTAATTTTCTGGCCGCCCGTAAACTGCTCTGGCAGTTTGGCATCATGATCAAAGGGCAGGAAGTCGGCGGCAATGTCCCCCGGAATATGTATCTCAATATCGCTGACGGCACAGTGACCATCAAGGCCAACGGCATCGAAAAAATTATTTAAGGATACGATCATGACAGTGACCACTCAACTACATAAAGTATTAATCGTGGACGACTCGGCCATTGTACGTCAAGTGCTCAGCAAAGAACTCAATACCCAACCGGGAATTGAAGTCATCGGCACGGCTCCGGACCCCTATATTGCCCGCGACAAAATCATCAACCTCCAGCCGGATGTATTGATTCTCGACGTCGAAATGCCCCGCATGGATGGCATCACCTTTCTCAAGAAAATTATGGAACATCGCCCCATGCCGGTTATCATCTTCAGCTCTCTGACCCCCAAAGGCAGCAAAACCGCCATCGAAGCGCTGGCGGCAGGAGCCGTTGATGTCGTCGCCAAACCCGGCCAATCCTACAGCGTCGGCGATGCCTGCAAAACACTGGCCGACATCATCCATTCCATGTCCTCCAAAGCCATTCGTCCGATGCCGGCACGGACCGCAGCTCCCGCCAAAGCCAACACCACCGCCGCCTCCCATATGGTCGAAACCACACAGAAAATCCTGGCCATTGGAGCCTCCACCGGCGGCGTTCAGGCTCTGACCTGCGTCCTGACCGCCCTGCCAGCCACATCACCGGGTGTCGTGGTTGTTCAGCATATGCCGGCCCAGTTTACCAAATCCTTTGCCGACCGGCTCAACTCCGAATGTGCCGTTCATGTCAAGGAAGCCCAGGATGGCGACCGTGTTCTGCCCGGTCAGGTGCTGATTGCCCCCGGCGGCTATCACATGGTACTCCAGCGATCTGGTGCCATCTATTATGTCAACATCAAAGACGGCCCTGCTGTCTGTCACCAGAAACCCAGTGTGGAAGTGCTGTTCAACTCCGTCGCCAAAATCGCCGGCCCGAATGCCGTTGGGGCGATTCTGACAGGCATGGGCAACGACGGGGCAATGGGTCTGCTTGCCATGCGGCAAAACGGGGCTCACACCATCGCTCAGGATGAAGAAACCTGCGTGGTCTTTGGCATGCCCAAGGAAGCCATCGCCAAAGGCGGAGCCGAACTGATTATGCCCCTGGATAAGATTGCTGAAGGACTGCTGAAATTCGCACGGGAATAAAACAACCTTTGAAAAAGACTGCTCATGTTACTGCGCAATAAGATTGTATCAATGCTGCTGATTGCAGGCCTCTGTTATGGCCTCGTGGACCTGGCCGTTCAGAAGTGGATCATTCTGCCCAGCTTCGAAGCGGTGGAAAACAACCGCGCCCAAATCAACATGGACCGCTGCATTCTGGCTTTGAAAAACGAAATAGAGCATCTGAATCGCTTTTGTTACGACTGGTCTGCCTGGGATGACACCGCCCTTTACGTTCAAGGAAAAAAAGAGGATTTCATCCAACAAACCATTTCCGACGAAGTATTTCTGACTCAGCATCTGAATGCCATGATCTTTCTTGACGCCAAAGGCAACTATGTGTGGGGCCAGGTCGTCAAACTCGGTGAAAAGGAAATCACTCCGCTGGAAATCGAAGAACTGTCCCCGGCAAAGCTATGTCGCAATACCACACTGATTAACCATCCCGAACCGGAACATTCCGTGGCCGGAGTCCTTCTGACTTCCGCCGGACCTCTGATGATTAGCTCACGTCCAATCACGAATAATCTCAACACTACCCCGATTGTCGGCACACTGATCATGGCCCGCCTGGTTAATGATGAGATGATGAATCCGCTCAGTAAGCAGACCCAGGTGGAGTTTGAATGGTGGAGTCTGGCGTCGCCGGCCACACAGCAGGCCCTGCAGCCGTATTTATCCCAACTGCCGACTCCGGAATCCTCTTTTCTTGAAAAACCTGCGGATGATAATATCGTTGCAGTGTACAGGACATTCCCTGATATTTATCAGAACCACTCTCTGCTCATCAAAACCAAAACTCCCCGGGATATCACAAGCCGAGGTCTTGCCGCCGTCCGTTTCGCACAATTTTCATTGTTGGCCGGCGGAGTGGTGATTCTGGTAGTGTTATTGGTTATACTCGAAACAATTATTATTAACCCCCTCAGCACCGTCACTCATTTTGCCCTTGAAATCGGCCGTTCCGGCGACCTGACCCGCCGTCTTCATCTGACCAGTCGGGATGAAATCGCTTCGTTGGCCGATTCATTCAATCAAATGGTAGCCCAGCTTCACCAGGCCCGCGTGGACCTGATGGAACGGTCCTATCGTGCCGGCATCGCGGAATTGGCCTCTGGTATCCTGCACAATGTCCGCACTTCTCTGACGTCCCTGCGTATTGAAATCGAGTCCCTCAACCAGCAGATTCAGGACCTGCCGCTGCAGCATATCCGCCAGGTCCGTCAGGAACTCGATACGCCTGACCTGCCGCCTCAGCGACGTAACGAACTGAAAGAATTTATGTCCATGGCCGAACAGACTTTGGCCGAAACCATGGGTCGGCTCGCAGACGGCCTCCAGAATATCGCCGACCCCATCGGCCAGATCGAACAGAGTCTGATTCAGCCCGACCGGCTCAGCCGCAGCGCCGATGCGATCGAACAATTCAAAATTACTGAAATACTCCACGACTGCATCGCCATGCTGCCCAAAGGGTCCCGCCAGGATATTGACATCCGCATCGATCCCGGACTCAACAACATTGCCCCGCTCAAAAGCAACCGCGTCGCCCTGACCCACATCCTATGCAACCTGCTGGCCAACAGCATCGATTCGATCCGGAACGCCGGCGTGAATGGCATCATCACCATCAACGGCGGTCTGGATACCCTGGTCGGGAAACGCGTCCTTCATCTCATGGTGCAGGACAACGGCCTTGGCATGACCGAAGACCAGCTCAACCAGATTTTCCAGCGAGGCCATACCACCAAGCAGACCGCCAGCGAGGGCTTGGGCCTGCATTGGTGCGCCAACACCATTAACGCCATGAACGGCCGTATCTGGGCTGAAAGCCGCGGCACCCATCAGGGCGCCGCCTTCCATCTGTTGTTCCCCTATGAACCTGTTGCCGAAACCACAGGCTCCAACGCTTGAGCAGTCCGAACAACAGACACTTTCGCATCCCCATTGCCAGATGCAAAGGTCTGTTCGGCAGTCCTCTTAAACCAGACTATGCCCGCAGGGACAGATAATAGGTTTATGCTTTGCGGCGTTTGAGCACAGCCAACACACCCAGTCCGAGTATCGACAGTGTGGCTGGTTCGGGGATGACGGCAACGGTGGCATTGATGTTATCCAGCCACAGGGTACCGCCGCCGGAGTTGGTTACGATAAATAATTCGGCCCAGCCGCCGGCACCATTCTGGACGAAATTATCACGGATGCTCTGGGGAATCGTCCAGGTCAGCGTATCCGTTCTGGGACTCCACGGTACCGCTCCATACTGATTGCCCAGGTCCTGCCAGCCGCCGGTTTCACTATTGACGATAAGAATCACCTGAAGCCACCAGTTAGGAATTTGGCTATTGTCATTTCGCGTGGTAAGATCCAGGCTGAGTGCTTCCATATTTTTCAGCACATCCATCTGGGATTTCATATCCAGCTTCATAATCGTACCCCAGCCGCCCGGGAAAAGCACTTCCAGCGAACTACTGCCATTGGTTACTCCGAAGGTGGAGTAGGTCCCGGTGGCCGTATTCTGCATCACCCAGTTGTCCATAGTCCCTTCAAAGTTGCCCAGATTGACGGTAGCGGCCCCCGAGGCAAGACTCAGGCACAGTATCGCAGCTAAACACAGTAAAACGGACTTTTTCATCTTCTTTCCTCCGAAACAAATGGTTTGGTTTTCATAAGGACGGGCAGCCCAATGCCGCCCGCCATACCAATTCCTAATTATATTTAAGCCACAGCTTGATAGCTACACAAACCGCAATTGGCTACTGACAATGGGTAATGAAATCGGCACAGTTCAGCCAGTTTGAAGCCAGGATCATCAGATCATTCATCTCAACCTGACAATCCTGGTCCAAATCCGCTCCGTCAAACCAGGGAGCATTCGGCAGCCGGCGAGCCGCATCACAGGCCGAAGTCCCGACCGTGATGCGAACGGTATCGGTACCGATTAATTTTGTATCATTGACATCCAATTTAATATCATAAACACCCGGCAGCGTAAACGGAAGAGTCAGCGAGGGTTTATTGGACACAGGAAAGATCAGGTCGTCAATACGATTGGAATTGTTTGCTTTGGCCCACGAATACGTCAGACTGGCCTGCGGAACCGGTCTGTCATCATCACTGACAAGCGGCGTCAGCGTTACATTCACCTGCCCCGGAATGCCATCCTGACCCAGCCAGACAACCCGATCGTTGCCCAGGCTGACCACTGGCGGCTGATTGATGTACGACGTGAACTGCCAGTGCTGACCTGGGAAATTGGGTTCTGCAGGCGGTACCGTTCCCCGATAGGAATCCACAACCCAGTGATAGACCGTGTTATCCTGCAAAGGCGGCAGCTCACTTAACGCAAGGGTCTGGACCGCAGCGGGATTCAGAATCGTCTTGATTTTGGGCAGTACTTCGGTCCATTCATCGTAATTCGGATCGGCGGGATTAGGCTCAGCCGTGCCGAAATAGACATCATTGGCTGTAACGCCGTCGATATTCTTCCAGCTCAGTTCGGTCAATACGGTCGGATCGGCTTCGGTGTTATGGAAGGGATTGGGATCATAGGCATAGGTGTGCGCCGACAGGACTTTGAATTTGAAGTCCATTTTGGAGCCGGACTGGAAAATAATCAGCAGGTTGGTACAATCCTTCTGATTGGGAATCCCGGAGGTGTCATTAATATCAATAGTGACGGTTTTGGTTTCTCCAGGTTCTACCCCCACGCCGGGTCCCGTCTGCCACCAGCCATTGAACGGGGTACTTGCCCCCAAAATGATGGTAAATTGGGCTGTGCCGATGTTGGTCACGGTCATCTTCCACCCTTTGATATTAATACCGGTCATAACATTAGGCAGCAGGGAATCATCGGTCGGATTAAACTGCATCCACCACTGGCTGCTAGTGTTATTCATATTGCTGGAACTCCAGGTATCCAAGACGACATTCAGTGTTACCCCCGCGGCCTCAGCTCCGTTCCAGGCGGCTAATTCATGATCTTCGAGGACATAATAGTTGTCCGTATCCATATAGCCTGCCTGCAGAAGTGAGACAAGGCACAATAGAATTATCAATAATAGGCTTTTCATAGTATTTCCCTTTCACGAATCTATGCACTAATCAAACCCGTTAGTTGCAGTTGGTTACGGTATCAATACAGTTCAGCCACGCCGACGCCATCGCCTGAAAGTCTCCCAGATTCACAAGGCAGTCATAATTGATATCGGCTGTATTGTGGGTATTGGGCCTCCTCAGTGCGGCCTCACAGACTGTGTCATCCACATGAAATTCAACTACACCAACACTGCTGCGCTGGCCGTCACTAACCGTCAACTGGAATTGATAGGGATGACCTTCTTCGATAATCGTAATGGCGGTATCTTCCGAGGCGGGAGATTGGATTACCGCCGTAGCGGGACCGGCAAGCTGTGTCCAGGCATACGAGACAATCGGGCCGTCATCCACAACCGTTGCATCAAGAGAGACGATGACCTGGCCCGGAATCCCGCCTTGTCCAAGATAAGGATAAGGCTGTTCAATAGTGACCACCGGAGCGGCATTAAACTGTGTCTGGAAACTCCAGATGACCCCCGGAAAATTGGGGTCACCGCCGGGAGCATCATACCCATCTACCACCCAATAATAGGTTTTGCCGTCAACCAGGGGAGCGGGCAGGGCAATCGAAGGAGACAGTCCGGGATTATTCAGGGTAATCACCTGGCTTAATCGGGTTTGATAATCCAGGTAATTGGGTTCTGAATCCAATTGGCCAAAATAAATTTTATTCCGGATTACGCCGGCCGGATTGGTCCAGCTCAACACCGTCTGACTGCTGCGAACCTCCATAGCTCCATCCGCCGGGTTTGGAGCAGAGGCCATCTCAGGCAAATCCAGTTCGATAAAATCGTGGGTGGTGTGTGACCAGCCGGATTTAATACGAATGATATTTTTGCCGGCAACCAGGTTCACAGCCATTGGAATATCCCGTTTGGCATCATCCCAGGCGGCCCACCAGCGGCTTAAAAGCTGAAACTGGACCTGCGTTCCATAGGTTACTATCGAATTGCGGAAGCTCTCAAATTTGCTGCTGGGGCGGGGATAGGGATCCCAGTAATAACCGCAGTTCCAGTTCTGGTCCACAAAGGGGGTCGTCATATCATTGACATAAATCAAATCGTACTTCTGATCCGCAGTCCCGTTGGCGTAAAAACCGAGGCGCATCGGAAAAGTATTCGGCTCACGCACATTTACGACATAATCAATCGTACCTGCAGGGTCTGCATTGACAAGAAATACCCCTTTTCCTCCGGAAGCATCTGCATACAGATCGATGCGTGCGTTCGGGCCAGACAGGATCGCATCCTCAGCCTCAAAACGAACCCATTTGGCTGCAGCCATCGGGGCCAGCAGGCACACACACCATAACACAATCAATACCTTGCTTCTCATGACTTTTTCCTTTCCCTATGTGTATCATATTCACCTGTCGATGACACTATCATGCACTCGATGCAGCAACGCACTGCACTGGGATTGACTTTGCTAATCGGCAGATTCGATTTCGAACCTCGAATCTCCCAGTAAACACAAATCATAATGATTGGCATTAAAGCCGGCCACGCGAATCGCACCGCCGTCGGTCACCAGAATAGAGAGGAATCGGTCTTTGGATGTCAGCGGCACATCCAGATTGATCAAGCTGTCCCATCGCACCTTTTCTGCCTTCGCACGGAGCCGGCCATCCACGGCAATCCAGACATCAAACTCAGTACTGGCAGGCGCCCCCTCCTCAACGCCCATGATTTTTCCGTAACTGACCGAATACGCCGTTCCGGCCGTTGTGCAAAATCGGTAAATCTCCCGCCCAGCAAAGTGTGCCCGCACCGCATTTAAATCAATCGTTACACCGAGGTTGGCATGCATAAAAAGCGACGAGAATACAAAATCCAGCCGGCGGGTCTTCATATAGCGTTCCTGAATCTCAGGAAAATAGCGTGAATCGTTATTAAAGCTCAGTTCATTATGGAAGATGCCCGTCGTCTGGGGACAATCCGCAAACACATGCCCCTCCGAGCTGACAACCTGATGTTTGCCATTGGGCACAAAAATGCCGTCTATAAAGGGACAGGTCGGGATGGTCCGATAGGTGTTGGGAGCAGGATGGTAATCTCCGTAAGGAAAATCGCTTTTCTGGCCGGTGATCGGATCGAAATTGGCATACGCAGCGGTTGAGGTTCCAAAACCGCTGCCGCCCATGACAAGATCGCCCAGGCTGACCACCTGCTGGCCTTTCCAGATGTCATGGTTGTCGGAATCAATCCGGCGAACAAAAGAATTCGTCTTGCAGGGGATTTCTGAAACCGTTGCAGTCAGTCCGGAAATGCGCCAGGCTTTCCCCTTGGTAACCGTGTGCATGGTTTTTTCAGACCGGCTGCCAGCAATCAGCATGGTCTGTCCTTTGATGACATGAAGTTCAACCGTTCCATCTCGGGCCGTATCCACGCCGAACTCGGTTCCCAGGTCGATAATTTTGGAATGCTGCGTGTAAATCGTAAACCCCAGCGCCTCCTTTGGTACGCTGGCATAAACACGACCATACATCAGGTTGACCTGATCGGGAGTGGCAATCTCAAATTGGGCCGGGGCCTCAATGACAATCCTGGCCTGATTATCGAACAGAATTTCAGCAAACCCCTTATCCAGAACCAGAGGTTCCCGCCGGGTCGACAACCGCGTGCCGTGCCTGAATGTCGTATTCGATCCCAGCCATTTGGCATCAATACTGTCCGTCAGCGTCGCTACCTCACTGGCCGGCGGCGGAGCCATGCGTACAAATACAATCATCAGAATCAGCGCTGCCATGGAAACGATTGCCGTATAGAGAGGAATGGAATGACGGGATTTGGGTGCCGCTGGAACAGCAGCCGGCACCGCAGCCGCAGCGGGCAGCACCTTTTCGACAACCGGTGCGTTTTTTTCATATTCCGACAACTGATTCCAGAGATTGATATCCAGCAGGTGTTCACCGCCATCCGTTTGTCGGGCATACTGTCGATAGCCCGGATTTTTCAACTGGACATACAGCCTGATACACCGGCAGTAATAATCCAGGGCCTCCGGATCGCTGACAATGCGATGTTCCAGATACGCCGTCTGTTCCTCCGAGATGCTCTGCTCCAGCGATTTTAGAACCAGAAGGCATAATTCATGATTGTCTTTCAAATGGTTCACGACAACTCCTCCTGCTGAGTCCGCTGGACACACGCAATCAGAAAAGTATGAATGCGGGTTAATGTGCTGTATAATCCCTGCACCGGCCTGTCGATCCGTTTGGCTAATTCCTTAACCGATATATTAAGCTGATACCGCATCATGATCAGTTTGCGATCCTTGTCATTGAGCCGGTTCAGGCATTTGTGCAGCAGCTCATGAGATAAGTCATTTTGTTCCTTACTGGACAGATACTCCGAGATCGTATCCAGGGTAGACGAGGAGAACTTGATTCGTGAATTGGATTTTTCTCGCTGGAGATGCATGATTTTATATCGGGCAATCGTCACCGCCCACGATGCAAAATCTGTACCTGGCTCATACTGGTCAAACTTTTCCCACAATACCGCCGCCGTTTCCTGCAGGATATCTTCGGCATCCGGCACGCTGGGAACCAGCATGAGGATGTAGGTTAGAATCAAATTGTGATTGGCCATCAGCAGTCGGATGTATTCCGTATGCCGCAAATCCTTAGATGGCTCCTGTCTTATCGATTCCATAATCACCCTTCTCTAACCAACCACCATCTCTCATATATTAATTCCAAACCTTGACCCAAATTAGGCTAAAATATTTGAGAAAAATAAATTTTTCTGTTTTGGATATTTTAGATGGACATACAGCAATTATACATATATAGCCTGCTCGAGAGGTATCTATTTCTGGTCAACCAAGACACTGCTGGAATGCACAGTGTAAAACAAAGCCAAGAAACAATAAAAAGGATTTGCAAAATCCAGGGGATTTGACTATGTTTCGTGTTTCTAACCCCATGCGGGCAGGGGTGTTCGCTCTTGAACGTCCATCCCCCCGGAAATGAAGCTGAATCAGGATTGAATCATTATGGCACAGGAAGTCAGATTACCGCAATTAGGCAAGGCGATGAAACAGGCCACAATTGTCGCCTTAAAAGTCGGCCTAAATCACACCGTCGGCAAGGGGCAGATTCTCTGCGAGCTGGAAACGGATAAGGCGACTCTTGAACTTGAATCCCCGGCCGCCGGAACCATTCGCCATATTTTCTGTGCCGAAGGTCAGACTCTTGATGTCGGAGCTCCGCTTTTCATACTTGGCCAGCCCAATGAAGTCATCGACCCTGCTATCCTGAACCAGTTGCAGGCCGAATTAGCGGCAAATCAACCTCTGGATTCCGGTGTTTGTGCTCCAAGCCAGTCTGTTTTGGCTTCATCCCCGGTTGATTCAGTGTTGAGTAAAATCCGCCCCGCAACCGGCCCCCTAAGCACCATTGAGACCCTGCCTGCCGAGGCCAAAGCCCCCCTGCCGGAGATTGCCGCCGGGATCAAAATCCCCCTGAACCGCTGGCAGAAAATCATCGCCGATAAAATGCTCGAATCCAAGCAGCAGATCCCCTGCTTTTACCTGAATATCCGGGCCGATATCACAGACCTGTCCGACCTGCGGGATCGTCTCAACAAAACCGCTGCGGAAAAATATTCCTTCAATGATTTCATTATGGCTGCACTGGCCAAAGGCATGAAGCAATATCCTATCATGACCGGCCAGCTGAGCCGCGACTGTATCATCCTGTCGCCCACCATCGATATCGGCCTTGCTATTGCTGTCGACCATGGACTGGTCGCACCGGTCGTGCGGGATGTCGGCAGCAAAACGCTTGAGCAAATCGCCGCTGCCGCCCGGGACCTCATCGCCCGCGCCAAAGAGAACAAACTAACCGCCGACGACTTAGCCGGCGGATGCATCACCATCAGTAACCTGGGCGGCATGGGAATTGATTCATTTATCCCGATTGTAGTGCCGGGACAGTGCAGCATCCTGGGTGTTGGCCGTATCATCAGCACTCCCATCCCCTCGGGCAAAGGGGACATTCTGATTCGCAAGATCATGAATCTGAATCTGTCCGTTGACCACCGTATCGCCAACGGCGCTGATGCGGCCCAGTTCCTCGACTATGTCAAAAAACAGCTTGAACACCCCGACGAATTGGCCAATTAAAAATGCAATAAAAAATGCCCACACAATCCATTGTGCAGGCATGGTCACAGACAATGCAGTCGGTCCCATTTACGACGACAGCTTGGCTTCCGCGTCGTGAATCAGGCCCTGTAAAATCTTATCCGGGATATCCGACAACTCCGGCTCGGGTCTCTCCGCCCGGGCCATGGACGCCAGCACCCGCAGGGCCGTTCGCTTATAAATCTTCATTTTGGCAATCGACTTTTCCGCGCCGTCCAGTTCCGCATCCGCCATCTGCCGCAGATACAGAATACACATCTTGATGACGGCTTTTTCATCCACCGCCTTGTCACCGCCAACGCCGGCAGGCTCTGCCGGGATATCTTTTTGATGCAGCAGCTCCCGCGTCAGGGCATAGGTCTGGTTCATCATCATCCCGATTTTAGTTTCTTCACCTTCGTCGATGGGCGCCAGCTTGAGTTCCGGCTCATCCTCCGATTTGGGCAGCGGGATATAGCAACGGTGCTTGCAATAAGGACAACTGCCCCACTTGCCCCCGGCTGTATCCGGCGCCTTGATTTTTTGCTTACAGCATTCGCAATGGAAACTAATCGGCATCGTTGTACTCCTTTATTTCTCGGCGCGATACTCTGCAGTCACATCCGTCGTAATCCCGCCGCGCGGGGTAAACTGCGAGGTTACCCGCATCCACCGCGGCTTGCAGGATGCAACAAGGTCGTCCAGAATCTCATTGGTCAGACGCTCATAAAAGACACCCTTATTGCGATAACTCTGCATATAAAACTTCAGACTTTTCAGCTCGATACAGGACTGGTCGGGAATGTATTCAATAGTGATCACCCCAAAGTCCGGCTGCCCGGTCTTGGGACATACGCTGGTAAATTCCGGACATCGGATAGTAATTTTATAATCCCGTCCCGGCCGGGGGTTATCAAACAGCTCAAATTGCGGTTTTTCGCTCATGCGATTGCCCTTTTTTTCAAAAACTGGTATAGTAATATTGGTTATTGTACTGAAAATTATGACTTTTGCAAGAAGTTGAGACCCAAATGCCCCAAACGAATACCCGAAAAGCCGTTGTTCTGGTCAGTGGAGGTCTGGATTCGGCCACCACGCTGGCCATCGCCCTGAATGAGGGCTTCACCTGCTACGCCCTGTCGTTCCGTTATGGCCAGCGGCATGAGGTGGAACTGACCGCCGCCTGTCGGGTGGCAACCACGATGGGAGCAAAGGAACACCGGATTATTGATATCGACCTGGCCGGGATTGGCGGATCGGCCCTGACCGATACGGCACTGGATGTCCCTAAGGACCGACAGGATATGTCGCAGGGGATACCCATCACCTATGTGCCGGCCCGCAACACCATCTTTTTGTCGTATGCCCTGGCATACGCGGAGGTGCTGGGGGCCTTTGATATTTTTATCGGGGTCAACGCGATGGACTACAGCGGCTACCCGGATTGCCGGCCGGAGTATATCGAGGCCTTCGAAAAGATGGCCAACCTGGCGACCGCGATTGCCGTGGAGGGTAAGGGGCGATTCAAAATCCACACCCCCATCATCCGGATGACCAAGGCACAGATTATCCAGACGGGCACACAGCTCAAGGTGGATTATTCTCTGACGCATAGCTGTTACGACCCGGACGAACAGGGCCGGCCCTGCGGCCATTGCGACTCCTGTCAATTACGTCTCAAAGGCTTCGCCGAAGCAGGCTTGACCGACCCGGTCAAATACGCCGGATGAAATCGACAAGACATGGGCAGGTAATTCCGTAGGGTGGGCCGTGCCCACGCGGATAATTGTCGATTTTCGTAGGTGGGCCATGCCCACGCCGAAGATTGTCGATTTTCTGTAGGGTGGGCCATGCCCACGCGGAGGATTGCCAATTTTTCGTAGGGTGGGCTACGCCCACGCGGAATATTTATCGTCTTGTGTTCTTTGGGTAATTGCATATAATTTTCTTTATGTCGAACTATCGCAGAGCAAAGATCAATGCGGCGTGGTATTTCTTCACAGTCGTGACCTATCAGCGTCGTTCGCTTTTGACCGAAGAAGCTGCCCGACCGATTTTGAAGGAGGCCTTCCGTCAAGCTAAAGCCCAGCGTCCTTTCGATATGCCAGCGTTTTGCCTGATGCCAAATCATCTGCATTGCATCTGGAAGATGCCGGAGGGAGATTGTGATTATTCGACCCGGTGGGCATTTATCAAACGGACATTTTCAAAAGGGTATATTGCCGCCGGCGGAACGGGGCTTGCACAAACCGAATCCCGATTGAAAAAACGTGAATTGGGAATCTGGCAGCGGCGGTTTTGGGAACACCGGATTCAGGACAGGGATGATTATTGGAACCATGTGCATTATATTCATTACAACCCGATTAAACACGGATTGGTTGCACAGGTTGCAGATTGGCCGTATTCGACCTATCACCGATTTTGCAAACAGGGTATTTATGAGCATTTTGATTGGAGTTTGTTTGAGGTCAAGGGAGAGGAACAGGCATTGGAAGGGATTGAATGAAATCGCGCGGGCATAAAAACCACCGCGTGGGCATGGCCCACCCTACAATTTAATCTATCATTATCATCCTACGATTTAAAGATAGCCTGTTTCAGAATACCATAGGGCGTAAAGGCGCTGCGGGCGGACAGGAGGATGGCCAGAAAGACGGTAATGGCCGTGCCGGTGAAGATGGACAGCATAATCGCAATCTGATAGCCGATTGCAGTCAGCGGGTCGTTGCCGCCAATAATCACGCCGGTCATCATGCCCGGCAATGAGACGATGCCGACATTGGCCATCGTCGCCACCGTTGGGGTCAGGGCCTGATAGATGCTTTCCCGCAGGTAAGGACGCACGGCTTCGGCAATCGTCGCCCCCTGCGACAAGGCCAGCTCATAAGCCTTTTGCCCGGTGCGGATGGATTGATAAAACGTGCGAATGCCGATGATATCGGCCCGCAGACAATTCCCCAGAATCATCCCGCCAATCGGGATGACATAGCGGGCGTCGAGAATTTCCGGCCGGGTCAGAATCACCCCCACAAAAATAAACAACGGTATCGCGGTGCCCACCAGCAGTGCCGCAAACAGCCATGCCGCAAGCCGGCCGAAACGAAACTGAGCCCCCTTGAGGATGGATAAATCCGCAACGGTAATCATCACCAGCAGCCACGCCATGTTCAGCCAGGGATTATTCAGGCGAAAGACGACCTGCAAATACAGGCCGACGAGGATAAGCTGGATGGTCATCCGCAGGACGGAAGAGATCGTCTGGCCCAGCATCGGGACACGATACCAATGGATAATCGCCAGCGGAATCAGCAGCATCAGATAGCCCGCTGCAAGAGCAATGGGATGAATGGTATCGGCAGGATTCATCGTGCAGCCTCCCCTGCTATGACCGCCGGCATCGTTACGGTGCGGTCGGCAATCGCGGCGATGGCGGTATCATGTGAGACCATCAGTACGGTTAAATCCGGCCGCTGTCTGAAATAATCGAGCACCGCGGCTTTGGCCTGGGCATCCAGCGCGCTGGTGGCTTCGTCCAGCAGATAAATCGACCGCCCCAGCAGCAGAGAAATCACCAGAGCCACCCGCTGCTTTTCGCCGCCGGACAGTTCGCTGATGTCTTTATCCAGCAGTGCCCCGCCCAGACGAAACTGCTCGAAGAGCCGGGCTTGCTGGCATGAATCATATTTCAGATGGGCGTTGGCGTGATAGGTAAAAGGTAATTGGATGAGGTCTTTGACCTTGCCGGTGCCCAGTTGCGGCTCCTGCGAGACATAACCGATTTTGCGGCGGAGGAACCAGACGGTTTTGCCATCGAGGATGGTGCCGTCAATCGCGATGGTGCCTTCCTGCGGGGTGACAAAACCCAGCAGACATCGAACCAAAGATGACTTGCCGCTGCCGGAGCTGCCGACAAGCAGGACTTTTTGCCCGGCCGGAACAGTCAGCGAGAACCGTCGGAACAGGGCCTGTGTGCCGTATTCCAGCGTGAGTTTATCTATAACAATCGCATTGTCTGCGGGATTCGTCGCCGCATTATCCATATATTCGTCCGTTTTCATCGACTATCACGGAATTGCCGGCCTGCTTTGCGGTCTCGATGGCCTTTTGCAGTTTGTCCGCATCCGGAATCTTGAACATGCGTCCGCACTTAGGGCAATACTGACGCCGATCCAGATGATGGATGGTCAGTTCGACCGTTTCTGAGCAGACCGGACATTTGGCTTTGATTCGCATCGCGTTACTTCTCACCACCCCGGAATAGGACACCGGATTCAGTTCTTAACATTTTTCTGTGATTATTGAACAGAAAACAATTAATTGCAAGTTTAATCCATTTACTGTCCTAAACTGCAAACCCTGTTTTTATCGGCCCTTGATTTGATTTCGACAATTTCTATTGCCTGAAAACTGCGTATAGAATTATAATTTGTTTGGGAAAACAAAGTTACGTTATGTTCTGACCGGAACAATACTCTTGCAGTTAGAATTGGCAGAGGGGATTTATGTCCAAACATATTGAAATAACAGTCCTGGAATCCAGGCCGCTGGGAGCATGCCGGCCGGCGGATGAGCGCCCGCATCGGGACAGGAATGATTTTTTAAATCAGAACCCCCGGCGGTTCGTTCGCCCCAGGTCCCATAAAATCGTCGATATCAAACCAGAAATCAAATCTCCAAAGCCCTATCCCGTGGGATTGTTTCTGGATGTCCTGGCATGAACCTATGCGCATTAAAAAGGGCCGTAAGCGACGGCCCTGCCGGAAGAAATTGGATAATCCTTTATCCAGTTTTACAGAACCGTCCCTGGTTCTGATTCTTCTGCTTAGATGCCATATTCGATAATTTTTTTCGCGGCCTGCCTGGCTGCCTGAGGCGTATCCAGTTGCCCGCTGAGCATCAGCTCCCGAACCTCCTGAATCAATCCTTGATCCATATCCGGATTATCCTGCAATGCTTTTTCGATAATCCGTTTATAATCCTGTCCCAGATCAACGGCTGGGGTTTCAGCATCTTTTCGTTTACTCCGCTTACTTTCGGGAGTCGCAGCTTTGGCCGCAGTGCCTGCTGCAATGGTTATTGTTGGATCTATATAGGTCATTCCCCTCACCTTTCTGCAACAAAAAACAACAGTCTCATATCGTGTTTATTGTCGCAGTCGGCAGGTTAAACTAAAGGAAAATTCAGTCATTTTTAGTGAAATAATGTTATCGTACCTTTGGCCGTGGAACTTGACATTTTTGCGTCCGGAATTATCCCTATTTATTCTCCGGAAGAGTCCGGGTCACTTCATAAATCACGTATTTATGAAAGGCCTTGGGACTGTTTAAAACAACCTGCCACTCCATCGGCTGATAGCCCGTTCTCATCTGTGTTTCGTAAAATTCCTTGATGCGCAATTCGGTGTTTTTATCGGTACTGTCCCAGACATCCTCAATCGCCCACAGCAGTTTTCCGTCTCGCAAATCCACCATTTTAATATTCAAAGCAACCAGGAACTGCGGATAGGAACGATAACGGCTGATGGTGCCGAAAATTAGGGCATCCGCTTTCAACTGCTTGCGAACAGCCGCCCAATCCTGAAGCGAAAAGGACTTAATCCGGTTTAATTCGAGACTTTGCCACTCCGTATCACTTTTATATATTATCTGGACACTAAACAGATGTTTTTTACCAATACCGTCGCTCAATTCCTGAGTCAGGACTCTGGGTAATTCAGCCTGCGAGACGCTCTGATTATCGAGTTCAAGGATGGCCACCCGTCCAACCGAGGAAAAGTCTGCTGTTTTATCCAGATAGAAATGCCCGGAAGGCG
This sequence comes from Anaeroglomus insulsum, assembly GCF_050689095.1. Taxonomy (NCBI): domain Bacteria; kingdom Pseudomonadati; phylum Planctomycetota; class Phycisphaerae; order Sedimentisphaerales; family Anaerohalosphaeraceae; genus Anaeroglomus; species Anaeroglomus insulsum. The sequence continues at coordinate 25,500 of NZ_JBOGCL010000016.1, forward strand.
GCACAGATTTTTGTTCGACGGCTCTGGAACAGCCCATCATGGCACATCCGGCCATCACCGTTGCCAAGAAGATTGTGGTTTTCATGGTTTTGTCTCCCGAGCCGAATCTGTCTGAACGGCAGCGGATTCAGCCCCCAGCACCCGGAGAATTTGAGTCAACGCAGAAAGCTGGGCCGCCTGGGCCTGACGAATTTCTTCACGGAATCCCAGCACATCGGCTTTCCATTTGCTCAATTCCACATGAGCCTGCTCCAGCAGGGCATTGGACTGTTCCATATCCTTGCGGCACTGGGCCAGCTCAAGTTTGAGCTTTTCATTTTCCTGCATCAGACGGGCGTTTTCCAGAACCAGCTTACTGCTGTTTTCGCGAAGCTGCTCATTCTGGCGAGAAGCTTCTTCATAACGCTGAGCCCACAGGGTAATCGTCTGCACCGGATCAGGCTGTGAATCCACAGCACTGGTAAAACGTCGTTCCAGGGAAGCGGAATCCTGCTGGACGGTCAAGGGAGCTGGTTCTTTCGGCGTTTCCGTCTGAGGGGTGTTCAGCGGAATAATCCGTTCCTGGGCCCATCGACATCCAGCCAGAACAAGAATGGTGCCTAACAACAGATAGTTGATTTTCATAACGAATACTCCTTTACGGCTTGGCCGCCGCATACTGACATTGAATATGGGTTTTACAGCCGCAGGAACATACAACTTCAATAATGGCATAGTCCCTGCTGCTTTCAACAATGCGAGCCTGAACCGGCCCCGGCGGAACCGTTCTTGGAGTCGTTGGCCTGACAGGGGCGTTCCTTTCTCCGGGAATAACGCGAACGGTTCCGCTCAGTTTGATTTTATCTTTTTTAATAATTTCTATTGTTCCGGCAAGCATAGGGAGATCCTGTGGTTTAAGCGTGATAATCGATATGCCCTTCGTTTTGCGACTCACGCAACCGCTGTTCCTGCTCCAGAATCTGATCAATATCCGGTTTTCGGGATCGTCCCGAAGGCCGTCCCTGCGGTTTGCGTTTATCCTGGCTTTGCTGGCCAATGGTGGCGAGCTGCTCGACATGCTCCATCGGCGTGCGTATTTCCATGTTCGGCTGATTTTCCATCATATAGGCTCCTGCACGTTCCTATTCCTCTTTCAACTGCACCGAGAGCTTGAACAGGGCTGCGGCATGAAGCTGGCTGACGCGGGATTCAGTGATGTCGAGCACCTCGGCAATCTGCTTCATGGTAAGCTCCTTCTGGTAGTACATGACCACGATACGACGCTGTTTTTCAGGAAGCTCCTGAATGGCCCGGGTCATTTTTTCAATCAATTCCTCCATTTCGATGGCATCCGAGACGCCAGAGCCGCCGCAGGTCAGCAGATTGCCGAGCATGGGCGATTCTTCATCGGCGCCATGAATAGACAGGAAATGCCTGGCACGGGCGGTTTCGAACATGCGATACATCTTTTCGGTGGTCATGCCGAGCCGATCGGCCAGGTCCGCATCGTCGGGTACGGTCCCCTGCTCCTCGAGCATCTGGCTGGAGATTTCCTGGGCCTGGTCGAACTGTTTTTTGATGTTGGCCGGAGCAAACGACCAGCTTCGCAGTTCATCGATCACGGCCCCGCGAATACGGATATAGGCATAGGTTTTGAATTCGGCGTCTTTGGACGGGTCGAAATCACGGGCGGCCTTGACCAGGCCGACGGTGCCGGCGGACACAAGATCATCTTTGGACAGAGGCGGCTGCAGATAGGTCACGATTTTATTGACAATCTTATGCACCAGCGGCAGATACTTGACAATCAGCTCATCTTCCCGCTGTTTGCGGTTGTGGCTGGTGTATATCCGGGCAGCCTGCTCCGCCGACAACTGCGGCTCAAGGAATTCGGCAGCCAGCGCCGCACGCGAATCGAGGGGCTGGACTGAAGCCTCCGGAGCCATCGGGGCTTGTTGTTCCACCAGCGGATCCATCACGATTTATCTCCGTGATTGTTTTTCTTCATTTCATCACGCACCATGGCATCAATGAGTATTTTGATGAACATTGCTCCTGCGATTCGAACGGCAGCATACATCACGATTGCCCCGATCACCCCTCGCCAGGCACAAACCGCGGGGTCACCATGACTGAACCAGCCGACCAGCGCCATCACAAAAAATGCCATAATTGCCGCAATCCGTGCTGTTTTCAGAATTGATCTATCCATATTTGACTCCGCTCTATACTGCTGCCAATGCCGCAGCGGATTCCAATTCGGTCGTATGAACCGAGATTGTTTCGAGGATATTGACTGCCGTGCCCGGCACAACTTCATCATATGCCAGGACTGGCAGCCGGCGAATGGATCGGCTCAGCAGGGCATACAGGCCGCAGCGAATACGGGCATCGCACAGCACGACGACTCCCTCCAGGCCTTTTTCCATGGCTGCCCGCCAGGCCGCTGCCACCGCCTGAGTAATCTGGCCGGCCGTATCCGGAGCAATCGACAGATTAATCGCATCGGCGGTCTGGCTGACCTTGCCGAGCAGATAATGTTCAAGCCCAGGATCGAGCGTAATCGCTTCCAGCCCCTTGTATGTTGAAAACTGCTCGGTAATGCTGCGGGAGATGGCCTTGCGGACAAACTCCGTGAGTATCACAGCACTTTTGCTCTTGCCGCCGTGTTCGCCCAGCGATTCCAGAATCAGCGGCAGGTCCCGGATAGGAACGTTTTCCTTGAGCAGATTCTGCAAAACCCGCTGCAGCAGGCCAATCGATACCACTTCAGGAACCACCTCACCCACCAGGGATGGCTGACTTTTACGGAGCCGCTCGACAAGCTGCTGAACATCTTCACGAGTCAGAAATTCATGAGCATGACGAGAAATGGTCTCAGACAAGTGGGTAATCAGTACCGATTCGGGGTCGATCACAGTATAACCATTGATTTCCGCGGTTTCCTTATCCGCTTCACTAATCCACAGCGCCGGCAATCCATAGACGGGTTCTTTGGCAGGAATGCCTTTTATCGGCGTCTGCACCCCACCGGCATCCATGGCCAGAAATTTATCCGGCTCAATTTTGCCTGAGGCAATCACATGATCATAAAGGCGGATTTCATACGTCGTCGGATCAAGGTTCAGGTTGTCCCGCAGTCGAACCAGCGGCATGATAAAACCATACTTCTGAGCTATTTTTTTCCGCAGAGCACCGATACGCTCAAAGACACCACTTTTGCGGCGGGGATCGACCAGATTAATCAGCCGTACGCCCACCAGAATCGACAGAATATCGGCATGGAGCATTTCTTCCGGGGGCACGGCATCATCCCCTGTGGTTTCCACGGGCGTCTCGGAGGGGGCGCTGGATTCCTTTTTATGTTCTGCCCGCAGCAGATAGGACAAAATACCAAAAACACCCGCAATCGCAATAAATGGAATTTTCGGCAATCCCGGCACAAACGCAAACGCCGCCACGATACCGGCACTAATCATCATCGGCTGAGCATGGCGAATCATCTGCCGGGTCATATCGAAGCTGACCGTGTTGTCCGAGCGAATCTTGCTGACCAGGAAGCCGCTGCTGACGGCAATAATAATCGAGGGAATCTGGCTGACCAGACCGTCACCAATGGACAGAATCGCATAATGCTGCAGGGCTGTTGCCACATCCATGCCCCGTGTCCAGCCCAGCATAATCCCGCCGATCAGATTGATGGCCGTGATAATCAGGCCGGCCTTGGCATCGCCGGAGATAAACTTGCTGGCACCATCCATGGCGCCATAGAACTCACTCTCCTTGACAATCGCATCGCGACGAGCCTTGGCCTCTTTATCCGTAATAATGCCGGCGTTCAGGTCGGCATCGATGGCCATCTGCTTGCCCGGCATGGCATCCAGTACAAAACGGGCGCTGACTTCGCTAATACGGCTGGCACCCTTGGTGATAACCACAAACTGAATCACCACCAGAATCAAAAACATCACCAGGCCCACGATGAGATTGCCGCCGGCAACAAAGCTGCCGAAGGTCTCAATGATTGTGCCGGCATCTCCCTGGGTCAGAATCAAACGCGTCGATGCCACATTCAGCGACAGGCGGAACAGAGTTGTAATCAGCAGCAGCGACGGAAACGTTGACAACTCCAGCGGTTCATTGGTGGACAGCACAATAATCAGCACCGCCACACCCAGCGAAATGCTGCATGCCAGACCAACATCAAGGATAATCGTCGGCAGCGGCACCAGCAGCGTCGCCAGCACAGCCACCAGCAGCACGGCAAAAATCAGGTTGCTGTTGGTGGCGATCCCGGACAGCAATCCGTTTACTGAAGCTTTATTTTTTTCAGATGCAGGCATGTCGGCTTTCACTCGCTGAGGTTATTTTCCCGCTGCAGTCGGTTTCTGTTCCTCGGTACCCAGTAATTCCCGGATGCGTACGGCAAAGTTGTCATTGACCACAACCACATCGGCCGTGGCAAACGGAATATCCTGCACATACAATTCCACCGGCTGGCCAATGCTCTTGTCAAGACTCAAAACGGCACCAGGCCCCAGCTGAAGCAGTTTCTTCAGCGGGATTTTCGCCTTGCCAATAATGACGGTGATCGGCAGGCTGATTTCCAGCAGCAAATCCAGATTTTCCTGACCGGTCGGGGCAGTCGGACTGACGGCTTCGTATTCGACATTGCGAACCTCAGTTCCCTGTTCCGGGGCGGTTTGGTTTGGTAAAGTGTCCGTTTGAGCCATGTCCTCAATTCCTGTTTGTTTTCATTACGAGATTATTTTTTTATATTGGCAATCACCAGAGCCTGTTTGCCTTCACATGCTGCCGGCCAGGCCTGGAAACAAAGCCGGTTGTTCAGCAGTACGTCCGCCGGTTCCTGGATTTTTTTACCCAGCACCAGCACATCCCCCACCTCCAGGTGCATTAACTCTTCCATCCGGACCGAACCCGTACACAACTGTGCAGTAACCTCGACCGGCACATCCGAAAGCTGGCGAATAATCATTTTGCTTAACTCGGCGGGATTGACAGCCTTGTGAATCCGGGGCATGATCCCCACCGCCGGATCAAGAGACTCCGCCTGCATCTGAACGACGATTTCCACCGTCTTCTTGGGAAATGCCACATCAAATGAAAAACCAACCAGATCCTCCAATTGGCGGGCATCCAGCGGCCAGTCGCCGCGAACCAGGCGATCCGACCGCTTGACCGTAATTTCGCCATATTCCTGGATGGCCTGAATAATCGCGTCCGCAAGGATGAGGATGCCATCCTGAAGAATGGTTTCCTCAAGGACAGATAATTCGCCGTTTTGTCCGATGACCGCTTCGTTGTCCCGCAGCAGCTGACCCACCAGCACCGTTGCGGCTTCGATTTGAACATTCACAAAACCGTCCGGCCCTTTAGCCTGGACCTGCAGCGGCAGAAAATACTGCGTTGCTTCCTGACGAAGGGTCCGCTCGGCCATCACCGAGGCAAATTCCTGCACCACCTTATTTAAGGTAACCTTCGGCTCCTCAAGACAGACCAGCTCCATCGCCTTTTCCATATAGGCAGCGATTTTCTTGCCGAGGTTTTTCATCAAAAGCCATTCCTGCGGGCCGAAATGATGCGGACAGGTCCAGTCAAACAGCGGTGCGTCTGCACCATCAGACGGGCCGTCTTGCGGTTCCGGCCGACGGCGGCTGAGCATCTGCAGCAGACGCTGGCGGGAAATACTTTTATCAGCAATCGACGGGCGGCTCATTGAACAGCAAACTCCTTGAACAAAACCCGTTCAACATAGGACTTATCATGACCAAACAAAAGCTGGTTGACCTGGTCCTGAATCTCACGTTTGATCCGGTTGAGGCTGCGCGACCCGCGGACGTCGTCGAGGCTCAGGCCGGCAAAATACGTGGTCAGCCAGTCCTGCAAAAGCACCTTTTTTTCATCCAGAAATTCCGGCCCTTTGACCGGATCCATTTGGGGACTCATCTCAAGAATCACTGAAACCCGGACAAAGCGAGTAACGCCCGGTTCATCCAGATTGGCCACAATCGGATCCAGTTTGTCATAAGGCCAGCTCTTTTGGCCCGGTGTGGCGGCAGCAGGATCAAATATCTTCTCTTGTTCCTCTTGGGCCTTGTCTGTCGGAGCTGGAGAGGCAGGCTGACCGCCCAGTAATTGCGACAGAGCAAATCCGCCGGTAGCCCCTGCCACCACGACAGCTCCCAGAATCAGCCAGATGAAAATTCCCATCTTCTTGCCGCCAGCAGAGTCTTTGCCCTGCTCAGCCTGTTTATCCTGTTGTTTTTCTTTTTCGTCTGCCATACGTCGGTTTTTCTCCCGCCTTATTGATCATCCTATCATAACACTGCCGACGCCAGTTCCTGCTGTCCACGATAGCGTTTGATTTTCTCCCGCAGTGTTCTGTCGCTAATCCCCAGAATACGAGCCGCCTTTGCCTGGTTGCCCTGGTGACGATCCAGCGTCTCCAGAATCGCTCTGCGTTCCAACTCTTCCAGCGATACCCCGGCCAAGTCCGGTTCACGATGAAATGGAGTCATTTCGGTTGCCAGGCCTTCCCGAATCTCATCCAGCAGCCAGGGAATCTGCTGAACGCTCAATACCTCTCCGCTGCCCAGAATCATCGCCGACCGCACCATGTTGCGCAGTTGACGAATGTTGCCCGGCCAGCGGTATTGCTCAAACAAATGGAGCGTCTGCCGGTCGATGGCGGTAATCCTGCGCGCCGATTCGGCGGCAAATTCATTGACAAACAGCCAGACCAGCTGCACTATATCTTCCTGCCGCTGACGCAGCGGCGGCACCATCAGACGGATAGCGCTAAGCCGATAATACAGATCAGCCCGAAAAGTCCCCTGTTCCACCGCTCGGACTATCGGACGATTGGTCGTGCTCAGAATGCGGACATTAACCTGCACCGGATCATTGCCGCCAACCCGTTCAAAGCACATCTGCTCGATGGCTCGGAGCAATTTGGCCTGAAACGCCGCCGGAGTTTCGGTGATTTCATCCAGCAGCAGCGTACCGCCGTGCGCGGCTTCAAAACGCCCCTTGCGGCTGAACAGGGCACCGGTAAAAGCCCCTTTTTCATGGCCGAACAACTCGCTTTCCAGAAGCGACTCTGTCAGGGCCGCACAGTTGACTTTGATGAACGGCCCATCACTGCGGCGGCTGTTTTCATGAATCAACTGGGCCAGCAATTCCTTGCCGGTGCCGCTTTCGCCCTCAATCAATATCGGGGCAGAGGTCGGCGCGGCACGTTTGGCCAAATCCACAGTCTGACGCAGTGCGGCACTCTGGCCGGCAATGCAGACCGCCGTGCCGGTTGGATAAATATATTCCATCGCTGCATACCGATGAGCCGGAATAAAGCAGTCCAGCACTTCCTGGGCCTTGCGGCGATCCACAGGTTTAACCAGAAATTCAGCATACCCCTTTCGCAGGGCCTCCAGTGCCTTGCGGGAGGAATCCTCCGAAGCCACCAGAATCAGCGGGACTTCCGGGGTCGCAGTCCGAATGGTGCGGAGAATGCGCTGGGTCCAGTGAGAATACAGGTCCAGAAACGACTCGGCAACAAAAATCAGATTCCAGCGGATGTGCTCTATGCGGCTGGTTGCCTGGGTATCACTGACGGCAACCGTTCCCCGGATACCGCGGCGCGCAAGCTCTTCCAGCAGCTGGGCGGCCTGACGGGAATCCGGCTCAAGAATCAGCACATTGGACATCACTGTTTCACAGGGCATTGGGGTCATTGCCAGTAATCCGTTGGTTCAGTTCGAACTGATTTTTTTTCAGCCATTCTATTTTTTTTCGCTGGGCCATGGCCGCCGCTGCCCAGGTCGAATTGGGAAATTCTGCAATCAGCAGATTGTACAGCTCCACAGCCCGCTCAGGATTTTGCTTGCGTAGGCAATTGGCCGATTGATATAACGCCCAGGACCGAATCGAATGGGCAGAGCCTGTGGTATCCGCGGTCACCATGTCGTAAAATCGCTTGGCCCGGGCAAAATCACCCAGCCGGTACAAGGCATCCGCGGCGGCAATTGCATTCAGCGGCGTTGTCACCTGATCCAGCCAGGCCAGATTAGGGTCAGCAGGCCCCGCAGCAGAAGACGGCTGAATCGGCTTGCTGGAATTGGCTTGAGCCGAATCCGTATGGTCCTGGTCTGTCCCGGTTGCCGCTTCCTGCACCGAAGCCGCCTGGCCAGCCAGCTTCGGCAGCCGCAGCGACTGGAGCTGCTGGATCATATCTTTGAGCATACCGGGCTTAACCGGCTGATTTGGCTCCATTGCCGACACCTGGAGCATTTTGATCTGCTGCTGGAGCTGACCGGATTTTTCGATGACATCCGGATTGGGATTGACCGAAACATCCACACTGCCACAGACCAGCACACTCAGCGACAGAATGATATGCAATCCAATACTCATGGCTTGACCTCCTGCGGACTGATACCCGCAAAAGCCAGTGCCGCCTTGTCATATTCCTTCTGCTCGGTATACAAGCGTCCCAGCATTTCAAATGTTTGTTTGCGTATCTCGGAATCCCCTTCGGGGTTGGCCAACAGGGTCAGACAAATCGCTTCGGCCTGTTTGGGCTGCTTGAGCTTTTCGGCAATTCGTGCCAGCAGCAGCCCGGCCTGCTGAGCCCGATAGACATCCTGAATATCAGCCATGACTTCATTCAGCTCCCGGCGGGCCAGGGCATAATCGCCCTGTACAAAATAGCATTCGGCCAGTTCCAGCGTCAGCCAGGCCCGAAGCTGCGAATCGGCAATGAATTCTATCTTGCGCCGCAGCAGCGACACCGCAGCTTCCGCCGCATCGATCGACCGCAGTACTTTGGCCCGTGTCATCAAAATCTCACAGGAGTCGGTCTGATTCAGACGATCCATCGGAATGCCTTCCAGAATCGTCAGTGCTTCCAGATAATTCGACTGCCGCATCTCAGCCTCTGCCAGCTCCCGGATAATCTGCACATAATCGCTGTTGGACATTTTGCTGCCCAGCGCCATACGCAATGCCCGGGAAGCCTGCTGATATTGTCCCAGTTCAATATAGGCTGCTCCCAGCATCGAACACATCGACACAATGCGGGAATCATTTTGATCCGTCATCAGCTCCATCGCCCGTCCCAGCCATTCTCTGACGGCCATCCAGTCTTTCTGCAGATAGGCACAGCGTCCCAGACCATAGGCCGCATCAATCTTGCCGGGACGGTTTAAGTCCAACTGAAACACTTTCTTGAATAAATCCGCAGCCTGAGCAATCTGCCCGCTTTCGAGGGTGGCCTGAGCCAGATAAAGCGTTGCCTGATCTGCTGCCTTGCAATCCGGATACTGCAGCAGCATTTCATTCAAATCCGTTCTGGCCCCCGCATAATCCTTCATCACCGTACGGATTTTACTGGCTTCCAGATAAGCAAACGGAGCCAGCGGATTATGACCAAAATGACTCTGAATCAGCTTATATTCCCCCAGACCGGCCGCATACTGATGGTCCAGCTGATACATCTGCCCCAGAACATAGTGGGCATTGGGCGCCCGATGATCCCCGCGATACCGCAGCAGAAAACGCTGCCACATGGAAATCGATTCTGCAACCAGATCCTTCCGGTAACTGTCGATGTCATCGTAGTGTTCCGGATTAATCACATACGCAGTCTGACCATCAAATTTCCACATCAGTCCAGCTGCCCCGCTGACCACTTCGGCGGCATATTGTTGCGGCACATAAAGCAGGTACGCCGTGACGGGGCGACTGCGAACCACCAAATCAATCGTCTTCCACCTCAACCCCGTACCGGACTGGGTCGCCATCTTAACGAGGATCTCTTCCAGCGGACTCTGGAGACAAACAATCGACCATTGTGAACCGACAGTACGATAAGTATCATACACAATTCTCGGCGTGCCAGCCCCTTCGCTGATTTTGCGGCCTGCATGGGTCAGCATCTCGCACAGGGCCGGCTGATCCATATCGCTGGGCCAGATATCACCAAGACTGTCCGACCACAAATGTCCGGGCAGCTCGATTACGCTGGCATAAAGCCCCATTACATAACGGCTTAGCGATTCAGCCGCCAGGAAATACAGGTCTTCTTCAAGACTGGCCGGCAAAATCCCTTCAAATGCCTTCAGCAGCGCCGCAGTCTGATAGGCATACTTGCGGGCCGAGAGATATTCACGATTCTGGTAATGGGTTGTCGCCATATAATAGCTGGCAAGCCCACGCACCATCGCCGAACGACTCTGCATCGCAGCGCTAAATAAGCCATCCTGTCCGGCGGCTTCGCCCTGCCGCTGCAGACAGACCGCCATGCGGAGCTTCAGATAGTCCAGAAGATATTCATTTTCAAGGGTGGACGGCGACAGATTCGAACTGATTTGCTGATAGACATAACAGGCCTTGGCATAGTCTTTGGCCGCATAATAGGCATCTGCCGTTTTTAATGAAACCCCCTGCTGCAACTGAGCACGTTCCCCTTCAGTCAGAGTACTTGGTATCACCAGGGCTGCTTGCGGCTGCGGGGTCTGTACTGCTGGCTCGGAAATCGGCTCAGAAAGGGGTTGTGGAGGCTGCTCTGCCTGGACGGGGACCGGCCCCACAACACTCACCGGACGCAGCCAAATCATACCAGCCAGCACAATTGTAATCAGGACATTTACTCCCAAAATAGCATACAATGGATTCAGATTGCTTTTGGCGTTTAATACACCTGTTTTTTTGCGGGACGAGGTCTGGACAGTCAGATCTTTAATAAACGAAAAATCGCCAACAAACAATTCGTCTTGTGTCGGATGCATATTTACACCCGCACCAAACGGCTCCGAACTGCCTGGGCCTTTTTCGAGATTGTCAATAAAAAGATCGTTTTGGCTCATCCTTGAACCACTGTCTGCTTACATTGTTCAACATTTTTACATGATCGGCGCACTATGCCGGCCAAACTCCATAATGCAACCCTTATGCCATTTTACCCAAACCACCATTAAATCCTAAAAAACAGCCTCTTGCGGGGCTAAAAAAAAGATGGAAACTCCGAGTGTATGCTTTTGATACAAAAAAAACGGATGACAATGATGTCATCCGTTTAAACAGCCATTGTATGGATGTGATTTGTCGTTTCGCGTTTATGCGGATTCTTTCAGGCTCTGTCCTTTACCAAATAAATCGACTTTGCCTTCAACAATCTCCGGCGTAACCACATATTTCCCCGGCTTGGGCTCTTCCGGCAGACGATACATCAATTCGACCATCAGGTCTTCCATAATACCCCGTAGGGCACGGGCTCCCGTATCCCTCGCTATCGCCTTATGGGCCAATAACTTAAGTGCTTCCGGAGTAAACTCCAGCGTGGCATCTTCCATCTCAAAAAGCTTCTGATACTGGCGAACCAGAGCGTTTTTGGGTTCGGTCAGAATCTGCACAAGGGCTTGCTCATCGAGAGCGGTTAGAGCTGTTATAATCGGAAGACGACCTACAAACTCTGGAATCATACCAAATTCAATGATATCTTCCGGAGTCACTTGTTTAATAACCGTACTATAGTCAACTTTCTTATCCTCACGCTTGCCGCCCTGTTCGCTGTCAAACCCAATCAGCCGTTTGCCCAGGCGTTTTTTGATAATATTATCCAGCCCCACAAAGGTACCGCCGCAAATGAACATAATCTGGCTGGTATCAATCTGAATATAGGCCTGTTCGGGGTGCTTGCGACCGCCCTGCGGAGGCACGTTGGCAATGGTTCCTTCCAGCATCTTGAGCAAAGCCTGCTGCACACCTTCGCCGGATACGTCTCGTGTAATTGAGACATTCTGAGTCGTCTTACCAATCTTATCGATTTCATCGACATAGACGATGCCCCGCTGGGCAGCCTCAATATCATAATCCGCATTCTGCAGCAGACGCAGCAGGAAATTTTCGACGTCTTCGCCGACATAACCCGCTTCGGTCACAGTTGTTGCATCGCAAATCGCAAATGGTACATTGAGCATCCGGGCCAGAGTACGAGCCAGCAGGGTCTTGCCGGATCCGGTCGGCCCAATCAGCAAAATGTTCGATTTTTCGATTTCGACATCGTTATCATTACTGTCCGTATGCAGCAACCGTTTATAGTGGTTATGCACCGCCACGGAGATTTTCTTTTTGGCGTCATCCTGACCGATAACGTACTGATCTAAAAATTCCTTGATTTCGCGGGGTTTTGGAACATCTTTGGTCGTGGCCTTACTTTTGCCGCGACGCTGTTCCTGCTTGATAATTGTCGAGCACAAATCCACGCATTCCGGACAGATAAACACCCCGCCGGGGCCCTCGACAAACACCTCATATTGTTTTTTGGGACGGCCGCAAAAACTACACATCTCACGTCGTCCATTTGAACCTGAATTTCTGGCCATGCTTTACTCCACATTTCTGTTTTATAGTCAAACTATTGTAGCAGAAGAATTCCCGATGTTCCATCTTTTTTCGGCAACTTGTTTTGCCCGGTATGTTGTTGTTCTATTCTGCCCGACATGGAAACCTGGGAATTGAGAAACAAGGCAGAACTGGTCAGGATAAGAGCGTTTTGAAAAGTTCAACGATAACGATAATATACCATCATAATACATCGTCTTTTTCATTTGCAATACAAGCCGGTATAACGCGACTACAGACAGCGGCACCTATTTTTCCACTTATACTTATACTTATCTTACAATACCCCAGACTCCGATCCTGGCGTTTACCCGATTTCCAAACTTGCATATCAAGACTATATAAGTCTGAAATAAACCTATTACAATTACTATTAATCCCCTCAACCCGCCCTTCTTTTCCAAAAATCATCCGCTTGTGCTTTGGTTTAAAACGATTTTGAGCATCCGCCGATCTGAGTTCGCGTATCTCTTTTATTTCAAATAGGATAAGAAATTACGATCAGGATTGTCTTGTTTTTTGAGGCGGTTTTTCAGGCAGATAAAAAAAATAAACAAAAAAACTTTTTCTTCATAGGTTCATTAAAAACAAGGACTAATAAAAACCTCATATTTTTTTTGATTTTTCAGCTTGAAGCTCAAGCCTGGAACGTTATGATGTCGTAGTAATTATTGGCAACATATTGATATTGATCACTGAATTACAACAATATATAGTGGTATACACGGAGGCCTCGTCCATGTCAGAAGAACGGATTTCAAAACCAGATTTAGGAACCACAGTGTCGGGTTTTCAGCCCTGGGTTGGCTCAACAGGGCAAAGAAAACGCGGCTTGAAAATAGAGCAGTATTTTTCAACACCAGGCGTGCATCCTTTTGACCAGATTGAATGGGAACATCGGACCGCAAAAATCAGCGATGAAAACGGCAAAGCTATTTTTGAACAAAAAGATGTCGAAGTACCGGCCAATTGGAGCCAATTGGCGACAAAAGTTGTCGTCAGTAAATATTTTTATGGTGATGTGTCCACCGGCCAGCGGGAAAATTCGGTCAAACAGCTCATCCACCGCGTCTGCAGAGCGATTGCCGATCGCGGCAAAAGAGATGGGTATTTTGCAACCGATGCCGATGCAGACAATTTCTATCATGAATTAACCTGGTTGTGCGTCAATCAGTATGGCTCATTTAACTCGCCTGTGTGGTTTAATGTCGGGTTGTATGATGTGTACGGCATCAAGGGCAGTGAACATAACTTCTATTGGGATCAGAAGTTAAACAAACCCATGCCCTGTCCCAGCAGCTATGAATTCCCCCAGGCTTCGGCTTGCTTTATCCAGTCGGTCCAGGACACGATGGACGACATCATGCGGCTGGCTCGCAGTGAAGCCATGCTTTTCAAACACGGCTCCGGTACCGGCACCGACATGTCCACCCTTCGCAGCAGCCGGGAAAAGCTGTCCGGCGGCGGCAAACCCTCCGGTCCGCTGAGTTTCATGCGCGTTTATGACCAGATTGCCGCCGTCATCAAGTCTGGCGGCAAAACCCGCCGTGCTGCCAAGATGCAGTCACTGAAGATCCATCACCCCGACATTCGGGAGTTCGTCACCTGCAAGACCCAAGAAGAGAAAAAGGTCTGGGCTTTAATCGAAGAAGGCTTCAGCCCCGATGAGGCCTATAACAGTGTCATGTTCCAGAACAGCAACCTGTCGGTCCGTGTCACCGATGACTTCATGGAAGCCGTCGAAAAAGATGGCAAGTGGACGACCATTTCAGTTACCACCGGTAAACCCGTCGAAGAGCACTCCGCTCGCGAACTGATGGAATTGATTGCCGAAGGCACCCGGATCTGCGGCGACCCCGGCCTGCAGTATCATACCACGATTAACAAGTGGCATACCTGTCCCAACTCAGGTCCGATCAATGCATCCAATCCCTGCAGCGAATACATGTTCATCGACAACTCCGCCTGCAACCTGGCTTCCCTGAACCTGATGAAATTCCGCCGCGAAGACGGCTCTTTCGACATTGAAAGCTTCAAGCAGGCAATTCGGCTCTATATCATCGCCCAGGAAATCCTTGTCGACAACGGCAGTTATCCGGAAGCAGCAATTGCTGAAAACAGCCATAAATTCCGCCCGCTGGGGCTGGGCTATGCCAACCTCGGCAGCCTCGTCATGAGCCTGGCTTTGCCATACGATTCCGACGAAGCCCGCACCTGGGCAGCAGCCATTACCGCAATCATGACCGGCACCGCGTACAGTGTCAGTGCCGAGCTGGCCTCCTTTAAAGGCCCGTTCTCCGAATTCGAAAAGAATCGTCAGCCCATGCTCAATGTCATCTCGATGCACCGGGAACATGCCTACAATATCCCCGAAGTCCATTGCCCTGACTATATGCTCAATGCCGCCAAGAATGCCTGGGATCAGGCCTTCACCCTCGGCAGCCAGTATGGCTATCGTAATGCCCAGGTAACCGTCCTGGCCCCAACGGGCACGATCGGCTTTATGATGGATTGCGACACCACCGGCATCGAGCCGGATATCGCTCTGGTCAAGTACAAACTGCTGGCCGGCGGCGGAATGCTTAAGCTGGTCAATCGAACCGTATCCATGGCTCTCGAACGCCTCGGATACAGCCCCGAAGACATCAAGGAAATCACCGATACCATCGACCGAGACGATACCGTGGAGACTTCCACCAAGCTGCGTCCGGAACATCTGGCCATCTTCGACTGTGCCTTTAAGCCTAAAAACGGCAAGCGGCATATTATGTATATGGCTCATATTAAAATGATGGCTGCCGTTCAGCCGTTTCTGTCGGGTGCAATCAGCAAGACCATCAACATGCCCAAGGAAAGCACCACCGAAGAAATTATGTCGGCCTATATGGAAGGCTGGAAACGCGGGCTTAAGGCGGTCGCCATTTATCGCGACGGGTCCAAGCGGCTCCAGCCGGTCAATACCGACAGCAAGGCCCACAAAGCCGACAAGAAAACCGCCAAAACCGAGGAAGCAGCCCCGCAAAGACCGTTCCGCCGACGTCTGGCCGAGACGCGTCACAGTATCACCCACAAGTTCTCGGTTGCCGGCCACGAAGGGTATCTCACCGTCGGCCTGTATGAAGACGGCCAGCCTGGTGAATTGTTTATCACCATGGCCAAGGAAGGCAGCACCGTCGGCGGCCTGATGGATGTCGTCGGAACCTGCGTATCCATGGCCCTGCAATACGGCGTGCCGCTGATTACCCTGGTGGAAAAATTCCGTCATGCACGCTTTGAGCCGGCCGGGATGACTTCCAACAAAAATATTCCGTTTGCCAAGAGCTTGATCGACTATATCTTCTGCTGGATGGGCTGTCAGTTCATTCCCGGATATGCCGAGAAGAATACCCCCAATCGCGGCGGTTCAGCAGCCACCGAATCCCCCGCTGCCGCAACAGCCAAGCAGATTGTCGAAAAGACCCAGGATCTGGCCAAAAAAATCGACCAGGCCCGGGCCATCCAGAAAAAAACCGTTGCCCCGGGTGAAAAAGGCGGTAATGGCGAAACCGCCCCGACACCCAAGGCCGGATCGCCCCTGTCCAGCCGTTTCAGTGGTGAAGGATTAGCCGACAAAGTCGCCGAACTGGTCAATTCGGTCCTCACTGAACCCGGCACCGGCGATGCCCAAATCATGCAGCAGTTCAATGCCCAGTTTGACCACTTCCAGGACGATGCCCCTGCCTGCGATGTCTGCGGCTCCATCACCGTCCGCAACGGCACCTGTTACAAGTGCTTCAACTGCGGCAACTCGATGGGCTGCTCCTAAAACCAAATGAACAAGGTGAGTTCAGCTTGTATTCGGGTTGAACTCACCTTGTTTTGTATAACATTTCTATTGCCCCCAAATCTCGGATTGCCTGACCGCCAGGCCCCGGAGGCTATCTGCCCAATTGCCACACGGGGACAGCGGTTGTTCCAGGGATTAAAGCTGTCCCAACCCCACTTTTTGCTTGATTTTTCAGGAGATAAATAGTATAATTATCCCATTATTGGCGGGAATTGCAACGGGGGATATCGGACCATAAATCAGCAGAACACAGAGGCAGTGTTTTGATTTCTTAACAGGGTATTCCTTTAATATCGGAGAAAGAGGCTATGAAGAGAATCGTCATCACAGGCTTTTTATGTCTGGCAAGTATTACCTGGGCGGGCATCTACAGCGGCGGGGGCAGCGGAACCGCCGACAATCCTTATCGGATATCCACCCCGGCCGACTGGCAGGTTTTAATGACCACACCCCAGGATTGGGACAAGCATTTCAAGCTGACCGGATCTCTGGATTTGGCGGGCCTGACGCTGACACCGGTCGGCAACAGCACAATCAAATTTACCGGCGAGTTTTGCGGAGACGGCTGGACCATCCGGAATGCCGTCATTTCTCAGCCGGGCGTCGATAATGTGGGATTATTCGGCTATCTTTGGGGCGGGGCCAAAGTGCGGGATGTCCGGCTGGAAAACGCTTTTGTGGAAGGCCGATATTGGGTTGGGGGGCTGGTAGGACGTACCGATACGGTAACGCTTGAAGCGGTTGCATACCAGGGTACCGTCAAGGGGATTTCGTACGTTGGCGGACTTGTCGGAGCTACCGGCGGAGCGTACAATATGATTCGGGGATGTTATACGATGGGTCGGGTTGTCGGCAGCCGCTATCTGGGCGGGCTGGTTGGTTTTCTCTGGGGTGGACGTTTGAATTATTGCTATTCACAGGCCTCCGTCTCCAGCATTATGGAATTGGAACCCCCGTATGAAATGGTCGGCGGATTGGTTGGATGGATCCATCACGAACCCGGCGCTGTCTCGACCATATCAAAATGCTATGCAGCAGGTTCGGTTACCGCGGTCAGTCCCGAGGCACACCACATCGGCGGTCTGGTGGGCCTGAACGACAGCGCAACCGTTGTCGATTCCTTCTGGGACATCGAAGCCAGCGGCCAGATGGCCAGCAACGGCGGCATCGGTAAGCCCACGGCCGAGATGAAACAGGCCATAACCTACATTCACGCCGGATGGGATTTTGTGCATTTGTGGGAGGTGGGAGAACATCAGACCTATCCGTATATTCGCACGCGTCCGTCTGCGGATTTGAATCGTGACGGCCTCGTTGCCCTCGAGGATTTTTCCATTCTGGCCGAACAATGGCTGACAGAAGACATTCAAGTCCCCCCTGTGCCGGGAGCCTAAGGGACTTCGTTAAAAAAGATGCTGCCGTGTAACATCGCTCCAAAGGCCATCCGACCCAACGGTGGTTCCTGTGACAAATCGTTGAGGTAGCCCTCAAGCCGTTACCGACACGGGCGGTTTTCGGGAGTACGATGCCTATTATCGGTTTCTGCCGGAGGGGTTGTAAAATACGGCCAGCAGGTATGGGAGCTGGACGGCCAGACCAGCTCCTGCACCGACAAAGGCAACCCAGCCGACAGCAAAGGCTGCAAACCTAATCTCAATGACGGACACATCTCTATATCAGTCATGATAGCGGTTGGCGCTTGCCAGGAAAGGCAGCACAACTGGTCCCGACTCGGAAGAACTGCCGATAGTGCCGCCAATTTGCGGCAATAAGCCAAGTGCAGACCTAAACAACGACCGCAAAATGGATTTGGCTGATTTCGCATTCATCGCAAGCCAATGGATGGCACGTGGATATGATCAGCAGAATGAATGCAGATAAATATCGTGAAACCTGAAATTGCAATACATATTCTTGGTTACACATATTCAACCAACTGTCGGTCAAGGAGTAGCTTGGGACTATTAAAGTGTCAAAGTATCTTCGATGGCCTGCCGGAATGGGGCGGACCGACTGTAGAGCAGACCTTAACTTACCCCGTTAAAAGGCTTAATCACGTGTTATAACTGACCTATGCCTGCGAGCTTGTCATAACAAGTGGCTCTCCTGGAGAGCCGCGCAGGCAATGCCCCGAAGCCGGCCTTTGGGCAGACTTCGGGGCATCCTCTTTCTATCCCAATCCTAATTCACATATCTAAGGGATTTTTCTTCCGCCCGACTATTTTCTATATTTTAACATAGATACAGTTAAAGACCGACTCAAAATGACGATACGCAAACAGGATAAAACAATTATACAGGGTGTGGCGCTGCTGGGAGCAATCCTGGCGGCCCTGGCTTCAGTGCTGTTTTTCCAGAAATTGCCGGAAAAACAACACCATTACCGGACTCAGCAGACCGAGCTGATGCAGCAGGCCGGAGCCTTGGATAAGCTCAAAGAAGCGTGTATCATTCCAGAACAAATTGCTTTGGTAGAAACCGTATCAGAGGACATTATAGAGCCTGAATTGCCAAAAGATGAGGCCTTCAACAGCATCCTCGGGAATATCTCGCCTTTACAGCTCAATGTCCTTACTGCGGCTGGGGCAATCGGAGCAGGAGCTGCTAGTTATGGACTGCTTTGGTCTGTAATGTATCTGGGCTCATTGAGCTTATATGCCATGATTCGAGCCTTATACCGTCTGGTAGACGACAAAGAATCCCCCCTGACCAGTGACGATCCCCAGCCGGAGGGACAATGTATCAATCATCGCAATCCCTATCGATTGTTCCCTATCATTTTCAAGCTGACAATCTTGATTGGGTTGGCCTTAATTCTGTTAAGCATCGTCGTCTGGCAACTTACAGCCATTAAAATATAAAAAATAGGACTTTTTGACAGACAGACTCTTGCAACTTCCGTTTTTTTCGATACACTACTATACCTTGTCAGCTTAACGCTGAGGGGTAGGTAGCTCAGTTGGTAGAGCAACGGACTGAAAATCCGTGTGTCGGCGGTTCAAATCCGCCCCTGCCCATTTCTCTTAACTCCCTTCAATATAACACCTTAGGGAGATTCCATGCACCTGTTTTTACTCCCTTTTTACCCTTAAAAATGCTCCAATGCGTATGTTTTGCGTCGCCAAGAAAAAAGTAGTGAATGAATTTGAGTGGGAAATGAGTGCTGATTAGCATTACTGTATTTCCTATCATTGCCAGTTTGCCTATAGATATGTTCTCTTATTGTCCGCCTTATCCCAAAAATACAAAAGTTCACTTGACAATCCTGTCATAATGCCTTATTAGGAATTACGTGACAATAAAGAATGAACCAGATGAAATTCTCTTTTTTCGCAAAAAGTGCAAAGAGCATGGGATGCGGGTAACACATCAGAAGATTGTCATCTATAAAGCACTGCTTAAATCAACCGACCATCCCTCACCCGAACAGATATTCAACAGACTCAAAAGCACCTTCCATCATCTTTCTTTGGACACCGTGTATCAAACCCTTACCTCGTTTCAGGAAATGGGGCTGATTGATCAGGTCGAAGGATATGGAACTGCCAGACGGTTTGATCCCAAACTTGAAAAACACCATCATTTTCAATGCAAGAAATGCGGGGACATAATCGATTTTACATCAGACTATTATGACGGAATCGATGTTCCGGAAGATATCTCCAAAAATTGTGAAGTCTTAAATTTGCGTGTTACGATTGAGGGCTTCTGCAAAAAATGTTGCAAAAAACATAATTAGACTAAGCAAAGGAGTAATTTTATGGAAGAAAAGAAAAAATTAACTACCAATGCCGGAGCTCCTGTCCCTGATAATCAGAATGTCCTGACTGCCGGGCCGCGGGGGCCACAATTGTTGCAGGATGTCTGGTTTCTGGAAAAACTTGCCCATTTTGACCGGGAAGTCATTCCGGAAAGAAGAATGCACGCCAAGGGATCCGGAGCCTACGGTAACTTCACCGTCACCCATGATATCACTCGTTATACCAAAGCCAAGATTTTCTCTCAAATTGGCAAAAAGACAGATTTGTTTGTTCGTTTTTCTACCGTAGCAGGAGAACGTGGTGCTGCTGATGCCGAGCGAGATATCCGGGGCTTTGCCATCAAGTTCTATACAGAGCAAGGCAACTGGGATCTGGTAGGCAATAATACACCCGTATTCTTTCTGCGAGACCCGCTGAAATTCCCCGATCTTAACCATGCAGTTAAACGTGACCCCCGCACCAATCTGCGGAGTGCTTTGAACAACTGGGATTTCTGGACATCCCTTCCGGAAGCCCTGCATCAGGTAACAATTGTAATGAGCGACCGTGGAATCCCAGCTACATATCGCCACATGCATGGTTTTGGGAGCCATACTTTCAGTATGATTAATGCAAAGAATGAGCGATACTGGGTCAAATTCCACCTGAAGACACAACAAGGAATCAAGAACTTGACAGATGAAGAAGCAGAGAAGATTATTGGCAAGTGCCGAGAGAGCCACCAGCGTGACCTTTATGAAAGCATAGAGAAAAAAGACTTCCCACGGTGGACAATGTATATTCAGGTTATGCCGGAACTCGATGCCGAAAAACTGCCGTATCATCCCTTTGACCTGACCAAGGTATGGTATCACAGCGATTACCCGCTAATCGAAGTCGGTGTCATGGAGTTGAACCGCAATCCGGAAAATTATTATGCCGAGGTCGAACAGTCCGCCTTCAATCCTGCTAACATCGTGCCGGGTATCGGCTTTTCGCCGGACAAGATGCTGCAGGGTCGGCTCTTCTCCTATGGTGATGCTCAGCGTTATCGTCTCGGTGTCAACCACCATCTGATTCCAGTCAATGCAGCCCGTTGTCCCTTCCACAGCTATCATCGTGATGGTGCTATGCGGGTGGATGGAAATTACGGCAGCACACGAGGATATGAACCCAATAGTTACAGTGAATGGCAACAGCAGCCGGAATTTGCCGAACCCCCGCTCAAGATTAACGGCAATGCCGATCACTGGAATTACCGCGAAGACGATAACGATTACTTCACCCAGCCCGGCAAACTGTTTCGGATTATGAGTAAGCAACAACAGGAAGCCCTGTTTGGCAACACGGCTCGTGCTATGGGAGATGCTCCCGAAATGATCAAGATTCGCCACATTGGAAACTGCCTCAAGGCAGATCCTGCTTATGGTGAGGGTGTCGCCAAAGCATTAGGTATTCCCCTGAGCAAAGTACCCCAAAAATAAACAGATAGAGTTTTGATCAATTTATCTTGTTTCAGCGGTAGATGTAACCCCTTCGGCTCCTAATCGAGCTGACAGGTCATTTATATCGGAGGAGGGCAGTTCAGCAATGGACTGCTCTCCTGTTATTTCTTACTCCCCCAATATCCCATTCAGCCCCTCCACAGCCTTTTTCTTATTCTCGTCCGAGCTGAAAATGTAATACTCCATCGTGGTCTGGATGTTGGAGTGCCCCATCAAAGATTTTAATGTATGAATGGGCGTGCCTAAATTTGCCAGATTCGTGCCGTAGGTTACTCCCCGAATTTAGTACCAGGGTATAAGATGGTGGTTGTGGTATAATTCAGTCGGCAATTAGAGAAGAAAGGACGTATGAATTATGACGCAACGGAGGCATTTTCCGGCGGCCTTCATGGCCAAGCTGGCCATAAAAGCCATCAAGAGTCAATAGACCGTCAATCAAATCGCGTTGCTCTATAAGGGTTCACTCCACGCCGGAGGCCCAGGGGAAGAAGGAGGCTCTTGAATTCTTGCCAGCTGCAACGGCCAACTCCGACGAGCTTGCCGGTGACCCATTCTCGTCCGGCCGCCAGTCCGAGCCACACACGGCCTGGCATGATCGGACATCAGACGTCAACGGAAAGCTGTCAAAAGAGGATATTGGAAATATCGTTACAACCACCATCTTATACAAAAGAAATCTTGGTATTGAAAATGGGCAGGGGTTTAATTGTCCAGGTTGTCAGACGTGCTGAACAGCCCAAACAAGAATCTGCGTATCGGTTATACTCTCACTCATACCGGACCAATTGTCGGGCAGCAGGCCAGTTGCATCCCTACTTTATACTTTTAACGATACCGTTTTAGCTTATCTTGACCAGCTTATCAATTCTCTGCGACAGCTCCATCAGCCAGGCTTCGTCGCCGCCGCGGACTTCGGGGGTCAGGTAGTCGCAGTAGCCGATCTCATTCAGTGCGGCGCTGACCTGCTTCCAGTTCACATCGCCTTCGCCCAGATCGACCCACTGATACCCATCGCGTTTGAAGTCCTTTAAATGGACCTTGGCGATCCGCTTGCCCAGCGTGCGAATCCAGTCCTGGGAAAACCCATAAATAATGACGTTGCCCACATCGAAATAGGCCTTCACCCAGGGGCTGTCCAACTCATCAATATATCGCGCGAATTCCAGCGGACTGAGCAGGAACTTATTCCAGACGTTCTCCACGGCGATGACCACCTCCAGCTCTTTGGCCAGCGGTATCAGCTTGCGAATCAGCGACTGCGAATCCCGGTACGCATCCCCATACGCATAGTCGTCCGTCACCCGGCTGGGCACCATCAGCACGGCACTGGCCCCCATTACCCTGGCACAGCGAAGAGCGTGCTCCATCTCCGCGACTGCCTTCTTTGCCACATCGTCCTTGTTCAAAAACGGCGGCCACCAGCCGTACAGCAGACTGTGAATCGTAATGCCCGCCTCACGCGCCGCATCGGCCTGCTTTTTGCACGCCTCCAGCGACTCCAGCGGCACAGCCTCAACGCCGGCATAGCCGCAGCGTTTGGCCAGCTTGAATTTATCCACATCCGACAAATTCCCCGGCAGCATCTGAATCTGCACCGCCTTGAGCAGGGGATTTCGGGTGTTGGCTTGCTGGGCGGCTGCGGGCACAGCGGTCAGTCCTGCAGCGGCGGCGATGGCAGCGATATATTTCAAGAAATCGCGTCGGTCCATTGCATTCACAAGTACTGTCCTCGGATTGCGGGTTAGATTAACTGGGTTACTCCGGGAACGGCCACAGGCTGTTCAGGCAGCGGGCCGAAGGTGTAGCTTTCCGGCGTCAGGTCGAGCTTGGAAGCCTTCATCAGCCAGTCCCACCGCAGCGCCCGGCCGGTATAGGCACTCATCCGCCCCATAATCGCCGTCATCGTGCTTTCGGCAATCTGCACTGCTTCGTTAAGGTGCTTGCTATTGCGAATAGCGTCAATCTGTGCGGCATGCTGACGCAGGCACGGGTCAGGCATGTCGCCCTGAAATACGAACGGCTTTTCGCCCTTAATGCTGGCCTGGCCGAAATCGAACAATGCCGAGCCTTTGGTACCGAAAATCCGATGTTCGTGGCGTGCGGTGATCTTGTTAATCTGGGCACCCTTGTAATCAATACGTACATCGTCTGGATAGACATATTCGACCGCGAAATGGTCGTACACGTCTCCGAAGATCGCATCCGTCCGGGCCTGCCTGCCGCCGAGGGCAATACACTGCACCGGGTGGGAATTCATCGCCCAGTTCATCAGGTCCAGGTCATGGACATGCTGTTCGACAATAAAATCGCCCGACAGCCACGTATAAAACAGCCAGCGGCGAAGATGCCATTCCATATCCGACCACTCCGGCAGACGTCGGGTCGGTCCCCAGCCGGTCATGCCGTCGCCGATGCGGTAGCACTGGCCGCTGGTCATCTGCCCCAGATCGCCGTCGTGGATGCGCTTCATAATCTGCACCAGCGGTTCCAAACGACGCATCTGCGTGCCGGCCAGCACCGTCAGCTTCTTTTGGTCGGCTAGCGCCCCCGTTTCAATGACTGACCGCACGCCGACCGGATCGACTGCCACGGGCTTTTCCATGAAGACGTGCTTACCAGCCTCGATAGCCGCACGGAAATAGGCCGGACGGAAGTGGGGCGGAGTCGTCAGAATCACCAGGTCCAGCTCGCAGGCCAGCAACTTGCGGTAAGCGTCAAAACCGGAAAAACAAGTCTCCGGCGTAACGTTGATTTTGTCGGGCAGGTTGGTCTTGAAATGCTCCTGAAATGACGCGAGCCGTTCGGGGAAAACATCCGCTAAGGCGACAATCTCGACATTGTCTGCCGACTTGACGCAATTGGTCGAGTCGTAAATACCCCGGCCGCCGCAGCCGATGACGCCAACTCGAATCTTGTCTGAGCCTGCGGCAAAGGCGCTATGCAGACCCGCCAGCGAAAACGTCGCCACGGCCGATGTTTTGAGAAAATCCCTCCGCGAAATGTCAATACCTGCCTGCCTGCGTTCCATGTGTTCCCTTTCATGATAAAAAAAGATATTTATCATATGATTTGATGGCTTCATGCATGTATCGGTTACAATTTTCGTAACCGTTCACGGAAATATGTCAACAAATCTCAAAATGTCAAAACAGGCAACCTGGGCACTGGACAATATTATACTAAAATAAGGACATGTCCCCCAACGATCATATTATCGAGAAACAACAACCCGAGAGCAAGATTTTCAAAGACGTGTTAAAACGCTTCCGGAAGAAATCGCCCGGCGTCGCATCAGCCGCATAATAACGCTTGTATTCCAGACGGCCGAGGGCATCATAAGCATACCCCGTCACCTGCTCCTTGAAGTCCATCTCCCACAGCAGCCGGTTATGACTGTCATAGCCCTTGTATTCCGTGCCGCAGCCCGGAACCGTCCGCGAAATCTGCCGATGCAGGCCGTCATAATTATTCTTTAACTTTGATAGACTCCAATATATCTTTATATGAATCTATAATGAAATCTTCTCGACTACTAATTTCTATATACAAACCTCCTGTATTACTTTTAAAAAGAATTCGGTATATTTTCCCCCACAAATTACGTGAGTGATCATATGTTTCTGCGAAATGTCCAATCCCTTGTTTTTCACCGATTACAACAGACTCCATATATTTTACTTTTGCAGTATCACTAACTTCTGGAGGAGGTTGACTTTGAATTACCCTCTTCACGGAACCGATAGCATCCGAAGAAATTAAATCGATCGTAATGTATAATTTTTTATTTCTTTTGATAAGAGTATATGAACCATATTTCGACTTAACATCAGTTATTTTGAATTCTTCCGGATAAAAGAAACTAATTCTCTCGTCTTCATACTTCTTCATGTATCACCTATTTCTTTCTCAATTTCTTCTATAAAATACAAAATTTATCTGGGCACAGGAAGCACAAGGAATTGCGTCATTGGTTTTCGAAGAATTCCATAATAATGTGCTCTCAGATAACCGCCTTGAATCAAGTTTTCTTTCAATGGTACCGCACATCCTTTTGCAAATGGCCATCCACCTTCAAGCGTAGAAGCATATGGAAATTCATCAATGCTATTAAAACCTGGTCCTCTTAAATTCCCAAATTGACTCAATACCCATGCTCGGTTTTGTGCCGTCCTAGT